>NZ_NFKK01000002.1:0-311903 GCF_002160355.1 Butyricicoccus pullicaecorum
AGGCAGTCAGACAGGCCGAGGAAAAGGCGAAGGCCGCCGAGGGCAAGCTTGCCAAGGCTCGAAATCCGCTGGCGATGAAGGTTAATTTGCTGTTTGAGGATATGCAGAGTATGACAAGTCGCCTTGAAAATGCGCTTGCAGCGTTAGCCCAGGAACAGCCGGAGACGGCAGAGAAGTTCCGGACGACGATCGGGCAGTTTATGACGCTGAAAGGGGAGTCGATGCAATGAGTCAGGAAGCATACCAGAACAGTCACTATGACCGGCTGTGCGCGGCGGCGAAGCATTTCGGTTTGGATGCCCAGAAGCAAAAGACCAAGGAGGAAATGGACGAGCTTGCCGAGCTGCTTGGTGATTACAGCGTACCCGATCGGGCGCTGCGTGCGGCACGGATCGAGGAGCTGGCCGACGTTTACAATATGCTAGATCAACTTTGCATCCTGTGGGATTGTGAAGACGAGGTGCGGGATACCGCAGAGCGCAAAATGGAGCGCACCATGGAAAGAATCGCCAGCGGTTATTATGAGGGTAAAGCCAATGGATGATAGCAGACATGGCTGCAAGCTCTTTTACTGCACGCGCCGGAAAGCGTATGTGTGCTGCTCTGATTGCAGCTTAAACCCGGAGTACGGCGGGACGTGCAAGGACGGCTGCATGAATTCGCCGGAATTTTGCGGCCAGCAGGCCGCGGTGATTTTGAACAGGGAAGGGAGACCGAGAAAATGAAAAAGCAGGAACGGAGAACCCCGGAGGCATGGAAGCGCCGCAGAGCGCGGGAACGTCAGAAGATGGCCGCTCGTTGGATGCGGGAGGATGCAGACCGTCGGCTGCTGCCCAAGTTTCAGGGGGCGCGATAATGGTAGAAGTTATCTTGTGTACGACCTGTTTTTGTCAGATCGCCGGGCGCGGCTGGCCGATCACCCGGGCGGGAGATAATAGCCAGAAGGGAACCTGTGAGAACTGCAACCGCAAGACCTATGTCGGTAAATATCAGTATTCCGGGCCGTCTGGCGTGATTTACGGCAAGGACGGAACGGAAGAAGGTGGCAACCCATGATTGCTGCGCTTTGTGGTCAGTGTTTTCACCGGCTCGATATGCGGGTAGCATTTCGGCGGTTACATACAGAGACAGAGAAGGAAACCTGCCTTTGCTGTGGTCGGCGGCGGTACACTGGGCTGTATGAGGCGGGTTATTTTAAGCTTGGGAGGGCGATTCGCAATGTCAAACATGAGGATCAAGTGCAAAAAGCTCAGATGCGAGAACGAATTTTTGAAGTTGACCGTAGCCGCGGCCCGGATGATCATCGCAGGAAAAAAAGAGCGCGTGCGCGCGCTGGAAGCCGAAAACGCAGCGCTTCGCGGTAAAATCGAGCAGGCCGAACGAGCGATGCGTCCGTTTTGGAAGTAAGAGAGAAAGAAAGAGCCGTGACGGGGAGACCGTCACGGCTTTGGCGCAGGTGATGTTATGCAATGTAGAAAAGAGGAAGTCGGCGGGAAGCTGTATCTCGCGTATCAATATAGCTATGGTGTGATTCGCCGTCAGAATCCACGAGAGCGGGCAGAACGGCGTAAAGTGACCAGTGAGGCCAAACGGAAAATCAATGCCTTAAACCGCAGATTTGAGCTGATGAAGTTAGTCAGCGTGAATTTTACGCCGGGGCGTGATTTATTCGTCGAGCTGGGCTGGGATCACGAGCCGGATGAGAAAGAGGATGCGCAGGCGCTTAAAAGTTTTCATCGGCGGATGCGGCGGGCGTTCCAAAAGGCCGGACGCGAATATAAATACATACTTGTGACCGAGACGCACAAGCGTGATGGATCGGATACCCGTTTACACCATCATGTGATTATGACCGGTCTAACCGGGCGAGATTTGGCACTGGTGAGGGATGGCTGGCCGTATGGCAGCGTCGATGTGCGCTCTCTGCGCGAGTTGACCGACAATTTTGAGGATACCTGCAAGTATTTACTCAAAGAACGCAAGCCAAAAAATAAGCGGTCGTACAACACGAGCAGCAATCTCAAACGCCCGCCCGAACCACTGAAACGACGGGTTGCAGAAAGTGCCGATCTGATTGTGCCGCCTGGCGTGAAGCTGGTAAACCGCGATCGGCGCGATACCGATTGTGGGCGGTATCAGATTCTGGTTGGCAAAATCATCGATCAAAAGGCGTTTGATCGCTATTGGGATAAGGTGCAAAAAGACCGGCGTCGGGTGATGGAACAAGAACACTGGGCGAAATATGCACGGCAGAAAAAGAGAGGGGCAAGCAGCCCCTATCTCGCACGAAATGGTGTCTAACATCTGAGCAGCAGAAACGGAGGGACGCGAAGAATGAACCGAGACGATTTGCGGCAGGTACGCAGCCTGATTGCGGAAATTGAAGAGGACGCAAAACGGCGGGAGACTTTTGCGGCATATTCCCTTTTTGCTGAGGATGACCAGCAGGCCGTCCGGTATCGGGAACGACTCCGGGAGATTGCGGCCTGGATCAATGAGATCGGAGACAGTCAGACACGGCGAGCGTTTCGGCTGCGGTACATAGACGGGTTGCCCTGGGCGGCGGTATCGTTCCGTCTTGGCTATGGGGGAGAGTCCGGGGCGCGGAAACTGTGCGAGCGATATTTGGAAAATAGCTGACCATTTGCGTGTAGTTTTAGATGGTCGGCTTTGCTGTGCCCGTTCGTGTCAAAATAGAGTACACTCAATTGTGACGGGTGGTGAGACCGGCAAAGAATGTAAAAATAGAGTTGAAAACGCTATTATTTTACAGATGTAAACCAATGTCTAGAAATCAGATTTACAAGGAGGGCGAAAACCATGAAAATCGGTTATGTGCGTGTTTCGACCGAGGAGCAGAACGAGGCGCGGCAGGTGGAAGCACTGGAAAAACTGGGTGTCGAGAAAATCTACATTGAGAAGAAGAGCGGAAAAAATTTAGACCGGCCTGTGCTTCAGGAAATGCTGGACTTCATCCGCGAGGGCGATACGGTTTATGTCCATGACCTCAGCCGTATTTCGCGCAGTCTGACCGACCTTCTGAATCTGGTCGAGCTGCTGCACAAGAAACGGGTGCATCTGGTGAGTGAGAAGGAGAGCGTCAACACCGAGACTCCGACCGGGCGGCTGTTCCTGTCCATCGTTGGCGCGATCAACGAGTTTGAACGGACGAATCTTTTGGAGCGCCAGCGCGAGGGCATCGAGATTGCCAAGCGCGAGGGCAAGTATAAGGGGCGTAAGCCACGGCAGCTGGACAACGTTGCCGAGCTTTATGCCATGTGGCAGAGCGGCGAAAAGAGCAAGGTGCAGATTGCGCGGGACTACCGTATTAGCAGGCCGTCCCTTGACCGGCTGTTTAAAGAGCATGAGAAAGCCGGGGCGCCTCAGGCAAAAAAAGAAGACGGCTCGGAATGAGCCGTCTTCCTATTATGATTCATCAAGCATCTGCATCGCTTGGGCAATTTGGGCAAAGCAACGTTCCAGTTTATCGTTTTTATCCTGCACGGCGGCAGGCAGCGAGAGGACAGGGGTGGGAAGCTGCATGGCATCTTCGGGTACGCCGATACCGCACAATTCCCATTGAAGCTTGCGGAAGCCGGGTTCAAAGATAACGGTCAGGCGCTTAGCAGACATCTGGCATCGGTTAAAGAACTTGTATTCACCGAGCGAATCCCCTGAGAGGGATTCAAAGTCCACACCGGGAACATAGATGGTAGGTTTGCCCTTCATGGTGTCACGCACCTTTTCGCGGGTGACATGGAGCATATGAGCGGCATCCTCGACGAGAATCGCCGGACAGCCGCGCCAGACGTGGGGCAAGTCACAGATCGGACGGACACGATAGCCGCCAGTCTGACGGATAGAGGGTAAGACTTCATCAAAGAGCCAGTGTTCAAAACGCTGGGCGGAGGGCAGTCGAGAACGAACGATCAGGCGGTATAGGTCGCCTTCGGGGATGAAGTTCATAATTTGCTTTTTACCTTTAGAGTCGACGTGGGTGCGTTTCACACACGCGTGACAATGTGCGCTGACAGCGTTCTGCGGTTGACTGTAACCGAGGATACGTGCACATTCGCGAGCAGGAAACAGGACTTTGCCGTCCTCATAAATCAGGTCGAGTTTGCCGAACTCGACGTTTTCGAAGGTCATCATATCGCTGCTCATTTTCTCCCCTCCTTCCGCTCGGCCAGCTTATAGCGTGCGCCGCTCAGACAGACAAGGCGAAGCTGGTCGAGCAGGTCAAAGAGGTCGCCGCTGCTGCCGAGGTCGATGGACAGGCAGAGTTCGGCCAGCTCATCGCAGCGGGTGAAAAAGACATCCTGTGCCCGGGTGCTCTCGGAAGGAGCGGGCAGAGGGATGATTTGTAATGCGGTGTTGTTCATAAAGAATCCTCCTTGAATCACCCCGGAGGATATGATAGAATAGATTTATCAAATCCTTTGGGGTTTGGTGTTTTGGGAGCAGTCCGGAACTTTGCTAGGGTTGAGGGCTGCTTCTTTTTATTTTGCCAGTTGTTCCGAGACAAGTTGGATGCCTTTCCGTATGACATCGCTTCGACTGGTTTGCAGCTTTGCGGCGCAATCGTCTAAATCGCTGAGCGTCTTTTGATCAACACGGATTTGCAGGAGCTTGTCTTTTCGGCCATCCTCGCCAACTGGTCTTCCTGTGCGAGGAGTCAAGTTCATCACCTCACTTTTGTAATTACATTATATATTATGTCATTACAAAAGTCAAGGTAAAAATGGAAAATAGGGGGGCACGATTGGTGATACTCCCTGTGAGGCAAGGTACCTCGCGTTTAGAGAGGTCGTGACAATTACTGAAAGCGATTGTATGCGTGGGCGAAAGATGATACAATAAAAGCAAAGGAGGGATGGATATGCCGTTACCCAAGAAGGAAGCCCTGTACACCTATGCGGACTATGCCGCATGGGAGACCGAGGACAAATATGAACTGTTTGATGGCGTGCCAGTGATGCAGGCACGACCGAGTATTCTGCATCAGGCGATCGAAACCGAGATCGTGCGGCAGATTGCAAATTTTCTGGATGGAAAGCCCTGCCGGGTATTTTCAGAAATCGAAGTACTATTGCCAGACCATGCGGCACAGGATGCGGACGATGTGCGCAACCTGTTTGTACCGGACATTGCAGTGATTTGTGAGCCGGGCAAGCTGACAAAGCAATATTGTCTGGGTGCGCCGACGGTTATTATGGAGATCCTTTCGCCCTCCACGGCGAAGGCAGACCGTTTTATCAAACTGGGGAAGTACCAGAAGGCGGGCGTGCCGGAATACTGGATCGTATCGCCCGAGGAGCGGACGATCACGGTTTTTGTGCTGCGCGGCGATTTGTACGAGACGCGGGCGGTATACAACGAGACCGACAAAGAGGCCGAAGTGTTTTCACTCCCCGGCTGCAAGCTGGATCTGACCAGCGTGTTCTCACAGGAATAAAGCGAAAGAGCAGACAAGAAAGTCTGCTCTTTTTGTGTTTATGACTGTTTATAAATAAAAATTGTTTCAAACCGTGTATATAGACAGGGATTTTATCCCTGTCTTTTTTTTATGCCCAAAATCAAACTTGTCCGTTTTGTCCGTTTTGTCCGTTTAGACTTACTGGCAAGCAAAACGGAAAGGAGGCGGCACGATGGGCAGCAAATACGACCCCGAAATCAAAGAACGGGTGCTTGCGCTGTATGCAAGCGGCGTGACGGCGCTCAAGTCGGCAAAACAAGTCGGTGTGCCGTACTCCACGGCGCTGGACTGGATTCATACGGCAGAAGAGGGCGACGAGGATTTCGTTGCTGCTCGCCGCGAGGCAAAGCGCCGCGCGATCAACAAAGCATGGCAGAGCGTGCAAGTTGGTATCAATGCCATTAACCGACAGGTCAAGGCGGCGAACCGTTCTCGTGCTGAGATCGACAAGGTAATCACTAAGGTGCTCAAGCGCGGCGATCTGGAGGAAGCCGACCGCGAACTGCTGATGCACATTATCAAAGACTATGCAGATGTGGGTATTCGTGATTTGACCAGCGCTACGAAGGCGATGTTTGAGATGCAGGATGCGCTGGAATCCCGTCTGACGGGTGCGGATAGCGGGCAGATGGTCATGATCGAGTTTGGAGATGCGGAGGATTACGCCGAATGAAAAAAAGCGTTCGGTTTGTGCGCCCGTATCCCAAGCAGCAGGCTTTCTTGCGTGCTAAGACGGCGCGTATCGCTTATGGCGGAGCGCGTGGCGGCGGTAAAAGCGAGATTGCTCGCATGAAGGCAATTTTGCTGTGCCTCAAGTATCCAGGTATTCAGGTGCTTTTCATGCGTCGAACATACCCGGAACTTAAAGAAAATCATCTGCTCCCGGCGCGGAAGATTCTGAACGGCATTGCAAAGTATTCCAGCATGGACAAAGCGTTTGAGTTTCCGAATGGCAGCCGCTTGAAGTTTGGCTACTGTCGCAATGACAGTGACCTTTTGCAGTATCAGGGTCAGGCGTATGACGTGATTTTCCTTGAGGAATGCACACAGTTCCCGGAGAACGTGTACACGACTATGACCGAGTCCAACCGTACCAGCCCGCTGATTCAGGTGCCGTTCAAACCCCGTATGTACTTCACCTGCAACCCGGGCGGTGTGGGTCATGCCTGGTTCAAGCGTCTGTTTATCGATCGAGAATACCGCAATCAGGAGCGCCCAGACGATTACACGATGATTCAGGCGACGGTCTACGACAACGAATACCTGATGAAGCACTCGCCGGATTATGTGCGTGCGCTGGAAAACCTGCCGGAAGACAGAAAGCGTGCGATGCTGTACGGCGATTGGAATGTATTCGAG
This sequence comes from Butyricicoccus pullicaecorum, assembly GCF_002160355.1. Taxonomy (NCBI): domain Bacteria; kingdom Bacillati; phylum Bacillota; class Clostridia; order Eubacteriales; family Butyricicoccaceae; genus Butyricicoccus; species Butyricicoccus pullicaecorum. The sequence goes on from NZ_NFKK01000002.1 coordinate 6,836, forward strand.
GGGCAGTATTTCCCGGAGTTCCGGACGGGGCTGCACACTTGCGCACCGTTCGGAATTCCGTCCAGTTGGCCGCGCTACCGCGTGTTCGACTACGGATTCGACATGTTCGCGGCCTACTGGGTGGCGATGGATGAAACCGGAACGGCCTATGTGTACCGTGAGGTGTACGAGGGCAAGGACAAGGCAGACCAGTACGGCAATCCGGGCGAGGGGCTGACGATCGCGCAGGCCGCTGAGCGGCTTAACAGGTTAACACCGAGGAATGAGGAAATTTTTTGCACATTTGCACCGCCGGATATGTGGAATCGGCAGAGAGATACCGGACGCAGTGCGGCGGAGATCTTCGCAGCGTATGGCGTGCCGTTGTACAAGGTCAGTAATGACCGTGTACAGGGCTGGTGGGAGCTGAAAGATTGGCTCAAGGTGAGGCCGGAGACGGAAAAACCGCGCATTGTCATCTTTGAGACCTGCGCAAATCTCATCCGCACGCTTCCACTTTGTCAGCATGACGAAAAGAACCCGGATGACGTGGCGAAAGACCCGCATGAGGTGACGCACGCGCCCGATGCGCTGCGCTATTTCGTATCCGGTCAGCCGCTTGCAGCACAGACCCCGAACGAGTGGGATGAAGATACACCCTTGGATTACGACGAGGAGGTCGAAGATTTCTATGATTATGACGGCGGTTAGCGTTCTGGCTGCTGCCTGTTGCGCAGCTGTTGCTGTGTGGAATATCGTTCAGCGCGGCAAGTTGGAACAGCAGCTTGTGAACACTTATGACGCTTTGAGCAGGAAAGAGCGTGAGTGTGAGGGGCTCAAAGAAAACTATGCGTCGGTCTGCAAGCGATGCGAGCGGGTTTATGCCGACTATGAAGAGGCGGCAACCGAGCTGGAAGAGGCTCGGAAAGAAGCCGAAGAAGCACGCCAGCGCACCGAGGCGGTGCAGAACGCCCTTAAAGAAGTGCAGAATATCTGGAATTACACCGGTACTGGTGATGGGCAGCAGGAGGTTAGCTGATGGATGAGCTTTTAACCGAGACCCCGAAGAGCCGCAACCCGCCCGAACAGCGGGTGAAAGATGTACCGGCTGCCAAGGTGCTGGCAGAGTACAGCAAAGGCCAGACCTACAACACCAGCCTCGATCTGTATGAGCAGGTCAAGAAAAATGAGCGATTCTATCTGGGCGATCAGTGGAGCGGCTTAAAGGTCAAGAGCTTCACCCCGGTAACGCTCAATTTTCTGCGGCGCTGTCTGAGCTATTTCCAGGCAATGATTGTGTCCGATGACATTGCGGTACAGATTCTACCCTTTCGTAAGGCCGAAAACCGTGAGGTGATCGGACAGGTATATGAGAAATCGGTCGAGCGGGTGATGGAGCGCACGAAACTGAAAAGTTTGCTGCGTGAAAGTCTACGCGACACGGCGGTTGATGGCGACAGCCTACTCTATTTCTACTTTGACCCGGACGAGCCTTCAGGGCAGGAATACGTGCAGGGCGACATTCGCGCCGAACTCGTGATGAATACCAATGTCATCTTCGGTAACTCATACAGCCGCCACATTCAAGACCAGCCGTATATCCTGATCGTCCGACGCAGGACGGTGCGCGAGGCGCGGCAGGAAGCCAAAATGCGCGGCATCCCGGAATGGGATTCCATCGAGAGCGAGAGCGAAGACAGCTATGTTGGAGAGGACAAGCAGCAGGATGACAACCTCTGCACCGAGATCGTCCGATTTTGGAAAGAACGGGCAGCGGACGGGAAGAAGCATGTCTATGTGCAGCGCGTCATCGGAAAGGTCGTGACTGAGCACGCCAAGGATACCGGTTTATCGCTGTATCCGGCGGCATGGTGGAGCTGGGTCGAGCGGCGTAATTGCTATCACGGCGTTAGCCCCTTGACCGAGGTTATTCCGACCCAGATTGCCGTGAATCAGCTTTGGACAGCGGTTACTAGATATGTCCAATCGGCTGCGTTCCCGAAGATCGTGTACAACAGCAATATGTTCCCGAAAGGCTTTGACACCAATCCGAGCAAGGCGGTTGCTGTGGCAGGCGATGTGCGCGAAGCGCAGACCTCGGTCATCGGCGGTGTGACGCTGCCCCCGCAGATCATCAGTACTATTGACAGCCTGATGCAGAAAGCCATGGAAATGATGGGCATTTCGGATACTGCATTGGGTAATGTCCGTCCAGACAACCAGGCTGCGATTGTCGCGGTACAGGAAGCTACGGCTGCGCCGCTGGCGCTGCAAAAGTTGGCGTTCTATCAGTTCGTCGAGGATTGTGTACGGGTTGTGGTAGACATGATGCGCAATTATTACGGCACACGAGAGGTTGTCATTCAGCAGGACGTGCAAGACCCGATGACCGGCGAAACTATCCAGCAGGAAATGCCGGTCATGCTGGATTTTGGCACGCTCGATCTGGACGTGACCGAGATCAATGTCGATGTCGGCGAGGCCAGTTATTGGAGCCGCATTATGCAGCTGCAAACTGCGGATAACTTGTTTGCCAAGGGCTTCTATAACAAGATGAGCGATTATCTCAAGGATTTGCCGCAAGGTCTGGTCAGAAACCGTGACCAGCTTGTGCAGGAGCTTGAGAAGCGCGAACAGATGCAGGCGCAGCAGCAACAGGCTGTGGCAGCGGCAGGGCCGGAACCGCCTGCACCGGGACAGATGATGACCGTCTAGGGGATTCCAACCCCCTAGATACAAAAAGGTTCCTGCGAGCACTCGAAACCTTTTTGATACCCCCGGAACATCCGCGCCGGACTGCGGCGCGGGGTCGGGGTAGCCGTCCGAGGCACAGCCCCGGACGGCTGAAAATCCAAAAGCACAAGCGCTTGGGCGCGTTTTTAGGAAGGAGACCAATCATGGAAATGAAAAAGATCGGTTTGCAGTTTTTCGCAGAAGCTGCCGCGGAGGCGGATGGGGCGGGTGATGACGGTATGGCCGTCGATGGCTTTCTGGAAGGGTTTCTGGAAGACGAGGATTCCTTCGAGGAAGGTATGGACAGCGATACGCCGATTACGGCAGAGCCGGAGGCCGGTACGGATTCGCCCACCGCCCAGCAGGAAGATGAGATAACGCCGCAAGAGAGTCAGAGCGAACCGCAGCAGGTACAGCAGCCGCCGCAGGCTGCGCAGGAATTGGTTTCGGTCGCGGTTGGTAATACGTCCATCGGTCTGCCTAAAAGTGCGGTAGACGCGCTCTCGAATGCGTTGGGCGGCAATGCTGCCGAAGTCATCCGGCGTGGTTTGGAGTATGACAACAAGAACACACGCGAAATGGCACTGTTAACCCGTTTGGCCGAGGTGTCTGGTAAAGACCTGTCAACCTTCATGCAGGAGGCTGAACAGCAGATGATCCAGATGCAGGTCGAACGGGAAATGCAGAACGTTCGCGCAGAACTGCAGGAAGGCACGCCGGATGAGGCGATCCGCATCATTGCACAGAAGAGAGTGGAGGATGCCAACAACCGCAGAGCTTTCGAGCAGTTCCAGCAACGGCAGGCGCAGGCACAGCAGGCGGCCAGAGCCAGACAGCAGGCCGTTAATGACAAGGTGCAGCCCTGGCGCGATTATATTCAGCAGTTTGGCATTACACGCATGGAGGATATTCCGAAAGAAGTGCTGGCCTTTGCCGATCAGGGTATGAACCCGATTGCAGCGCACTATCGCTTCCAGGCGGAGCAGGCGCAGGCACAGATGCGCCAGATGCAGGCTGCAACGAAAAAGAACGAGCAGAACCGGCAGTCTGCTGTCGGCAGTATGGGGTCAAGCGGAGGCGATGAAGCCGACGCATTTCTGTCCGGTCTGCTCTCGGAAGACTAACATAGGTCTAGGGGAACCCAGTCCCCCTAGATACAAAAAGGTTCCTGCGGGCACTCGAAACCTTTTTGATACCCCCGGAACATCCGCGCCGGACTGCGGCGCGGGGTTAAGGTAAAAATCACAGGCAAAGCCCGTGATTTTTGCAAATAAATTAAAGGAGATGATAGAGCATGGCTGTAAATTATGCAAGCAAGTATACGAAAGAAATCGCTAAGCGTTTTACTGCGAATTCGTTCGTAAAGCCCAATACCAGCAATAAACTGAACTTTACCGGCGCAAAGACCGTGCGCATGTATCAGCTGGTAACTGTGCCGGAAAACGACTATAAGCGCAGCGGCAGCAATCGCTTTGGTGAACCCAAAGATATCGACGATATTGTACTGGAGTACACCATGGAGCGCGACAAGGCATTTACCGGCGTGGTCGATAAGGGCGACGAGAAAGACCAGACCATCCAGAGCAAGGCTGGTCAGTGGCTCAACCAGCAGATCCGCGAGCAGTCCACGCCCAATGCGGACAAGTACTATTTCCGCAAGGTGGCAAACTTCGGTCACTGCGAAAAGTTGGAATCCGCTCCTGGCAAGAATACCATTCTGGATGCGCTCGCTGATGCGCAAGTTTGGTACGATAATCATTTGATTCCGAATGAGAAGCGTATTTGCTATATGCCTGCGTCCAATTTTAAGTTTATCATTCGCTCAGACCCGTTTTTCTCGCTCGAAAAGCTGGGAACCAAGGCACTGACCAAGGGACATGTGGGTGAGGCATATAGCTTCCGTATGATTAAAGTTCCGGATGGCTATTTGCCGAAGAATTGCTATTTCCTCTGTGTTCATGCAAGTGCAACCGAACTGCCGTATAAGATTTCTGAGACCCGTATTCATAAGAATGCACCGGGTATTTCTGGCGCACTGGTTGAAGGTCGTTATTACTATGATGCGTTTGTACGCGGTGAAAAGGCCGATGCGGTTTACGCTGCCTGCGCACAGAGTGCGGTAATTGAGGATGTAGAGATCGGCGGCAGCTCTGGTGCGGTTACACTGACCTGTGCTGGTGCAAAGCTCATCAAGTACACGGTAGACGGCAGCGACCCCAGATTCTCTGATAATGCGGAAATCGCTACGAGCGGCAGTCCGCTGAATATCGAATCTGGTACAACCGTACGTGCGGTCGGTTTGGCGTATGCCCAGTGGGGTAAAAGCAACACTGATGAAGGCAAGTTCCCCGGCGCGGTGGTCGAGCAGACGATCGCTTAAACAATAAACATCTATCAAACATAACATTCAAAACGTGCTGCGATTCCGGCCCCGCATGTTGCCGGAGCGTGAGCAGGGATACGTAATAGGCTAAGAAGGAGGGGAGAAGAACGGAGCGTGATTCTCCCCTCTTTTTTGAAAAGGAGGAAACCTGCATGGCGAAAACCACTGTGCGCGATATTTACCGTGCGTCGCTGTCCATTCTGTTCGAGGAAGAGGACAATGACCCGGATTTTAAGCGCAGTTTTCCATTTTTCCTCAGCAAGCTGCTGATGGAAATTTTGCCGTACGAGAACCAGGTGCGGCGTTTTCAGAAGCGCGAGGCACTTAGTCCGGAAGATGTACCGGTTATCACAGAGATTGACGATACAACGCTGCCCTATGACGAGCGCTTTCTGCGCACGGCCATTCCGGACGGCATTGCCGGTCTGTTTATGGCAGACGATGACAGCAAAAAGGCTGAGTCTGTCTTGCAGTACAACAAGTATGTGCAGGCGTGCATCGATATTTGTCCGGCAGTCTTTGAGGACTTGTACACGAGCGAGGAGGAAGAAGACGAATGAAGCGGGTAAGCGTTCCGGATTTTTCCAGCCCATCGGTTATTACGCGGCAATACCGCAGCTTTAAGGGCTTGGATTACTCGGCAGACGAGAGCCAGATTGACGGCAGCCGGTCACCACTGGCGGTCAACATGATCTCGGACGCGGGCGGCTGGCCGCAGAAGCGTCTGGGTTGGCGCGTGCTCAGACGTTATACCGGACGAATCAACGGAATTTACCCGTACCGCAAAGACGATGGCACAATCGAGCTGATTGTTCATGCGGGCGCGGCGATCTATCGGGATGCATCTTCGCCGGTCAAGCTGCGCGACTCTCTGAAAGATGATTACAGCACCAGTTTTTACATGGCAAATAAGCTGTATATCCTGACCGGTGCGCAGTATTTGGTGTATGACGGGTCGAGCGTCAAGAACGTGTCCGATGATGCTTATACACCGACCACCAGTTACGGTATGAAGCCCGCAGGCGGCGGTACGGCCTATGAGAAGGTCAATTTGCTGTCGCCGTGGCGATACAACAAGTTCACCGGGGATGGTGAGACTAAGGTTTACCAGCTGGATGTCAAGGATTTGGATGACGGAAAGACGGTCACGGTCAAGGTGGGCGAGACTGAGCTGAAAAGCAGCGAGTTTTCGGTCAATTACAGCGAGGGCAAGATTACATTCACCACAGCTCCGGCAAAGCCTGCAAACGGTTTGGACAATGTGGAAATCAAGTTCTGTAAGACTTCCAAGCTCAAGGATTCGACCGAAAAAGCCGAGTCGCTGATTTTGAATTGCACGATCTGCACGACCTACGGTGTAAGCACCGAAGACCGTGTATTCGTGACCGGCAATCCCAAGCACCCGGCAACCGAGTATTATTCGGGTTTGGGTGATCCCAGCTATTTCCCGGATATTAACTATGTCGAAGTTGGTTCCTCTGACTGGCCGATCTTGAATTATCTGAAATTTCAGGGCGATCTTGTCATCGTCAAAGAGCATAACGCACAGGAATATACCGTCTGGCACCAGTCGGGCGAACTGCTTAGCGGTGTAGCAGCGTTTCCGCTGCGTCCTGGCGTGGCCGGTATCGGCGCGGTCGCCAAGCGCGGCGCACAGCAGCTTTTGGACGACGCGATGTTTCTGACTCCGCGCGGTGTATTTGCGCGTGTCAATTCGGTGGCATTGGTCAAGGTCGAGCAGGGTGTCAAATGTCGATCTAACCGGATTAACCGCGATATTCTGAGCCGTACCGATCTCAAAGACGCGGTGAGTGTGGTTTGGGACGGCTATTTCATTCTGTGTTTTCCAGCAACCGGCGAGTGCTTTGTTGCTGACTCTAACCAGCCGCAGTCGAATGGTGGCTATGAGTGGTATTACTGGAAGAACATTCCCGCGCGAGTGTTTGCGCAGGAAACCGGCGTTTTGTGGTTTGGCACGTCAGACGGTCGGCTGTGTCGGCTCAACAATGATGTGACCGATAAGGAAGGCAACATCCAGATGGATGCCTATAACGACGATGGCAAGCCGATCGAATGGGTCTGGGCAACCAAGATGGATGATTTCGGTAATATCGGTATGTTTAAGAACCTTACCAAGCGCGGCTGCGTCATCCAGTTTAAGACGGCGGTGCAGTCCAGTTGTGATATCTACCTGCGCACCGAAAAGGATTTCGGGGTTAAGAAGCGTTCGGAATCGCTGCGGCAGCTGGATTTTGAACAGCTCGATTTTGAGAAATGGACGTTTAACACCTTACCCAATAATATCCGCAGTCTCAAGAGCAAGGTCAAGAAGTTCCAGCAGTTACAGGTGATTTTGAAGGGAAAAGAACTGGACGAGGCGTTTGGTGTGCTGGAAATTGTGCTGCGGGCGACGGCAGGAAACCCCGTGAAATAGGTCCAGGGGAACCCAGTCCCCCTGGATACAAAAAGGTTCCTGCGGGCACTCGAAACCTTTTTGATACCCCCGGAATATCCGCGCCGGACTGCGGCGCGGGGTCAAGGGAAAAACCACAGGCAAAGCCCGTGGTTTTTGAAATCATATTTTGAGAGAGGGTGACAGAAATGGCAATGACAGATCATAAAATCACAGAGAACATGATGGAGAACAAGCGGGTCACGGATGCGCCCGATCAGCCGCAGGGCACGGCGCAGCAGAATAAATATCTGTTTGACCGTCTGGCGAAAGAGGTCATCATTCCTGCTTTTAATGCGCTTATCGATTCTCTGACCAGTGCAGGCGGTGCAGATATCGGCGTAAGTGTACCGGGTGTATCGGGTACGACAGTCAAAGAAGTGCTCAGCAGCATGAAGACATTGATTGATGACCGGTACACCAAGTCTCAGTCTGACGCGAACCTGAAAAATAAGACCGATCCGCTCATCAAGAGTGTTAAGCTTGACCCGCAGACCGGTATCTGGACGTTTACCAAGGAGAACGGCCAGACGGTCACGGTGGATACTAACCTGGAGAAGATCGCGCTGGATGCGAAGCTCGATTCGGAAACCAAGGAATTTGTATTGACGCTGGCAGACGGTACTGAGCAGCGCGTTAGTCTTTCGAGTTTTGTTCGCTTTTTGGAGTTTGTAGGCTCGGATGAGATCGAGTTTTCAACGACCGGGAATACCGTCAAGGCCGGTATCAAGAGCGGCAGCATTGCGGAAGACAAGCTGAATCCGGCGCTGTTTTCTAGGCTGGATACAGCGGTTTCGACTGCTGAGAGCAGCGCAGCGAATGCCCAGACCTACGCACAGAAGGCGCAGACGCAGGCCACGAATGCGGCGGGTAGTGCAGTAGATGCAGGCATTGACGCGCACAACGCCGAGACCTGGACAGAAGGCGGTCAGCTGATGGGTGAGGGCGGTACGCTGCTGCCCGAGCATACGACAGGCGCAAAGGAATATGCTCAGATGGCACAGAACAGCGCAGGACAGGCGGCAAGCAGTGCGGCGAATGCCGATACAAGCAAGAATGCGGCTGCGGAGAGTGCAGCGGCTGCGGCCAGAAGCGCGGAAGAGGCCGCGTCGGCAGCAGGCGGCGGTGTGACCAGCTTCAACGGACGCGGCGGTGCGGTGAAACCGCAGGAGGGCGACTATACGGCTGAGATGGTCGGTGCGATCGACCAGAACGAAAAGGGCCGGGCAAGTGGTGTTGCCAGTCTGGACGCGGATGGGAAAGTTATAGCGGATCAGCTGCCGGAAATGAATTATGATCCGGCGGGCAGTGCGCAGGCCGTCCAGCAGGAGCTTAACACCCATGCAGCGAATAACACGCTTCATGTGACCGATGAAGAACGTCAAGCATGGAACAATAAGGCTCCGGGGACGCATACGCATACTGCGGCACAAGTCGGTGCGCTGCCTATTAGTGGTGGTACGATGACGGGTGCTCTTAATATGAACGGCAAGGCGCTTACCAATCTGCCTACGCCAAAGAATAATAGAGATGCAGTACCTAAGGATTATGTGGATGCTGCGGTCATTACAAAGAGGGGATGGACTGAGCTTACACGAATTACATCGAGTACCAAATGGAGCGTTCCATCTGGAGTAACGAGAATAGGCGTGTTCATACTTGGTGCCGGGGCGTCCGGTGAAGGTGGAGAGATTAACCCAAGTGGAGGTGCATATGGAAGTGCTGCTGTGAGAGGTGGGCCATCTGGATGGGGGCTATCTGTCATACTTAATGTTACTCCGGGACAATCTTTTGATGTAGTTATAGGCGCTGGCGGAGTCCCTACGGGTACGATATTTTCTCCAGGCGGGGATACGAAATTTGGAGCGTATACAGCTTTAGGTGGAGGGAAGCTTTCTAGGGGGCTGTATGGTGGACAAGATGTGTCCAATTTAAGTCATTATGTAATGCTTAATGTGATGGAGACAGCTGCTCCGTATGGAGGTGTGTCTGCAACCATTCCTTTTTTTGACACATACTCTACTACTACATATTATACTTCGTGGGCTTCTGTTTTGACTCCCAATGAAAGAAACATATTTGACCCAAATATGAAAGTTTTTGGGTTAGGGGGATGTGTTGTTGGAGATACAAGCAGAAATATTAAAATTTTTGCACCTTCTGATTTAGGTAACATGGGAAAAGGAGGAGAAGTAACGGTTGTGGAACGTCCGGAATATCATGTCAAATATAAAGGTGGAAATGCAACAGGTTATGGAAACGGTGGAGGAGCTTGTCTACTCAAAGATGATGTAAATGCAGATGCACTAGGAGGAAATGGTTCTCCCGGCATTGTAATTATCTATGTGTGAGGTAAACTATGAAAAATTACGCAGAAATAAAAGATGGCGTATGCGTAAATACTGCTGTATTTGAAGATGAAGAAACCGCTGTTGAGTTGGGTTATCCTGTCTTGATTCCTGATGGATACGGTATTGGTGACTTGTACGATGGAGAAACTTGGAGTCATGCACCTGCGCCTGAACCGGAACCTGTAGACCTCTCTATTGCCCAGCAGGCTCGCCAGACTGAAAACAAGGAAGCCCTCGCCGAATGGCTGGACGCACACCCTCTGCAATGGACGGACGGCAAAATTTATGGCGTGACCGAAGAGGATCAACGGGAAATGGCACTCAACTTGATGCAGTATCAGGTAGCGGTACAGGCCGGACGGCCTGCGGTGCTTGAATGGCACGAGCAGAAGAAGAGCTGTCGGACATTTGAGCAGCAGGAATACGTCGCCTTGTCGCTTGCTATTGCGGATTATGTATATCCGTATTTAAGATATCAAGAGAGCGTCAAAGAGGCTATTTATCAGGCACAGACAGCAGAGGAGGTCGCCAATGTCAAAATCGACTATGCGAGCGTTAGTCGCTAAATACATCTACCTTGCCTGGTTTGGTGGTTCGCTGTACGTTACGTTGGAAGTGTTCTGGCGGGGGCGTAGTCATTGGACGATGTTTGTCCTGGCGGCGCTATTGTTTCTCGTGATTGGCGGTCTCAACGAAATTTGGACAAGCTGGCGGCTGATTCCTCAAGCGATCGCTGGTGCGCTGATTGCCACGGCTGCTGAGCTGGTCACCGGATGTATCGTTAATATTTGGCTCGGGTGGCGTGTTTGGGATTACTCGGATATGCCGGGCAACCTGTTGGGTCAGATCTGCCCGCAGTTTGCGCTTCTGTGGGTGGCACTGAGCGCTCTTGCCATCGTGTTAGATGATGTCATTCGGTGGCGTTTCTTTGGCGAAGAAAGACCACGTTATCACATGTAGAGAGGTACATATATGCATTTGAGTGAAGCAAAAGCCGCTGTGATGGGCGCAGCGGCAGTAGTTGGCGGCGTGATCGGACAAGCCTTCGGCGGGTGGAATGCCGCAATGACAACGCTGCTGGTTTTTATGGCAATCGACTATCTTTCTGGGCTGGTTGTCGCCGGAGTATTTAAGGCGAGCGACAAGACCGAGTCGGGCAGCTTAAACAGCATTGCCTGTTGGAAAGGGTTATTCAAAAAGGGTATGACGTTAATCATCGTTCTGGTCGCGGCCCAGCTGGATACTGTGCTGGGCACAGCCTTTGTGCGCGATGCGGTGGTTATTGCGTACATCGTCAATGAGACAATCAGTATTGTTGAGAATGCAGGGCTTATGGGCTTGCCAATTCCGGACGTAATTATGAGCGCCATTGAGCAGCTGCAAAACAAGGAGAATCAGCAGACGGAAAATAGGAGGTGACAGAAAATGTCTTTTTTAAGTGGTCTGATTGGCGGCGCGATCGGCAGCGCTGTATCGAATGCAATCAAAAACCAGAACAAGGGGTCGTCTTCGTCCTCTGGTAGTTTGGGTGGTTCGTCTTCCAGCTTGACCAAGTACCCGAGCACGACAACGAGTAAACCCGGTTCGAAACCGAGTTATGACCCCAATCGCGACTATCAGGCGGACATTGACAAAGCGGTAGCGGATGGTGATTACGCGAAAGCTGCCATTCTGGAGCAGGAGAGAAACAATAAAATCAAGGACATGGGGCTGAACTACGGCACGACTAACAAGTACAGTCAGTACTTAAACGGCGGATCGGGTACGAGCGCGGGCAATTCGGGCAACTCCAACATTCGTTTGCCCGGTTTAGGCGGCGGTTTGGTCGGCGGTGTAATGGGCAATGTGATGGGCAACGTCTTTGGTCAGACAGCCGGCAGCCTGGTTTCCGGTTCGAATAATCAGCAGTCTGTCGGTCATCCGGTCATTAACTGGAATCCGAATGAAGCGCCGCTGTACGGCAAGGATGACAGCAAGGGCTGGAAGGATAACGTTGATTATCAGGCACTCATCAATGATGCCGTCAAAAACAACAATTATGCGCAGGCTGCTATCTTAGAGCAGCAGCGCAACAATAAGATCGACTCGCTCGGCTTGAATGCGGACAAAACCAATAAGTACAGTTCTTATTTGGGTGGGACAAGTCTCAAGAGCATTGCCGATCTGTATGACCCGGTAACAAAAACCTTCCACATCACGGCAGATGACCCAAACAGCAAAAACACCGGAGCCGGTAAGGGACTGACCGAGGCTGATTTGACGTGGGCAAAGGGCAGTGCGACATACAACCAGGATTTCAAGAAGTACATGGACGATATGGCGGCGCGAATCGCTGTCTATGAAGCGTCCAGCGATCCGGTGCTGCGCTCGCACCTGCCGGGCATGTACAATGCCATGGCAAACTATGAGAATCAGCGCAATGCAAAACTTATGGCAATGGGGCGCGGTGATCTGGTTACCAATGACTGGCAGGCGTATTCTCATAGCACCAGGGGCTGGGAGAAGGATTTTAACGATGTGGGCAATGGCGCCGGTATGCTTTCTGCGGAACAGATTGCAGGGTATGAGCAGACAGCCGCCAAGCTGCAAAACGCTTTCGAGCAGGCCACGAATGATTATCAGCGAGAAGAGATCTGGAAGGATCTGGCGAGCTATAACCGTATGCTGGGACGCGCCTGGGATGCGGACACACGGCAGTTTTCGGCTTCTACGGTTAGTCCGGTGAAGGACTACTACGGTTCGTCTGGCGGCGCGTATAGCTATGGTGCGATGACCAATGGCAGTATGACCGGGGATGCGGCACAGGCACTTGCACGGCAGCTGCAGCAGGATCGACTGACAGCACGTGATAACTACGGCAGCGACGGCGTGAACTGGTATGACAACCCGGAAAGCCTGCTTTCGGGCAAGCCACGAATTCCCGCAAACGGCAATTTGTGGCCGAATGTCAATGGCTGGACGATTCCCGATTTGCAGTCCGATTTTGAAATGGCGAAGGTAAGAGGTGATCAAGCAGCGATGGATGCAGCACATGCAGCGGCGGAGGCAATCCGGCAGTCGCAGGGTTATTCGGGCGGCCCGGACGGCAGTCAGAAGATCAGTTTGCCGGGAATGGGCGGAAATATTACGTCTAATATTGTGGGCAATGTGGTTGGTGGTACGCTCGGCCAGCTTCTTCCGGGCTTGATTGCCGGTCAGACACAAACACCGGTACAGGAAATGCCTACGCTCACGATGGACGATTATCTGGATGAGTATTACGCAGCTCAGCAGGATTACCGGGATTATATGGAGCAGGCGGCGCAGAACGCCCAGAATGCTATTCAGGCGGGCGTAGATAATGCTGTTGCTGGTCTTAATAATCAGAAGGGCACCATCCAGCAGGCGGGTGATATCGCAAATCAGGCGGCACAGCAGACGTACATGGATGCCATCAATCCCAATGGTGCGACAGCCGAGCAGCTGGCAGCGCTTGGTTTGCGCTCGTCCGGTCTGACCGAAAGCAGTATGATTTCGGCGGGTAACACCTTGCAGAGCAGTATCAACAGCAATTTGCAGAACGTCAACAATCAGCTGGCGCAGATTGATCTTGCTATTACGCAGGCTAAGAGCCAGGGCGATATCGCAGCGGCGCAGGCACTTGAGCAGTATTATGCTCAGATCGCAAGTCAGATGATGAACGATGCCAATACCGTTTTGGCATATCGTCAGCAGCAGCAGGCACAGCAACAGCAGTTGCAGCAGTGGATGTATGAGATGCAGCAGCAGGCCGCACAGAATGCATGGAATCAGCAGTTCCAGCAGAATCAGTTTGACTGGAATAAGCAACAGCAGGATTTTGAGAATCGAAATACCATTCAGCAGAGAGCTTATGATGCGGTTATGCAGGCTTTGGCTACGGACACTTTGCCGTCACACACCCTGATTGTGCAGGCAGGTTTGAATGACACGGATATTTATAATATGTGGAAAAACCTGCATCAGCAGAGGCAGAGCGGTTTGTATGGATAACAGAAGGGCGGCTCATACCGCCCTTTCTGCATAGGAGGCAGCAGAAATGGCATTGACAAGTGCTGAAAAGAAGAAAAAGCAAGAAGAACTGAATCGTCAGGGTAAGCTATATTTGCAGGCGAAGGCAAAGGGCGATAAGCGGGCGATGGCGGCGGCGCATGCTACGGCAGACAAGATTCGTAAGGAAGCCGGTTGGAGCTATGACGCAAAAACCGGTACGACTTATGAGAAAGTTTCGCCCATTCAGAAGAAAGGTACTGTTGTCAACAGCAAAGAAAATCTTTCAATGGCGAAGGCCGGAGCCAATCCGGTAAAGGCGGTACAGCAGGCAGCCAAGAAAAGCAGTATCCTGACCAATAGCCCGGCAAGTAAGTCGAGCGTCCAGCAGGCCAAAAAGGCTGCGGATACAGCTGCAAAGAAAAAGGCTGCACCAAGTACAAACAAGGTTTTGGAACTTGGGCGAGGGCCGATCAAGACCGACGGGCTGACGAAGAGCAGCGTGCAGAAAGCGGTCGATGCAAAGCGGGCGAGCACGCTCAATCAGCTGCTTCAGAAACGCGCACAAGCTCAAGGGACGCTGCCTAAGACCTCTATGCTGGCCAAAGACCAGGCAGGGCCGTTTTCGGCAATTCCTGTTGCGGATGCGCTGCGCAATCTGACTCAAGGCCCGCTGCAAATGCAAAAGCTGAATGATAAGCTGGCCGAGCAGCGGACATATAAGCGGCAGATGGAAGAAAATTTGCCGTCTGTCGAACAGGCGCTGCGGGCAGCGATTGCGGGAACAAAAGGCAGTTTGGGTTCTGCTTATGAGACTGCGAAAGCGTCGGTCGGCAATGAGCTTGCGTTTTTGCTGGATCAGGGCAAGAACAGTCTGACGCGCGATCTGTCCGACTTGGGCAGTGATTATAAACGCAAGTATGGAGATGCGACGATCAATTTTGACGGCGCGGCGTCGCGTGCGATGCGGGAGTCTGCTCGAATGCGTGAGCTGGCAACCGATGACATGGGAACAGTCGGAAAGTTTTTGACCGATGCAGGTATTAGCATTGCGCAGAATGCACCTAGTATGGCTCTTGCTGCGCTTGGCCCGTTGGGTGCGGCAGCTGGCGCGGCGTATATGGGTACAAGTGCAGCCGGCAGCAAAGCATACGAAGTTCAGGCAAATGGCGGCAGCGCAAACGAGGCGTTGACGCGCGGTATTGTCTCTGGACTCATCGAGGGTGTGACTGAAAAGTTTTCCATTGACAGCTTTTTGAAATCGGTACAGGGCACAGGTACGGCACGGCAGATGATTAAGAATATGCTGCGTCAGATGGGCGTGGAAGCCAGCGAAGAAGGCGCGAGTTATGCGCTTAATTATCTGTCGGATAAGGTAGCCAAAGACCCGAATGCGACATTTTCACTGGCTGAGCTTGCGCAGAATATGGGAATGGGCGCGGTGTCTGGTGCGGTGTTTGGAGGACTGGGAAGTGCGGCAAGATCGGTCGACGCAGATATGTTGATGGATACCCAGAAAAATCGGGGACAGGTCAGCATATGGGACAGCGTGCATGAAGCGTTGGGGGATGAAAGGTTTGCACAGGCAGAATCCGAAATTAGCACAAAAAATAACAAGAGCACCGATCCGCTTCTTTTGAACAGGCTCCAATTGCCTGACTCGATGGCTGACGGTACTCTTGTTACTCATAGTATAGCACAAGAGGACGCGAAAAGCAACTCGGTTTCAGAAGCATTGCGCTGGGCGATGGGAGAAACGTTGAAAAATCCGAAAATTCAACAGAGAAATGCTTATCGCGCACAGATTGATGCGGTTTTCTCTGGAAATATGCCAACAAGTAAAAAAATATTCTTAGGGGATACACCGGATGTTGTTGCGAAATATGGAATGCAAGCACCATTGACCATGACACAGACGACTGCACGAAAAATTGCCTATCCACCTGGATATCTTGGTGGTAAGCACAATCTAGGCATCCCAGCGCTCAAGCATCTGCCGGAGCAGCTTGCAGACCCAATCGCAATTCTGAAATCCAAGACGGAAGGCGACAGCGTCGTTGTGCTGACCGCATGGAATGACACACAGGGTAATCCGGTGATTATCCCGGTACATTTTGGAAAAGACGGTACATTAACCGTAGAAAATGCCATCCCGAGTGCATACGGTAAGCGCAATCTGGAAGCGCTTTTTGGCGAAAATGGGGAAAATATTCTGTACACAAAAAATAACAAGAGCATCAATCAGCTTCTTTCAAGTAGGCTCCAATTGCCGAATGCGATGGCTGATGATACTCTTGTTGCTTATAGTATAGCACAAGCGGGTGTGAGAAACAACCAGACCGGGGACGTTTTGCGACGGGTGACCGGAATCGAAAATCCGCCTGAAACTGCGGCGGAAATCCGGGCAGCGGAGCAGAGCGCCCAGGCAGGTATGCAGAAGTCCATGGACTATATGGAGGCATGGAACGCGGAAGCAGAGCAGAACGCGGCGCAGAATGGTATCCCGCAGGCTGAAATACAGGCAGATGCGCAGGACACGACCGGGCAGACAAGTCCCGGACGGGTGAAAGCTGCCGCGAAAGACCTTTACCGCAACTTCATCAGCGGTCAGGCAGAGCTGGAGGCGGTGGCCAAGGCACAGAAGAAGATCAACCCCAACCGCGCCAATGCAGAAGACCTTGTGCAGATGTCGCGCACGGCAGATGCGACCGTGGACATGATCGCGGCAGGTCATATGGTCGATCGGGCGGGAAACCGCATGGGAGACAGCTGGAACGATCTGGTCGGAGCGCTCACACCAGAGCATAGCGAGCTGCTGAACTTGTACCGACAGCATAAGCACAACATTGACCGAATGAGTCTGAAAGAAAAGGCCGCGCCCGGGTTGGAAACCGTCCGGAATGAGCTGGCTGCGCTGCGGGCACAGCATCCGAGCATGGCAACATTGACCGAATCCCAGCTTCAGGAGATCGCACGCACTGAGCACGGTTATTTACAGGTAACTGCATTGGAGTTTCTGGACGTGATCGAGCGCGAGAGACAACTGGCAGCGGTCACCGATAAACCGGTACTTGGCAGGCGCGAGGAGGGCAAAAGCCAGACGATACCCTATACAGCCGAGGAGAGCCGGAAAATTGTGCAGGAGCTGGAACAGGCACATCCGGAGCTGAAGAAACAGGCTGAGGCAATACAGCGTTTCCACGACGACTTTATGCAGGAGTGGGCGGTTGGTTCGGGTCTTATGAGCCAGGCACAATGGCAGGTACTCAAAGACAAGTACCCGGACTATGTGCAGACCTTCCGTGCAAGGGACGAATGGGGAAATGCAGACATTACGCGGCGCGGACGGGTAGACAGTATGAGTCCCATCCGGCAGGCGGTGGGTGATATCAGCGAAATCATCCCGTTTGAGGACGCGGAAATGATGCAGGTCAATGCCATTGTGAAAGCGGCACGACGCAATGAACTGTTCCGCAATCTGTATGACTTCGCAACTGAGCATCCTAAACAGGCTGCGCCGTTCATTCGCATCAAAGCTCAGAACAGTGCCACGCTGGAAACCATGGCAGGCGAGTATGACAGCATCATAGAGAACGTCACACAGAACGCCATGCGGACAGAGAACGGAAGCTATCAGATCATAGCGATGATCGACGGAAAGCCGGTTCAGATGGAAGTTAATGCTGAAATTTATGCCGGACTACAAAATCTGTACGGACAGGATCGGGGTGCGTCGGATGCATTCGGCGCAAGAATTGCAAAATGGGTGACAAATCCATTCAAGCAGTTGACAACCGGACGCAATCCGCTGTTTTTCCTATCAAACTTCCCTAAGGATTTTCAGACTGCGTACATCAATACCACATCCGGTCGAAAAACTCTTGCGGGATATTTGCTGGATGTAGGCGGAACTATCCGCAGCATGCAGCAGAATTCTGCGGAATGGCAGACGTTCCAAGCCCTGGGCGGAAAGAACAGTGGATTCTATCACAACGAGAAGGGATTCCGTGAGAGCGCCAAGACGGCAGAGCACCGCGGCGTGCGCCGTGCCGTCGATATGATCGGTACGCCGTTCGAGATGGTCAGCGAAAATACCGAAGCGCTTTGGCGTTTCAACGAGTACCGTGCGGCCATCCGCAAATATGGAGACACGCAGGAAGGACGTGCCAAAGCCATGCAGGCGGCGGCAGATGTCACGACCAACTTCTCCAGATCGGCGCCCATGGCGAAGGCAGCCGAGAACTACTGCGCCTATCTCAATGCCAGTCTACAAGGATTGGACAAGATGGCACGGCAGCTCAAGAACCATCCGTTCTTAACCACGCGGCGTGCGGCAGAGATCATTGCGCTGCCCACCATACTGCTCTATATGCTCAACCGGGACGATGAGGACTATCAGCATCTCAATGACCGTACAAAGGATAACTACTACTGTATCCCAACCGGTAAGGGCACCTTTATCAAGATCCCGAAGTCGCGCGAGTACGGCGTGGCGATGGGTGCACTGCTGGAACGGTTCCTGCGGCTGCGCGATGGCGAAGATCCGGAAACCGCGCTGGATGGGATCGGCGGACAATTTCTCACCAATATTGCACCGTCAAACCCGTTCACGGATAATATTGCAAAGACCATTTTTATTGACCTGCCGACCAATCAGGATTTTGCTGGGCGTAGCATCATCCCGGAACGACTCGCCAATCTGTCGCCCGAAAATCAATACGACTATACGACATCCAAGGCGGGTATCGCGGCATCCAAGGCGTGGAATGCCACACTCGGACGATTGTTCCCCAAGATGGCACCCATTCAGGCAGATTATCTGATCGACTCCAATCTGGGATTTGTCGGTGATATGATTCTGGGCAGTACGCAGCAGGGAAGTAAGAGCGTGAAGGATGTGCTAAAGGCAGTCATTGCCGAACCGGTGGCTCGAAAAATGACCGCTGACCCGCTCTATCAAAGCGGCGTGACCGATGCGTTCTACAAGGAACTTTCGGAGGCTGAGACCGCGGCAAACGATAAAAATCTAACCGAAGGTCTGGAATCGCGCGTCATCACACCGGAAGAAAAATATCTGTCCGCGCTGCAAGCATCCAGCAGCGAAATCTCCGAGCTGCGCAAGCGGGAACGTGAGATTTTGTCCGACACTACGATCAGCAAGCAGGAACAGGAAGCACAGACGCGCGAAATCCGGAGAGAAATCAACCGCATTGCGCTGGGTGCAAAGGGGAAGGCAGAACAGGAACGGGATGCCTGGGCGAAAACCTATGTCCCGGAAATTTCCCACTTGACCGACGAAAAGCAGCGGGAAGCCCGCACGGCATACGAGCAAAACGGAACGCCGTATACCGACTTTGTCCGGTATGATGACCGGTATCGGCTGCTGCAAAAGGATAAGGAGACCAGTTCTGCGGCAGATCGGGCAAAGCTTGCGGGGTATCTGGAAGGAGATGATACACTCACAGACGAGCAAAAGGAAGGTCTCTATGAACACTTGCTGATTCCCTATCTGAGCGATAGCCGAAAAGAGGATTGGGACAAGACATACAAGGGTAAGGTTGCGCCGTCCCTGTTCTTTGAGATCGCAAACGAGTACAGTCAGATTGGTGACGAGCTGGATGATTTGGAAAAAGGAAAGGCACAGGCCAAGGCGACTGCGTTCTCTATGTATCTGGATGGAATGGGACTGTCGGATGATGTGCGCAGTCAGGTTGAGAATGACTTTAAATATTTCAATATGAATCCAGCCAAATCGGAGAACTATACGTTTGAAATGATGCGCAAGAACGGCGGTAAAAATGAGCAGGCTTATGCAGACGCACTGGAACAGTCCGGCTTGTCGATCGAGACGTATTATGAGATCAAAGATATGAAGAATGCCAAGGATGCAGACGGTTCGTATACTTACAAAAAAGATGATATTGTGCAGGAAATGCGTGATAAGGGCTTTACCACGGCACAGATAGGCGCGGTATGCGGGGCATTTGGATGGAAAGCACCGTCATCCAGCGGCAGCGGCAAATCTTCCAGCAGCAAAAAAACTTCGTCCAGCGGCAGTAAATCAAAGTCATCTTCGAGCAGCAGCACTGAAAATACGCTGCGTCGGCTGACTGGCTTACCGAAACTGCCGAAGTTAGGTAAATGAAAGGAGTATGTAAAATGGCATATAAGGTATTTTTGGGCGTGGGTCATGGCGGCACGGATACCGGCGCGGTGGCAGACGGTTATCGTGAGAAAGATATGACCCTTGCAATGGCGCTGGCTTGCCAGGAAGAGCTTGCACGGCATGGCGTATTGGTGAGGCTCAGCCGTACCAAGGATGAGAACGACCCCGTCAACGAGGAGGTGCGCGAGTGCAACGCCTATGCGCCTGACCTGGCGCTTGATATTCATGTCAATGCCGGTAGCGGCGATGGCTTTGAGGCGTATTATACGACCCACGGCGGCAAGGGTAAATCGCTTGCCCTGGCTATCGAGCAGGAAGTCAAAGCCTTGGGGCAGAATAGCCGAGGCTGTAAGACCAGAGAGGGCAGCTTGGGCCGTGACTATTATGCGTTCATTCGGGATACGGCTTGTCCGGCAGTCATTGCTGAGATTGGATTTATTGACAATGCCAAGGATCGCGCAGCTTTCGATACGGCCCAAGAGCAGCAGGCATTCGGCAGAGCGTATGCGAGGGGTATCCTCAAGACGTTGGGCGTACCGGAAGCGCCGATTGCATCCGAGGATGCAGAGACGATGATTGCCGCTCAGACGATCAAGAAGAAGGCCGGACTGGAAGACCAGACCATTCGCTATTTACTGAATTATCAGTATGGTGAAGCACTGGTCAAGAAACTGGCAAAGGCAATGGAGTAAGAAAAAAGGGACTGATTGATGAAATCAGTCCCTTTTCAATATAATTCCGAATAAATATGGCGATATTACATACGCTTTCGGATTATTTGGTGCCGGTAGCCGGAGTCGAACCGGCACGGTGTCGCCACCGGCGGATTTTGAGTCCGCTACGTCTACCAATTCCATCATACCGGCGTCTAAAATATTATAGCAGATTTTTAGAAGGCGTGCAAGAGCCTTGAGAAAAAAACATCTGCGTGGTATCATACATATAGATAAAATATACCATGAAAACACGGGGAGGGCGTGGGAAACGTGAACTCAAAAACCAAAGGTATCCTGTTTATTCTGTGCTCGGCATTCTGTTTTGCCCTGATGAACGCGTTTGTTCGGCTGGCGGGTGACCTGCCGCAGGTGCAGAAAAGTTTCTTCCGCAATGCAGTTGCGTTTGTGTTCGCCTTGATCATTTTGATGCGGCAGGGCGGTGGATTCCGCTGGAAAAAGGGCAATTTACCGCTTCTGATCGTGCGTGCAAGCTTTGGCACGATCGGTATTTTGTGTAACTACTATGCGATCGACCATCTGCTGCTGTCCGATGCGTCCATGCTCAACAAACTGTCGCCGTTTGCAGCCATTATCTTTTCGCTGATCTTCCTGCATGAGAAGGTCAAGCCGGTGCAGGCGGCTGCGATCATCGTCGCATTTGGCGGTGCGCTGTGTATCATTAAGCCCAGCTTTGATTTGACCGAATTTTTCCCGGCACTGGTGGGATTTGTCGGTGGCGTGTGTGCGGGTGCAGCGTATACGGCAGTACGTGCGCTCAGCCAGCGTGAGGAACGCGGTGCATATATTGTATTCTTCTTTTCCGGTTTTTCCTGCCTGTCGGTCGTGCCCTGGCTGCTCATGCACGGCGAGCCGATGACGCTGGCGCAGACGCTCAGCCTGCTGGGTGCAGGTTTTGCAGCGGCTGGCGGTCAGTTCTCGATCACAGCGGCTTATTCCAACGCACCGGCGAGCGAAATCTCGGTTTTCGACTATTCGCAGGTCGTCTTTGCCGCCATTTTGGGATTCTTCCTGTTCGGTCAGATTCCCGACTGGCTGAGTGTTCTGGGTTACTGCATCATTTGCGGCGTGTCCATCGGTATGTTCTGCTACAATCGACGGGCAATCAAATCTTATTAAAACGAAAGCGCACGGCTCATTAGACCGTGCGCTTTTTCTATCAAATATTCTTGTTCTGCGGGATGTCGGGCAGGGAGTCAAAACCAACCTGAAGATCAGCGTCAGTCGGGATATAGTCG
Organism: Butyricicoccus pullicaecorum; assembly: GCF_002160355.1. Classification (NCBI taxonomy): domain Bacteria; kingdom Bacillati; phylum Bacillota; class Clostridia; order Eubacteriales; family Butyricicoccaceae; genus Butyricicoccus; species Butyricicoccus pullicaecorum. Next base: position 28,880 of record NZ_NFKK01000002.1, read on the forward strand.
TTCATGTTGCCATTCAGATAATTTTCATAGGCAACCATGTCGAAGTATCCGGTGCCGGTCAGACCGAACAGAATGGTCTTGGCCTCGCCGCTCTCCTTGCACTTGAGTGCTTCGTCGATCGCGCAGCGGATGGCGTGTGCGGACTCGGGCGCGGGCAGGATGGTCTCGCGCTTTGCAAACAGAACGGCGGCGTCGAATACCTTGGTCTGCTCGTAGGAGACCGCCTCCATGTAGCCGTCGTGATACAGCTTAGACAGGATGGGGCTCATGCCGTGATAGCGCAGACCGCCTGCGTGGTTGGCAGAGGGGATGAAGCCGCAGCCCAGCGTGTACATGCGCGCCATGGGGGTGACCTTGCCGGTGTCGCAGAAGTCGTATGCGTACTTGCCGCGGGTCAGAGACGGGCAGGAAGCGGGCTCGACGGCGATAATACGGGGATTGGACTTGCCGGTGATCTTGTCAGCCATGAACGGCGCGATCAGACCGCCCAGATTGGAGCCGCCGCCTGCGCAGCCGATGACGATGTCGGGGTATTCGTCCAGCTGCTCCATGGCAATCTTGCTCTCCAGACCGATGATGGATTGGTGCAGCAGTACCTGATTGAGCACCGAACCCAATACATAGCGCTTGGAACCGTTGCTCTTGACAGCAGCCTCAACGGCCTCCGAGATCGCGCAGCCCAGGCTGCCGGTGGTGTCCGGGTGCTCGGCCAGAATCTTGCGGCCGACCTCGGTGGTTGTGGACGGGGAAGGGGTAATGCTGCCGTCAAAGACGCGCATGACTGCCTTGCGGAAGGGCTTCTGCTCATAGGAGCACTTGACCATGAACACGTCACAGGTCAGATCGAAGTAGCTGCACGCTTCGCTCAGCGCGGTGCCCCACTGACCGGCACCGGTCTCGGTGGTCACGCCGGACAGACCCTGCTGCTTGGCGTAGTAGGCCTGTGCAACTGCCGAGTTGAGCTTGTGTGAGCCCGAGGTGTTGTTGCCCTCGAACTTGTAGTAGATCTTAGCCGGAGTTCCCAGTGCTTTTTCCAGTGCGTAGGCACGAATCAGCGGGGAAGGACGGTACATTTTGTAGATTTCCTGGATTTCTTCCGGGATATCGATATAAGCATGGGTTTCGTCCAGCTCCTGACGGGCGAGTTCTTCGCAGAAAATCGGGTAGAGATCGCGCTCGGTCATGGGCTGGAGGGTTGCCGGATGTAGCATCGGGTCGGGCTGTTCCTTCATGACCGCACGCAGATTGAACCACTGCTTGGGCATCTGGTCTTCGGTCAAATACAGGCGATGGGGAATCTTGGTCATGTTCATACACTCCTTTGAAAATCAGTTGATTGTGGGAAGAAGGCATGAAAAAAACGCCATCGTCCCAAGGAACAATTCTGGGACAAAGGCGCTGAAACCTCTGCGGTGCCACCCGGATTGACGCATAAAATACGTCCGCTCAAATTCTGCATCGAGATCAATGCAGGCTCCACTGATAACGGGCGGAGTCCCCGTCGCACTACTGAGGTCAAAATTTGACCCGTTCGATCTGCCCTCCAAAGTCCATTCCCCGAACCATCCTCGACCGCGCTCCCACCATGCCGCGGCTCTCTGTGCGAATCCGAATTTCGGGTACTCTTCTTTTTCATCGGTTTAGGAATTTAATTGAGTACAGTATATAAGCGGAAACATGATTTGTCAAGCATTTTTTTGAAAAAATTCAAGAGATAACAGAAGAATTTATAAATTGACAGCAAATACTGAAAGTGTTCATAAAAGATTGTTTGCATCACATACAGCGTATATTTAGTTGCTTTTTCTGCGGGAAGAGGGTATAGTAAATATAAGTTAGCGGGGACTAACTAAAAATAATTTTTGGAGGTTATTATGGAAATTTTGAAATTATTTTTCGGTAATACCCGCAAGCCGGAAGGTTTGTTGGGCAGGTGGATGGTTGCCGGTATGAATCGTGCACATGCTGAAGTTGCGGATTGGGGAATGCAATATCTGCCGCAAACAGGAATTGCGGAGATCGCAGAGTTAGGCTGCGGCGGTGGACGAAATGTCAGGGCACTTTTGCAGAGATATTCGACTGCCAAAGTGACTGCGCTGGACTACTCGGAAATCTCCGTGGAAAAAACCAGACGGGTCAATCGGCGCGAGATACAAAAAGGACGCTGCCGCATTGTGCAGGGGGATGTGTCCAAATTACCTTTTGAGGATGCAAGGTTTGATCTGGTTACCGCGTTTGAAACGGTGTATTTCTGGCCTGGTCCGACCGAGAGTTTTCGGGAAGTGTATCGGATTTTAAAGCCGGGTGGAACATTCCTGATCGTGAATGAGTCGGATGGGATGAAGGCCGGAGATGACAAGTGGTTGTCTGCGATCGATGGACTGCGAATTTTCAACCAAGCGCAGCTGTCAGGCTTTCTGAAAGAAGCTGGATTTTCCGATGTCACGGTATATCACAATCAGAAAAAACATTGGCTTTGTGTGTTGGCGATGCGGGAAGACTCCTGATTCGTAAAAATGGCGCTTGTGTGAATTCGGTTCACGGCGCGATTGAAAGGCAGGTTCGAATGCTGACGAAAATTTATGCAGAAATGAAAAAACAGCATCCAGATTTACTGAATGCTGTAATAGGCTCCGACACGAGCCCAGCGCAGCGGGTCGTGTTGGAAGAGGAGCTGTGACAAAGTGAGCGAGAAGTGACTTTGAAAAAGTCGCTGCGAGGGATACGACGTCCACAGCGACGAGGTCGAGGTGACAGGATTCGAAACACACACCTTCGGTGTGGTTTCGGCTCGCGGCGCGATTAAAAGCAGGTTCGAATCCTGACGAAAAATTTATGCAGAAATGAAAAAACAGCATCCAGATTTACTGAATGCTGTTAAGATGGTCGAGGTGACAGGATTCGAACCTGCGGCCTCTTCGTCCCGAACGAAGCGCTCTACCAAGCTGAGCCACACCTCGATTTTTTGTTGTTCGCTGTCGTTTTTTCTTGACTCTCGCTGACAGCTTCTTTATTATATCTATAACAGGCCTTTTTGTCAACACTATTTTTAAAATTTTTTTGGATTTTTTTGGAGGGCGATTTTTGATGCAAATAGAGCGCTTTACCAAGGCACAGGCAGATGCCTTACTGCCCGGTCGAAAGCCGGAGACGAGCAAGAATGATTATGGTCGGGTGTGGGCGTTCTGCGGTTCGAGCGGCTATACCGGTGCGCCGTACTTTGCCGCCCAAGGTGCGGTGCGCATGGGCAGCGGCATTGTGACGCTGGCCGTTCCCGCAGACATTTATCCCATTCTGGCAGTCAAGCTCAACGAGCCGGTCATCTATCCCTATACTGAAGATCGCTGGCAGGACGCCCTGCATCGCGCAGAGCGCAGTGCAGCTTGTCTGATCGGTTCCGGTCTGGGACACTTTGCCGCGTTCCGGGAACTGACCTTGACTGCACTAACCTCGCTTCCTTGTCCAATCGTTTTGGATGCCGACGGCATAAACGCGCTGGGCGGACATATAGATAAGTTGTGCAGTACCGCGTACCCGGTTGTGCTGACACCGCACGCGGGTGAGTTTTCACGCCTGACCGGCATTGACCATCCGACGGCAGAGGACGCGGCGGCGTTTGCCGTGCGCTACGGCTGTGTAATGTTGCTCAAGGGGCACCGGACGGTCGTAGCCGCGCCAGACGGTACGGTGACGTGCAACACGACCGGAAACCCGGGTATGGCCAAGGGCGGCAGCGGCGATGTGCTGGCTGGTATGATCCTGTCGCTCATCGGTCAGGGACTGCGTCCGGCAGACGCAGCGCGAGTCGGTGCATGGCTGCATGGACGCTGTGGTGATGTGTGCGCCAATCGCCTGAGTGAATACGGCATGACACCGACTGACATGCTGGGTGTCCTGCCCGAGGTACTGCACGAGTACAATACAAGGGAGTGGTGACGGCTGAAGCGATTATTTGGGTGTGTTTTGCTGCTCGTTCTGCTCACAGGCTGCGGCAGTTCTGCCCCGCCGGCAGGGGAGACCGTGCGTGCGTATTATGAGGGGTTACAATCAGCGCAAACACACGCTAAAATTTTATCAGATTTCGGTGATTCTGCGCTGGAATACGAGGTCGATTACGAGTATAATAAAGAGGATAACGATTTACTGACAATCACTGCCCCGGAGAGTATTGCGGGCGTACAGGTCGAGATCTCGGGCGAGCATGCGGACGCGTTTACGCTGCGCTATGCCGAGGCCGAGCTGATGTTTGGCGGGGACAACATCCCCGGACTGACACCGGCGGATGCCATCGCCGATCTGCTGTACGATCTGCGCACAGGTGAGCCGACCGAGGTCAGCACCGAGCCGGTCGGAGACATCACTGCAGTGCGCCTGCACTACGAGACCGCCGACCAAAGCCCGGCTATCGCCAAGACCGTCTGGGTAAATCCTGACACCATGGCGCCGGTCTGTGCCGAACTGTACTGCGATGGGGACAAACAGCTGACGCTGTATTTTGAGCAATTCCAGTGAACAACGAGGAGAACCGAAATGGCAATGAATCAGAACCGGGCATGGGCAGAGATTGATCTGTCCGCTCTGGAACATAATTTTGACGTCATCCAAAAACATGCAGGCCGTCCGGTGCTGTGCATCGTCAAGGCGAATGCGTACGGACACGGTGCGGTGCCGGTCGCACACTGTCTAGAACGGCGCGGTGCGGCGTACTTTGGCGTCGCAACCGGTGACGAGGCACTCGAGCTGCGCGCGGCAGGTATCCGCACGCCGATTCTTATTTTGGGCTATGTCGATGTCATTGATATGCCGGCCATCGTGCGCCATGAGATCACCGTCCCGGTCTATGACCGTGAGACCGCCGAGTTGTTCTCACAGGCGGCTGTCGCAGAGGGCAAGCCGATCAAGGTACATTTTGCGCTGGACACCGGCATGTCTCGTCTGGGCTTCCAGGCAAACCGCACCCAGCAGACCATCGACGAGCTGCTGGAGATCGCCAAGCTGCCCGGCATCGAGGTCAGCGGTGCGTTTACGCACTTCGCGGTTGCGGATACGGCAGCGCCCGAGGACATTGAATTCACTCACAAGCAGCTCGATCTGTTCCGTAAGGTCTGCGACGGTCTGGAACAGGCCGGTCTGCCGCTGCCCATCAAGCACTGTGCCAACAGCGGCGGTGTCGTGCAGTATGCCGACAGCTATCTGGACATGGTGCGCGCGGGTATCATCCTGTATGGCTATCAGCCCGACCCGGCAAATCCGGTGCGCATCAACGTCCGTCCGGTCATGACGGTCAAGACCCACATCGTGCAGGTGCGTGAGCTGGAAAAGGATCGTCTGGTCAGCTACGGCTGCACCTACCGCACCGAGGAGACCATCCGTGAGGCGGTTGTTGCTATCGGCTACGCCGACGGTTATCTGCGTGCCTGCTCGGGCCGTGCGGCTGTTGTCGTGGACGGACAGGCCGTTCCGGTCATCGGACGTGTGTGCATGGATATGCTCATGGTGCGCCTGCCTGAGGGCGTGAAGGCGGCACGCGGCGACGTTGTGACCGTATTCGGTGACGCGGCAGTGACCGCAGACACCCTCGCAGAAGCGGCGGGTACGATCTCCTACGAGGTGCTGTGCGCGGTGTCGCACCGCATCCCGCGTGTGTACTTATAAGACACCTAAAAAATTCCGGTTTGGTACGGTTATATCTGCCTCCGATGCGGGGAAAATAGGAGTACAAAGTCCTATTGAGAAAACGGAGGTTGAACAGCGTGGAACATAAAGTCAAACGCGGAGATATTTACTATGCTGATCTCAGTCCGGTGGTCGGCAGTGAGCAGGGCGGTATCCGGCCGGTACTTATTGTCCAGAATGACGTGGGCAACCGATACAGCCCGACCGTCATTGCAGCCGCCATCACCTCGCAGGTCAACAAGGCAAAAATGCCCACACATATCTCGCTCGGTGCGCGCTCGTTCGGACTGACCAAGGATTCGGTTGTCCTGATGGAGCAGATCCGCACGCTGGACAAAAAGCGCCTGCGCGAGAAAATGGGTACACTGGACGCAGATCACATGCGGCGGATCGATCAGGCACTGGCGGTCAGCTTTGGGCTGGGCGCATCGGGCGCGCCGCAGGGATAAACAGACAACGGAGTGAATGGGATGAAGATAAAACAACAGAGATTTATCACCTCGACCGCAGCCGTGCTTATGGTCTGCCTGCTGGTATCGGGTTATTTCGCGGTGGCGCAGTCAGGGTCATCGGACGATCCGCTGGTGACGCAGAGCTATCTGGATGCGGTCATCACGCCCAAGGCCATGCAGACGGCTGAGAACGCGGCAAACGCACAGGCCAATACCTTGTCGGCACGCATCAATGAGCTGTCACAGAAGCTCAACGAGAGCATCACAGCGGCAGCGGCAGCGGTTGCGTCGGATGAGACCTTCTTAAAGCGTGTGTCGGCCGCAGGCGGCGGCACGGCGGCGGACAGCGGCACTTGGCAGTCGCTGACGCTGTCGGCGGGACAGAAGGTTTATCTCGCAGCCGGGGCAGAGGTCGTACTACGCAGCGGTGCGGCGACCTGTGTCGAGAGCGGCGGCCGTGGACTGGTCAACCTGTCCGAGGTGGGCGAGCTGTCCGAGGGCGAGGCGCTTGACCTGTACGCCCTGTACACGGCGACCACCCAGTCGGCGGGCTTGCAGGCGACCGAGCGCACCAAGGTGCTGATCTCGGGCGATTATTCGGTGGCATAAAAAGAATGCAAGGCGCGTATCTATGAGAAGTAGATACGCGCTTTTTGTATGCGCGGAAAGGGGAGGGCGGCGCATGGAGGTATCGTACCGAGGACAGACGGTAGGCCAGATACAGGTCGAGGTGCAGGATGACGGCGTGCGCTTTGTGGCCGAATGCCGGGTGCAGACCAATGACATTTTGCGGTTATACGGTCTGCGGGATGGCTGTGCGCCGCTGCGCATTGACGTGGCCGAACCGGTGGGGGACAGCCTGCGCGTCCAGCGCACGCTGTCATGGTATGCGCTGCGCACGGCAGGATACACGGCAGACAGCCTGCCCACGCGCTATGTGTTGGATACCGGGGAGGGCAGTGAACTGGCAGAAAGCCGACCGGCTGTGACCGGAGATGTCAAGCTGGACGCGCTGATTATGAACGGTGTGGTGCGTTGTCAGCCGGAAGACGGAGGATTCTGCATACAAGCCCCTTTTGCCGCAGGGCAGGCGTGTCCGTTGGCCTTTGCCCTGACCGCCTGCACGGTTGCAGACGGTCAGGCGGTTTTGCATGTACGCCGCAAGTCTGTCCCTTTTCAAGCAGGGCGGTAGATGATAGAATAGGAGGACAGAACAGAAAGAAAAGGAGGAGCCTCCGTGAAACATGCAATGGATCACCCGATCACACCGACATTTCTGCTGCGCTTTACGCTGCCATCCATCGTTATGATGATTGTACTGTCCATGTACACCGTGGTCGACGGTACACTGGTGTCGCATCTGGTCGGAACCGAGGCGTTTTCAGCCATCAATGTTGTGTATCCCATTCTGGGCGTTGTGGTCGCCCTGGGCACCATGTTCGGAACGGGTACGACCGCGATTGTCTCGCGCAAACTGGGACAGGGCGACCAGAAGGGAGCCAATGAGATTTTCTCCTTCGTCCTGTCGGTCACCATCGTCATCGGCATTGCCTTCGCCGCTCTGGTGCTCATTTTCTTGCGGCCAATCATCCGCATGCTGGGTGCCAATGACGTGCTGTTCCCGTACTGCTACGGTTACGCATTCCCGGTCGTTTGCTTTCTGCCCATGAGCATGCTGCAAATTCAGTTTCAGACCCTGATCGTGGCCGCAGGCAAGCCGCAGATCGGATTGATTCTGACGGTCGGCAGCGGCATTGTCAATGTCGTGCTCGATCTGGTGTTTATGGGTGTCTTTGGATGGGGCATCTCTGGCGCAGCCCTCGCGACTGGAATCGGTTTCTGCATTCCGGCGATTTTCGGCCTGTGCTATTTCCGCTTTTACTCCAAGGCAGCTTTTCGTCTGGTGCGTCCGACCCGCAACTGGAAGCAGCTGGCGCACGCGGCGGCAAACGGATCGTCCGAGATGGTCAGCTATTTATCCGAGAGCGTGACCACCTTCTTGTTTAACATCACCATGATGCGCCTGCTGGGACAGGACGGCGTGGCCGCGGTCGCGATCGTACTGTACCTAGACTTTGTACTGGTCGCAGTCAGTCTAGGCTATGCGATGGGCGTTGCACCGCTTATCAGCTACAACTACGGAAAAGGGGACAAGGCCAATATTCGCAAGATTTTCCGTCTGAGCGTGCTGTTATGCCTGTGTGTCGGTGTCTGTATGACGCTGGGCACGCGTTTATTCGGTGGTACGCTGGCAACCGTGTTCACGCCGGCAGGCAGCGCGGTATATGTACTTGCGGTCGAGGGGTTGCGCTGCTATGGTCTGAGCTATCTGTGTAAGGGATGCAACCTGTTTGCTTCGGCACTGTTCACTGCTTTCGGCAATGGGCGCGTCTCGGCGTTCCTGTCCTTCCTGCGCACGCTGTTCTTCCTGTCGGGCAGTATCATCCTCATGGCAGCGCTGTTTGGCGTGACGGGCGTATGGTTTGCCGCACCGATTGCCGAGGGATTGGCGCTTTGCGTGTCCATTTTCTGCGTGTGGCGCTATCGGCGGATATACCCGTATGGTGGTTAAGTCGAGGAAATACACGAATGTTGTACAATATAACAAAAACGCGTGCAAAAATTTTGGAGAATATTTGGTTATATAGCGCTTGCAAAAAGAAAAAGACATGATATAATAATAACCGTAGTCAGGAGGCGTCCGGAACCCCTTGAATCGGATGCGTGCCAACTCCTGACCATCCCCCTCTTTGATATGCTCCCACTGTATGAACGCGTGGGAACATGTTCTACCCCCTGAATCATCCTCAAATTCTAAAATCCTTGTGACAAAGCCACCGGTTTGCCCGGTGGCTTTGTTCGTTTTTGTCAGGTCTTTCACAATGGGGAATCGATTGCATCTTACTGTCTATTTTGAGACTGTGCCGCGTATAGATGCTGCGGACAGCTGCAAAGACTTTGTTGCAAATTTAACAGATGAGCGCTTGTTTCTCACAAAGAATTTTACCATTTGGTCAAAAATTACTTTACATGCCTGCGGGAACGCGGTATACTGGGAAAAACAGGTCAGAGCGAGAGGGAGAGATGGGCGATATGATCGAGCGTTTACAGCACTGTGCCCTGTTTGCAGGGATTACACAGCAGGAAATAGAGGCTTTGCTCGGCTGTCTGCGGCCGGTGCGCCGTACCTATCCGAAGGATGCGGTGATCTGGCATGAGGGCGAGCGGGTACAGAGTGTGGGACTGGTGCTGAGCGGCAGAGCGGTCATCCTGCGCGATGACTTCTGGGGCAATCGGAGTATTTTGGGCGAGTCTGCTGCGGGCGACTTGTTCGGAGAATCCTACGCCTGTGCACCCGGCACACCGCTCACTGTGAGCGTCATTGCAGCCGAGGACTGTGAGGTGCTCTTCATCAACATCGCGCAGGCACTGACCATGTGCACCCACGTTTGTGCATTCCATGTGCGTCTGGTCAACAACCTCATGCACATTCTTGCAGGCAAAAATCTGATGCTTTCCCGCAAGATCGATCACCTTTCCCGACGCACGACCCGAGAGAAACTGCTCGCTTATCTGTCCGATCAGGCTGAAGCGCAGGGCAGTTCCAGTTTTGATATTCCGTTTAACCGCCAGGAGCTGGCCGACTACCTGTCTGTTGACCGCAGCGCCCTGTCTCAGGTGCTCAGCTGTATGAAACGGGAAGGACTGCTGGATTTCCAGCGCAGTCATTTTACGTTGTTCACCGACCGATCAGAGTCCTGATTGTGCCGGTGTTCTGTTTATCACAACGAGAATGGAGAGAAAATATTTTAGAGCGAAAGGGGAAATCTTTGGCTTATGAGCAGAATGTACATCGAGACGCCCAGCCGCGCACAGACCGTGGTGGAAGGGCTCTACCGTGACGTAGAACGCCGCATTGCCGCCAGCCCTCCGGGACTGTGTCCGGTCGACATGGCGCTCTCTTTCCTGCGCCTGTGCCACGCGCAAACCTGCGGTAAGTGTTCGCCCTGCCGTATCGGTCTGGGTCAGCTGACCCGACTGGTCGAGTCGGTACTCGACGGTGAGGCAAGCCTCGAAACCATCAACCTGATCGAAAAGACCGCACGTGTCATTGCCGCTTCGTCCGACTGTGCCATCGGCGCCGAGGCAGCCGAGATGGTGCTGCGCGGCGTGCAGGGCTTCCGAGAGGATTACGTTGAGCACGTGGTCAATCATCGCTGTATCACCGGACTGACGCAGCCGGTACCCTGTGTCTCTCTGTGTCCGGCAGGTGTGGATATTCCGGGCTATATCGCGCTCATCAACGAAAAGCGCTACGCCGATGCGGTACGCCTCATTCGCAAGGACAATCCGTTCCCGAGCACCTGTGCATTCGTCTGTGAGCATCCCTGCGAGGCAAGATGCCGCCGCAGCATGGTGGACGCACCGATCAACATTTGCGGCCTCAAGCGCTACGCGGTCGAGCACGCGGGTGTGGTTCCGGCTCCGGCCTGCGCACCCTCGACGGGCAAACGCATCGCGGTCATCGGCGGCGGCCCGGGCGGTCTGTCCGCAGCGTATTTCCTGTCGCTGATGGGGCATCAGGTCGTGGTCTATGACCGTCTGGAAAAGCTCGGCGGTATGCTGCGCTACGGCATTCCCGATTACCGCCTGCCGCAGGCTGTGCTCGATGCCGACATTGACTGCATCCTGTCCACCGGTGTCGAGGTACATACCGGTGTGAGCATTGGCGAAGATATCTCCTTTGAGCGTCTGGAAGATGAGTTTGACGCAATTTATCTGTCCATCGGCGCACAGAACGATAAAAAGATTGGCATTCCGGGCGAGGACAGCAAGGGTGTGCTGTCGGCAGTCGAGCTGCTGCGCGCAACCGGCAGCGGAAAAGCACCCGACTTCACGGGCAAACACGTCGTCGTCATCGGCGGCGGCAACGTCTCTATGGACGCAACCCGCACCGCGCGCCGTCTGGGCGCGGCTTCGGTCACCTGTATGTACCGCCGCCGCGTAGAGGACATGACCGCGCTGGCCGACGAGATCGCCGAGGCAGCCGAGGAAGGCTGCGAGATCATGCCGCTTCAGGCACCGGTTGCCATTGAAGCCGACGAACAGGGCAACGTCTGCGCGATTGTCACCCGTCCCCAGCAGATCGGCCCGGTGGGCAAGGATGGCCGTCCGCGTCCGGTTAACGCCGGTCTGCCCGACCTGCACACGCCCTGCGACATCGTGGTCGTGGCCATCGGTCAGGGTATTGACTCCAAGACCTTCGAGGAGGCCGGTATTCCGACTGTGCGCGGCGCGATTTCGGCGCTGCCCGACTCCTTCGTCAAGGAAAAGTCCAAGGTCTTTGCCGGTGGCGACGCAGTCACCGGCCCTGCAACCGTTATTCGCGCTGTCGCTGCCGGCAAGGTCGCGGCGGCCAACATCGACGCATTCCTGGGCTTCCATCACGAGATCAGCGCGGACGTGACCGTTCCGCCTGCTCGTCTGACCAACACCCCGGCCTGCGGCCGCGTGCAGCCCGGATGCCGTCCGGCAGCCGAGCGCGTATGCGATTTTGAGCTGGCGTCTCTCGGCATGACCGAGGGCGAGGCCATGCAGGAATCTTCGCGCTGCCTGCGATGCGATCACTTTGGCTACGGCAATTTCAAGGGAGGGAGACAGGAAAGATGGTAAACGTAACGATCAACGGAATCACCGTATCCGTGCCCGAAGGCACGACCATCAAGGAAGCGGCGGCGCAGGCCGGAATCGTCATTCCCACCCTGTGCTACCTCAAGGACTTAAACGAGATCGGCGCGTGCCGTGTGTGCTGCGTCGAAGTCGAGGGCGAACGCCGTATGGTGACCGCCTGCAACAATCCGGTGCGTGAGGGCATGGTCGTACATACCAACTCGCCCCGCGCTCGTGAGACCAGAAGAGTCAATGTTGAGCTGATCCTGTCCCAGCATGATTGCCACTGTGCAACCTGTGTGCGCTCGGGCAACTGCAAATTGCAGGAGCTCGCGAACGATCTGGGCATTCTGGTCAATCCCTACGAGGAAGACCTGCCGCACGGCATCCACGCCATGTGGACGACCACCTTCCCGCTGTACCGCGATGCCAAGAAGTGCATCAAGTGCATGCGCTGTGTGCAGGTGTGTGAGAAAATGCAGTCACTCGGCATTTGGGAGCTGACCGGTTCGGGCGGCCGCTCGACCATCGACGTATCGTATAACCGCCGCATCAAGGATGCCGACTGTGCCCTGTGCGGCCAGTGCATCACCCATTGCCCGGTCGGTGCGCTGCGCGAGCGCGACGACGTACAGCGCGCGCTGGATGCGCTGGCTGATCCGGATATCGTGACCGTTGTCCAGATTGCACCGGCTGTGCGTGCAGCTTGGGGCGAAGCCTTTGGTCTGGCACCTGAGCAGGCGACGGTTGCCCGTTTGACTGCGGCCCTGCGTCGGATGGGCTTTGACTATATCTTTGATACCACGTTCTCGGCTGACCTGACCATCATGGAGGAGAGCGCAGAATTCCTCGAGCGCCTCAAGAGCGGCGCACTGCGCAACGGTCCCATGTTTACTTCGTGCTGTCCCGGTTGGGTGCGCTTCCTCAAGTCGCAGTATCCCGACATGACCGCACTTCTGTCCTCGGCCAAGTCGCCGCAGCAGATGTTCGGCGCGACGGCCAAGACCTGGTTTGCCAAGAAGATCGGCGTTGATCCCAAGAAACTGTTCTGCATCTCCATCATGCCCTGTCTGGCGAAAAAGTCCGAGTGCGATCTCAGCACCATGCAGAATGAGGACTATGGCAAGGACGTCGATCTGGTACTGACCACGCGTGAGGTCGACCGCATGCTGCGTGCCGATCAGATCAACGTTAAAAATCTGCCCGAGGAGGCGTGCGACTCGCCGCTCGGCACGGGCACCGGTGCGGGCGTGATCTTTGGCGCGACCGGCGGTGTTATGGAAGCCGCGCTGCGTACCGCTTATTATATGGTTACCAGTGAAAACCCGCCTGCCGATGCCTTCCGCGATGTGCGCGGTGACAAGGGCTGGCGTGAAGCCGATTTTGACATCGCAGGCACACCCATTCATGTTGCAGTGGTCAGCGGACTGGGCAATACCCGCAGACTGATCGAAGCCATGCGCGAAAAGCGCGTCCGGTATGACTTTGTCGAAGTTATGGCATGTCCGGGCGGCTGCGCGGGCGGCGGCGGTCAGCCCATCCACGACGGCGAAGAGCTGGCCTACAGCCGTGGTTCGGTGCTGTACGGACTGGACGAGGTCGCAAACCTGCGCTTCTCGCATGAAAACCCCGATGTGCAGGCGCTCTACCGCGAGTATCTGGGACGGCCGCTGTCCGAACTGGCCGAGACGCTGCTGCACACCGAGCACAGCGGCTGGTTCATGCCGACCCATCCCGACTATAACAAGCGCTAATCGATTACTTCTACTTCCTATCAAAAAGGAGTGTCGCACGAGATTGTGCGGCACTCCTTTTGCGTTTACTTATATTTATCTTGTACAGACGGGGGATAGAGACTGTCAAAGTCGTAGTTTGCCATGAGCGAGCGCAGATGGCTTGCCATCGCCTCGACACCCGAAGCGTCAAGCGGCGGATTGTCGGCCATGTAATCGACAATGTAGCGGTTGACCTCGCTGCGGTAGTGCACCATGTCGGTGTAGTTGTCGTAGTTCGTGGTAATGGCGTTCTGATCGATGAAGCTGTAGAACTTGACGTTTTCCTTATCCTTATAGCGGTTTGCTGTGTCGTAGAGCAGGAACATCATGGCGTCGATCTGACCCTGACGCTTGATGCTGTCAAAGTACAGCGTCGAGTACGGCGGGAAATAGAGGTAGAAGGTGGTTTCGGGGTGACCGTCTACCCATTTATCGATGATTTCCAGATTCTTGCGCAGGTCCTCGTTGAAGACGTGGCGGTCGTACTGGAATCCGATATCCTTGGGACGCTCGTAAGACGCGATGGCGACATCCAGACCGTACTTGGTGTCCTCGGTCTCCCAGACAAAGGCCTCGTCCAGATCGGTATGGGTTCCGGTCAGTGTAGCCAGGACGGTCTGTGCACAGGACTCGAGCAGGATATCCTTATTGAGTACATACTGGATATCGTTGAGCGGGTTGAAGTCGTAGAGATAGGTGGGCATGGACTCGCTGTCCTGCGGGTCGGCAGCCAGCAGACGGGGGTCGAGACTCCAGTAGACGCGCTCAATGTCGTGGGTGGCGTAGATGGTTTCGAGTGCAATGTCGAAGTCCGCGAATGTACCGCCGGGATAGCTGGCTTTGAGTGTTTTTCCGCCAAACCGTTCGTCAAACCAGCTTGCGCGGAAGTTGGAGGTGACCGATGAGCCGATGCACACCGAGTCATAGTCCTGATTTTTAATCAGACCGGCATTCTGATAGCGCTCATTGGTATAGGTTGCTTCGATGCCGGGCAGGGGCAGGTGATACTGGAACGCCGGGTCGAGCACAAGGACGGTCGCCGCGGACAGCAAAAGCAGGCCGACGACCACACCGATCAGGCGAAGGACATACTTTCGATACATGGTTGGCCTCCTTTAGAAATTGAAGTACAGGAAGGTGCTCACGCCGGTGAAGGACAGGATTGCCCAGACGAGCAGAATGGACGATACGGCCAGCTGGATGCCGGATGGCTGGAAGCGCTCGCCGAGGGTACGGTCGAGTGCGTTGCGCGGCATGAGACAGAGCACAAGCGACAGAACCAGGAAAAAGACGGTTGCGGTCAGACCGAGCGTCTCACTTTGCAGACCGAGCACCTGATTGACGACCTTGAGTTCGGTGGTCATAAAGCAGGAATATAAGGTATAGGGCAGGCGTGTCCAGCCGGAGAAGAACTTGGACAGGAAGGTCAGCGCTGCGGTCAGGCTGGGTGCACGGAAGAAGACCCATGCGATATTGACAAACAGGAAGGTGATGAGCCAGCCGAGCGGACGGGGCAGACGCTTGTCAGTGTAGCGGTCGCGAATCTTGGACAGCGTCAGCGCCAGACCGTGCAGACCGCCCCAGATAATGAACGTCCAGCTTGCACCGTGCCACAGACCGGATACCAGAAAGACAACCAAGGTGTTAATGCAGGTGCGCACAAATCCGCGGCGCGAACCGCCGAGCGGGATGTACAGATAGCGGGTGAAAAAGCGGGTCATGGTCATGTGCCAGGTCTTCCAGAATGCGGTGATCGAGCACGAACGATAGGGGGAATCGAAGTTGCGCGGGAGATCCAGACCGATCATGCGGGCGGCACCGGTGGCGATATCGCAGTAGCCGGAGAAATCAAAGTAGAGCTGGAAGGTGTAGGACAGCATGGCAACCAGCGCAGTTGAGGTGGACAGGCTGCTGACATCGGTCCAGGCAGCGCTGACTGCCTTGCCGAGCGTGTCAGCCAGCAAAACTTTCTTAGCCAGACCGTAGCTGACCAGCGTCAGTCCGCGTGCGATGTTCTCCCAATCCAGTGTGCGGCGCTTGGGATCGCGCAGCTGCGGGATGATCTCGCTGTGAAAGGCGATCGGACCGCTCGTGACATAGGGGAAGAAGGAGACAAAGAGCGCGTATTCATCTAATGTATAGCGCTCGGCTTTGCCCTGATAGGCGTCGACCAGATAGGCGACCTGTTGGAAAGTGAAGAAGCTGATGCCGAGCGGGAGCAGCAGGGACACCGGGCCGATCGTGGTACCGGTGAGGCTGGACACGTTTTCGAGCACAAAGTTCGTGTACTTGAGCACACCCAGCGTGCCAAGGTTCAAGATCAGTCCCAAAACCAGCAGCGGCTTTTTGGGCGATTGGGTCAGCCGACGTCCGATGAGCCAGTTGACCACAGCGCTGACGAGCAGGAGGATAAGACCGCGCACGTCATTTGCGGCGTAGAACCACAGGGACAGTGCCAACAGAAAGAGTGTGCCCAGACGCGGCGTGCCGCGCTTTGCGCAAAAATACCAGCCTGCGGTACACAGCGGCAGAAAAATCAGCATGAATAAATAAGAATTGAATAACATGATCTCCTCCGGCGCGTATTTTACAGAATATTTCTCATTATATCATAAAACTGGGTGCAGGGATAGGTTTTTGTGCACGCATACGGTGAGGAAAAGAATACAACGAATGAATATTTATACAGAAAAAATGCGGTTTCCGGAAAAAAGCCGGGGATGTTTGTAAAAAACGCCGATTTTGACCGGAAATTCCTTGTAAAAACTGTCTCTTTGGCGGTAAAACTTGTGCAAAAAGCGGTTGCAATTTATGTAAATGGGTGTATAATAATACTCGATCAAACATTGAGGATGTTATCAAGGAGGAAAATACAATGAAGAAGAAGTTAGCAGCACTGCTCGCAATGTCCCTGCTGGCAACTGGTGCACTGACCGCTTGCGGCGGCAGCGAGACCCCGGCTGAGGACAGCACCGCAGATCAGACCCAGACCGAGGGCACCGAGGCAAACACCGGCGCTGAGGGCGGCACCCTGCGCATGGGTACCAACGCAACTTTCCCGCCCTACGAGACCGTAGACGAGAACAACAACGTTGTTGGTATCGACGCTGACATTGCAAAGGCAGTTGCAGATAAGCTGGGCAAGGAGCTCGAGATCGTCAACATGGAGTTTGACTCCCTGATTCCGGCACTGGGCGCAGATCAGATCGATATCGTTCTGGCTGGCATGACCGTAACCCCCGAGCGTCAGGAGCAGGTTGACTTCACCGAGTCCTACGCAACCGGTATCCAGTCCATCATCGTTCCGGAAGACTCCACCATTGCAACCGTTGAGGATCTGGCAGACAAGACCGTAGGCGTACAGACCGGTACCACCGGCGACATCTACTGCACCGGCGATCTGGGTGAGGAGCATGTACAGCGTTTTGAGTCCGGTGTTGTTGCAACCCAGGCTCTGGTAAACGGTCAGATCGATGCAGTTGTTATCGATAACGAGCCGGCAAAGGCTTACGTTGAGGCAAACCAGGGTCTGAAGATTCTGGACACCGAGTACGCTGTTGAGGACTATGCAGCAGCTGTCAAGAAGGGCAACACCGAGCTGCTCGATCAGGTTAACTCCGCTCTGGAAGAGCTCAAGGCTGACGGCACCATCGACGAGATCATTGCAAACTACATCCACGAGTAATTTGCACAAAAATAGCAGCAAAAACAAGGGACGGCTCATGCCGCCCCTTGTTCCGTCCCTTAACATTTCCCGGAAATAGAAAAAAGGAGGTATGAATCGGTGGGATTTGTAACGTTTGCAGATTGGGTAACGACCATGCCCGCTTGGGTGCAGGGATTGCCTGAGGGTCTGCAAAATATCATCTATCAGATTTTTCAGACATTTGTCTTTGAAGACCGCTGGCGCGTATTCTGGCTCAATGGCCTGAAGACGACCTTTATCATTGCGCTCGGCGCATTGATTTTGGGCGTTGTTGTCGGTATTCTCATTGCGGTTGTGCGTTCGGCGCACGACTCCAAGCGCACCCGTCCGGGTGTTGTACTCCGCGTGCTCAATGCAGTGTGCAAGCTGTACCTGACGGTCATTCGTGGTACCCCTGTCATGGTTCAGCTCTTGCTGATGGGCTTTGTTATCATGGTACCCAAGCTGGGTTCGGCTGAGGCGACCGTCTGCGCGGTCATTACGTTCGGTATCAACTCGGGCGCTTACGTTGCTGAGATCGTTCGTTCGGGTATCATGTCTGTCGATCAGGGACAGATGGAGGCCGGCCGTTCGCTCGGTCTGAACTACGTCCAGACCATGCGCTACATTATCGTACCGCAGGCAATCAAGAACATTCTGCCCGCACTGGGCAACGAGATGATTACCCTGGTCAAGGAGACCTCGGTTGTTATGGTCATCTCGGTACAGGATCTGACCCAGGCAGCAAAGGTTATTGCCAGCAAGACCTATCTGCCGTTGGTACCCTACATCAGCCTTGCGCTGATTTATCTGGTCATCGTTCTGATTATGACCAAGCTGCTGGCAATCTTTGAGAGGAGGCTGCGCGAAAGTGATCGACGTTAAAAAGCTGGAAAAAGCCTATGGTTCGCACTGCGTGCTCAAGGGCATCGACGAGCACATCGAAAAGGGCGAAAAGGTCGTTATCATCGGGCCGTCCGGTTCGGGTAAGTCGACCTTCCTGCGCTGCCTGAACCTGCTCGAGCAGCCGACCGGTGGTACCATCACTTTTGAAGGTGTTGATATCACCGACCCCAAGAACGATATCAACAAGATGCGTCAGAAGATGGGCATGGTGTTCCAGCAGTTCAACCTGTTCCCGCACCTGACCGTCAAGGAAAACATCAAGCTGGCACCGGTTAAGCTGGGGCTGATGAGCCAGGAAGAGGCGGACAAGCGTGCACTCGAGCTGCTCGCGCGTGTCGGCCTGCCGGACAAGGCGAATGCTTACCCTAAGCAGCTGTCCGGTGGTCAGCAGCAGCGTATCGCGATCGCACGTGCGCTGGCGATGAATCCTGACGTGATGCTGTTTGACGAGCCGACTTCGGCACTTGACCCGGAAATGGTCGGTGAGGTTCTGAACCTGATGAAGGAGCTCGCAGACGAGGGTATGACCATGGTCGTTGTTACCCATGAGATGGGTTTTGCGCGTTCGGTTGCAACCCGTGTGCTGTTCATGGACGGCGGCGTGATTGCAGAGCAGAACGACCCTGAGACCTTCTTCCAAAATCCTCAGCACCCCAGACTCAAGGAATTCCTGTCCCAGGTGCTCTAATTTTTCTTCTTGTATTGATAGACCGCGCTTCGAGTAATCGGAGCGCGGTTTTTTATACTCCATATGATTAGTGATGTTATATGTAAATTTATATAAAAATAGAAAAGTTTCTTTGTACAAAGCTTATAAAAAGAGAAATGAAGAGAAATAAATATTGACATAGATTTTGCGCTGTGATAACCTAAACCTAACAAAGATAAATATAAAATTAAGCTTATGAGAAAAGAGGTGAACATGAGGTCTTAGTATGTAAAATTGATATAGTGGCAGGATATAAAGAATAGGAGGTGTTTTTGATGAAAAAGTTTTTTCAGACGAGATTCATTGCATTATGTATCTTAACATGTGCGTTTTTGGGAGTCGTAACTGCAACAGCAACTGGTGTGGATACGAGATCGGTGAGTGGTGCTACTGAGATTGTTGTTGATGGGGTTACATATACCCTGTACTCTCATATCAATTACTCCTCTAATGGCGGTGTTTATGCAGGGGCATCTTGTTCTAGCAGTAAAGGGATGCCGGAGGGATATATGCGAGTACAAGCGGTTCTGTATGATGGTAGAGGAAATCAGGTAGCATGGTCGGATGTGGTTCCTAATGCAAGTTATAATAAAAATGCAAATGCTATCACAGAAAATGTAACCAAGCCTGGTTCCTACTATAGTCAGGCACATGCGGATATTTATGATCCAACAACAGGAAAAACACGTATCATTCAGGGTAAAAAGACACCGTATTTTGATGTTAAGTGATAATAGAGAGGGATGGATATGAACCGTCGATTTGCTATCTTAGGTATCGTACTTTGCGTGTTGCTGTGTGTAGATATTGGTGTTCATGTTGCATCAATGACGATGTTGCATACATCGTCTGAAAGTACAGGACAGGCGCAGAGTGAGGGGGATGCGCAATCTTTTGTAGTGATTCGCAACTCGGATACTGCGGTGATTGATTTGAGTGATTATCCACAGTGGCAGGTAAATGAAAGTGGACAAACATATGGACCGGATATTTACAATGAGAGACCAGATTTGATTGCGACGGTAACCGATGATGGAAAGACTGGGTATGTCCTGCGAGAAGATATGCAGCGTACAGGTGAAATTCCGATCTATGAATCGGATGGTAAAACTGTAATCGGTAGTAAACAAATCGGGAATCCGTAAACGGTAGAGGTGAATGTCTGCCAGGAGGTTGGACAGACGAAAAGACATTTGGTATAAATGAAAGAGCGTGGACTGATTGCGTCCACGCTCTTTTCTTGTCTTTAGTTTTTCGGTGCTTTCTTGACCAGTGATGCCATATTGCTGGTGTACCATACATTCTGGCGTACCAGAATATCATCGGCTGCAAATTTGCGCTTCTGCACCATCTGCAAGCGGAAGCCGTTGTCACGGACGTTGACGTAGGTGCTGGTATTGTACGCGCCGTAGGGGTAGGCAAAGAACAACTCCTTCGCGCCCAGTACCGAGCGCAGCGACTCGTAAGCACGTTCCAGCTCGCGGTTGAATTCCGGGCCGCTGACCGTGGTACAGTCGATGTGATCGATATTGTGGCTGTACACCTTCACGTAGCCGCTTTCTTCCATTTCCTTGGCCTGTGCGGCGGTGAAGTAGTTGCCCTGCTCGTTTTCCATCTCACGGACGATGGTGAAGATGGAAGCCGGAGCCTTCTCTTCGACCAGAACCGGATAGGCGAGGGTGTAGTTGTTCATATAACCGTCGTCGATCGTGATGATAAAGTATTTTTTATTGGCTTGTGTCTTGCCTTCATAGTAATCTTCGAGCGAAATCAGCTCGTAGCCCAGCGCACGCATGTCGCGGATATCGCAGCGCAGCTTCCACGGGGATGTGTACAGATCGGGGTGTGCAGCGAGCAGGTTGGGGTCTTCGGTGAAAGCGTGATACATATAGACGATGGTGTTGCCCTGCTTTTCAAAATAAGGACGTTCGGGGTTGAGCTCGACGCGCTTTTGCGCGCCGTTGTAGACTACCGACCAGTCAAACGCACGGCCGAGGTCGCGCAGTTTGAAGTAGTTATAGCCCGAGATGCTGTATCCCTGAATGTCGGTTTTCTGGCCGTTGATATAGACCGTTTGCAGGGTTGGACGGGCGTAGGCCTTGGATGCGGTCTCGACCGGGTTGCTCTCGACCGACGCATCGTAAGATTCACCCGAGGTCAGGGAGATAGAAGAGGTGTCCGGATCATACACGAGCGAGCAGCCGGTGACGCGTGCAAAATCGCGGGCGCGGACGTAATTATTTCCGTTTACATCGTAGGAAGAAAGGTCGGATTTTTGGTTATAAACGTAGATGTTTTGATTCGAACGGGTAGCGGTCAGTGCAGAAGCCGAAGAGACTGTCAGGATGGCTGCACAGACCAGTGCAAGGGGACGGGAAAGACGCAAAACAGTTCATACCTCCTGAAAATGCAACAAAAAAGACGGTTTCCGCAAGAAAACCGTCTGTATTTTTGTCTAAAATACACTTGACTATACCTTGGAAAATATGGTATAATAAATCGCTTATCGAAATGAAGATAAATTTTCCGATAACCATTTTCATAATAGCACGCTTTTCAAAAGAGCGCAAGAGTTATTGAGAAAAAATAGCCACGCCTCCGGGCGTATGAAGTCCACGGAAATTCAGAAACGGAGTGATGGGTTCAACATGATGGTGAAAGACGTACAGCACGGCAAGACCACAAGAAAGAGCTTCGCGCGCATCGAGGAAATCCTCGAGATGCCCAACCTGATCGAAATCCAGAAGAAGTCCTATGAGTGGTTCCTGGCCACCGGCCTGCGCGAGGTCTTTGAGGACGTCTCTGCGATCACCGACTACACCGGCAACCTCGAACTGACCTTCCTTGATTACTCGCTCGACGAGCCGAAGTACAGCATCGAGGAATGCAAGGCAAGAGACGCAACGTATGCATGCCCGCTCAAGGTGCGCGTTCGTCTGCGCAACAAGGAGACCGGCGAGATCAAGGAGCAGGAGATTTTCATGGGCGAGTTCCCGCGCATGACCCAGTCTGGCACCTTCATCTTCAACGGCGCGGAGCGCGCAATCGTTTCGCAGATCGTTCGTTCTCCCGGCGTATACTACGGCCGTGAGCTCGACAAGACCGACAAGGCAATCCTGTCGGCAACGGTTATCCCGTACCGCGGCGCTTGGCTCGAGTACGAGACCGATATGAACGACGTATTCTACGTTCGTATCGATAAAAACCGTAAGATTCCGATTACCTCGCTCATCCGTGCGCTGGGCGTCAAGACCGACGCCGAGATCCTCGAGATGTTCGGTGAGGACGAGCGCATTCTGGCAACCCTCGAGCGCGATCCGTCCAAGACCGCTGAGGAAGCACTGATCGAGATCTACAAGAAGATGCGTCCGGGCGAGCCGCCCTCTGTTGAGTCGGCTACCAGCCTGATGGATGCTATGTTCTTCGACACCCGCCGCTATGACATTTCTGCGGTTGGTCGTTACAAGTATAATAAGAAGCTGAACATTGCACGCCGTCTGGTTGGCCGCAAGCTGCTGACCCCGGCAGTCGATCCGATGACCGGCGAGATTCTGGCAGAGGAAGGCACCATCCTGACCCGTGAGCAGGCAGTCAACGTTGCTGCACGCGGCGTAAACTCTGTCATTCTGGAGTCCTCCGACGGCCGTCCGGTACATGTATTCGGCAACGGTATGGTTGATGTCAATGATTTCAGCGATTACCTCGGCGGTATGACGGCTGACGATCTGGGCATCAAGGAGAAGGTTCGCTTCACCGTCCTCAAGGAGATCATCGATTCCGGCGTGACCGGCGATGAGCTCAAGCAGACGGTTGAGACCCGCATTCACGACCTCATCCCCAAGACCATCATCGTCGACGATATCCTGGCAACCATCTGCTACCTGCTCAACATCGGCAATGGTGTCGGCGTAACCGACGACATCGACCATCTGGGCAACCGTCGTCTGCGCTGCGTTGGTGAGCTGCTGCAGAACCAGGTTCGCATCGGCTTCTCCCGTATGGAGCGCGTCATCCGCGAGCGCATGACCATCCAGGATATGGATACCGTCACCCCGCAGTCTCTGATCAACATCCGTCCTGTGACCGCAGCAATCAAGGAGTTCTTCGGTTCTTCTCCGCTGTCGCAGTTCATGGATCAGAACAACCCCCTCGCAGAGCTGACGCACAAGCGCCGTCTGTCCGCACTGGGCCCCGGCGGTCTGTCGCGTGACCGCGCATCGATGGAAGTTCGAGACGTACATTACAGCCACTACGGCCGTATGTGCCCGATCGAGACCCCTGAAGGTCCGAACATCGGTCTGATCTCGTACCTGGCAACTTATGCGCGCATCAACGACTTCGGCTTTATCGAAGCACCCTACCGCATCATCGACAAGGCAACCGGCCGCGTCACCGACGAGGTTCGCTACATGACCGCTGACGTCGAGGATGAGTTCATCGTATGTCAGGCATACGAGCCGCTCGATGAGAACGGCTGCCTGAAGAACGAGCGTATCACCTGCCGTATGCGCGACGAGATCATCGAGGTCGACCGCAAGGATGTAGACCTCATGGATGTATCGCCCCGCATGATGGTATCGGTCGCAACCGCATTTATCCCCTTCCTGGAGCACGATGACGCAAACCGTGCACTGATGGGCGCGAACATGCAGCGTCAGGCTGTGCCGCTGCTCAAGACCGAGGCTCCGGTTGTTGCAACCGGTATGGAGTACAAGGCAGCAGTTGACTCGGGTATCATCCCGCTGGCCGAGGGCGACGGTGTCGTTACCCGTTCGACCGCTCGCGAGGTTGCTGTCCGCTACGACAACGGTGAGGAGAAGTCCTACCACCTGACCAAGTTCCTGCGATCCAACCAGTCGACCTGCATCAACATGCGTCCGATCGTTGATCTGGGCGAGCGTGTCAAGAAGGGCGACGTTCTGGCTGACGGTCCTTCGACCGATAAGGGCGAGATCGCACTCGGTAAGAATGCACTGATCGGCTTTATGACCTGGGAAGGTTACAACTACGAGGACGCCGTTCTGCTGAACGAGCGTCTGGTACGTGATGACGTTTACACCTCGATCCACATCGAGGAATATGAGTCCGAAGCACGTGACACCAAGCTCGGACCGGAAGAGATCACCCGTGACGTGCCCAACGTCGGTGAGGACGCACTGCGCGACCTCGACGAGCGCGGCATCATCCGCGTCGGTGCGGAAGTTCACGCTGGTGATATCCTGGTCGGTAAGGTTACCCCGAAGGGCGAGACCGAGCTGACCGCCGAGGAGCGCCTGCTGCGCGCAATCTTCGGTGAAAAGGCACGTGAGGTTCGTGATACCTCGCTGCGTGCACCGCACGGTGAGTCCGGTATCGTCGTTGACGTTAAGGTATTCACCCGTGAAAACGGCGATGAGCTGGCACCCGGTGTTAACATGGTTGTCCGCTGCTACATCGCTCAGAAGCGTAAGATCTCGGTCGGCGATAAGATGGCAGGCCGACATGGTAACAAGGGTGTTATCTCGCGCATCCTGCCTCAGGAGGATATGCCCTTCCTGGCAGACGGCACCCCGCTTGACATCGTCCTGAACCCCCTGGGCGTACCTTCGCGTATGAACATCGGTCAGGTACTTGAGGTGCATCTGGGCTTTGCAGCTAAGAAGCTGGGCTGGAAGGTCGAGACCCCGGTATTCGACAGCGCAACTCTGGAAGACATTCAGGAAATGCTGGTCAAGGCTGGCTACGATGCAGACGGCAAGAGCTGGCTGTACGACGGCCGTACCGGTGAGCGCTTTGACAACCGCGTTACCGTTGGTTATATGTATTATCTCAAGCTGCACCATCTGGTTGATGATAAGATCCACGCACGTTCGACCGGTCCGTACTCGCTCGTTACCCAGCAGCCTCTGGGTGGTAAGGCACAGTTCGGCGGCCAGCGTTTCGGTGAGATGGAAGTTTGGGCGCTCGAAGCATACGGCGCCGCTTACACCCTGCAGGAGATCCTGACCGTTAAGTCGGACGATATCACCGGCCGTGTCAAGACCTACGAGGCAATCGTCAAGGGTCACAACGTTCCGCAGCCTGGTGTACCGGAGTCCTTCAAGGTTCTGGTTAAGGAGCTGCAGTCGCTGTGCCTGGATATCAAGGTACTCGACGAGAACATGGAAGTCATCGAGCTGTCCGAGGATGAGGACGACGAGGTAGATTTCGGCCGTCCGATGGCTGAGGTTCCGGCAAGCGGTTCGGATGAGGAGTTCGCAGCAGCGGGCTTTGCCATCAACGACGCGGAAGATGGAGACACCGATCTCGACGCATTCGACAGCGCAGCTGTAGAAGCCGGTGAAGACGATGATTTCGCCGGAGAGGACAACTACGGCGACGGCGATTTTGACGAATAACGCGGATACAGGAGGAGCTTTCTAAATTATGGGATATAACACGTTCAATGCCATTAAAATCGGTCTGGCTTCGCCCGAGCTGATCCGTGAGTGGTCTTACGGCGAGGTCAAGAAGCCCGAGACCATCAACTACCGCACCCTGAAGCCCGAGCGCGACGGCCTGTTCTGCGAGCGCATCTTTGGACCGACCAAGGACTGGGAATGCCACTGTGGTAAGTACAAGAAGGTACGCTACAAGGGCAAGATCTGTGATAAGTGCGGCGTTGAGGTCACCCGTGCCAAGGTGCGCCGTGAGCGCATGGGTCATATCGAGCTGGCAGCGCCCGTTTCCCACATCTGGTATTTCAAGGGCATCCCCTCCCGCATGGGTCTGATTCTGGACATCAGCCCGCGCATCCTGGAGAAGGTGCTGTACTTTGCAAACTATATCGTCACCGATCCCGGTGACACCCCGCTCATGCTCAAGCAGATCCTGACCGAGACCGAGTACCGCGACATGCGCGAAAAGTACGACGAGGATTTCGAGGCAATGATGGGTGCTGAGGCCATCAAGAAGCTGCTGCAGCAGCTGGATCTTGAGAAGCTGTCCGTGGAGCTGCGCAATGAGCTCCGCGACGCTTCCGGCCAGAAGCGCATGCGCATCATCAAGCGCCTGGAGGTTGTTGAATCCTTCCGCCTGTCGGGCAACAAGCCCGAGTGGATGATTATGGACGTTGTTCCGGTCATCCCGCCGGAAATCCGTCCGATGGTACAGCTGGACGGCGGCCGCTTTGCGACCTCCGACTTAAACGACCTGTACCGTCGAGTCATCAACCGTAACAACCGTCTGAAGCGTCTGCTCGAGCTGGGTGCGCCCGACATCATCGTGCGCAACGAGAAGCGTATGCTGCAGGAAGCAGTTGACGCCCTGATCGATAACGGCCGCCGCGGCCGCCCGGTTACCGGCCCGAACAACCGCGCCCTCAAGTCGCTGTCCGACATGCTGAAGGGTAAGCAGGGTCGTTTCCGTCAGAACCTGCTCGGTAAGCGCGTTGACTATTCTGGCCGTTCGGTTATCGTCGTCGGTCCGGATCTGAAGATCTGGCAGTGCGGTCTGCCGAAGGAAATGGCGCTCGAGCTGTTTAAGCCGTTCGTCATGAAGCGTCTGGTTAAGGACGGTCTGGCATCCAACATCAAGTCGGCTAAGAAGATGGTCGAGCGCGCAAAGACCGAGGTCTGGGACGTTCTTGAGGACGTTATCAAGGGCCATCCGGTCATGCTGAACCGTGCACCGACCCTGCACCGTCTGGGTATCCAGGCATTCGAGCCCAAGCTCGTCGAGGGTCGTGCAATCCGTCTGCATCCGCTGGTATGTACTGCATTTAACGCGGACTTCGACGGCGACCAGATGGCAGTTCACGTACCGCTGTCCGCTGAGGCACAGGCCGAGGCACGCCTGCTTATGCTGTCTGCGAACAACCTGCTCAAGCCGCAGGACGGCAAGCCGGTTACCGTTCCGTCGCAGGATATGGTCCTCGGTTCTTACTACCTGACCATCGACAAGGCGGACGAGCCGGGCGCAGGCAAGATCTTTGCATCGCCTGATGAGGCTATGCTGGCATACGACGACGGCGTCGTTGGCATCCATGCACCGATCAAGGTTCGTATGACCCGCGTCATCGGCGGTCAGACTGTCTCCCGCGTGGTTGACGCAACCGTTGGCCGTCTGATCTTCAACGCACGCATCCCGCAGGATCTGGGCTTCGTCGAGAGAAACGACGAGAACCTGCTCGATCTCGAGATTATGTTTACCTGCGGTAAGAAGGAGCTCGGTAAGATCATCGACCGCTGCATCCGTGTACACGACTTCAACAAGACCGCTGAGGTTCTGGACTCCATCAAGGCAATGGGCTACAAGTACTCGACCAAGGGTGCACTGACCGTAGCCGTCGCCGACATGCTGGTTCCGGACGAGAAGCAGCTCATGGTTCAGGAGTCCGAGAAGAAGGTTGCACAGATCGACCGCAAGTACAAGCGCGGTTTCATCACTGACGATGAGAGATACCGTCTGGTTGTACACGAGTGGGAAGAGACCACCAAGAAGGTTGCCGCAAAGCTTCAGGACAACATGAAGAAGGAGCGCTACAACCCCATTCACATGATGGCAGAGTCCGGTGCGCGTGGTTCGATCAACCAGATTCGTCAGCTGGCAGGTATGCGCGGCCTGATGGCATCTACCTCCGGTAAAACCATCGAGATCCCGATTAAGTCGAACTTCCGTGAGGGTCTGTCCGTACTCGAGTACTTCATCTCTGCACGAGGCGCTCGAAAGGGTATGGCCGATACCGCACTGCGTACTGCAGACTCCGGTTACCTGACCCGTCGACTGGTTGACGTTTCGCAGGATGTCATCATCCGTGAGGATGACTGCGGCGCAACCAAGGGCATCTGGGTTGAGGATATTAAGGAAGGCAACCAGACCATCGAGCCGTTCCACGAGCGTCTCATCGGTCGTTACCTGGTTGACGACCTGTACGATAACGACGGCAACCTGGTCATCTCCAAGGATCACATGATGACCGAGGCTGACGCTGACAAGATCATCGCAATGGGCATCACCCGCATTCAGATTCGTTCGGTTCTGGAGTGCCGCGCACGCAAGGGCGTCTGCACCCACTGCTACGGCATGAACCTGGCATCCGGCGATCCGTGCGGCCTGGGCGAGGCAGTTGGTATTATCGCTGCGCAGTCCATCGGTGAGCCCGGTACCCAGCTGACCATGCGTACCTTCCATACCGGTGGTGTCGCAGGTTCGGATATTACCCAGGGTCTTCCCCGAGTCGAGGAGCTGTTCGAGGCACGCAAGCCCAAGAAGGTTGCAACGCTGGCAGAGATCTCCGGCCGTGTCAACATCGAGGAGTCCAAGCGTACCACGCTCAAGACGGTCAACATCGTCAACACCGAGAACGGCGACACCCGTTCTTATCAGCTGGCTTCTTCCTCCGGCATCCGTGTCGAGGATGGTCAGTACGTCGAGCAGGGTGAGCAGCTCAACGACGGCGCACTCAGCCCGCACGATATCCTGCGTGTACGCGATCCGCGTGCCGTTCATGACTACCTGATTAAGGAAGTCCAGAAGGTTTACCGCCAGCAGGGCGTAGACATCAACGATAAGCACATTGAGGTTATCGTTCGTCAGATGATGCGCAAGGTTAAGGTTGAGGACGCAGGCGACGCAAAGGTACTGCCTGGTTCTGTCATCGACCTGCTCGAGTTCGAGGATTACAACAATGAGGTACAGGCACGCATCGACGCTGGCGAGACCGATCTCAAGCTGGCAACCTGCAGCCCGACCCTCATGGGTATCACCAAGGCATCGCTGGCAACCGAATCCTTCCTGTCTGCCGCTTCCTTCCAGGAGACCACGCGTGTCCTGACCGAGGCTGCGATCAAGGGTAAGGTTGACCCGCTGCTCGGCCTGAAGGAGAACGTTATTATCGGTAAGCTGATCCCGGCTGGTTCCGGTATGAGCGAGTACTGCGAAGGCCACTACGAGCAGACCGTCAATCTCGACTGATTGACCTGCTTTCCATAAACGCAACAGCAGAGCCCCGAAACCTAAGTTTCGGGGCTCTTTCTAAACTGACAGACAAACTGCATACTGTTTGCAAAACCTCTGCTTTTGTGTCGATCACGGGTGCAAATCCCGGAAACCGACCGCATTCGCCGGAAAAACTCTGAAAAATTCATGTATTTATCAGAGTGAAAAGGGAAAAATAGACAGGTCGGACGGGCTCTAGAGCGATTTTCTTGTGAAAAAAAGGGAATCGAGAAAAAATGCTTGACCTGGGGGCGTTTGGGGGGTATACTGTAGGAGTATGCGGTATAGGAGGTTAGAATATGCTTTCTGAATTATCGCAGGCGGCAAAAGTCGTCGGCGTAAAACAGTCAAAAAAGGCAATCCGCGAGGGAAACGCGCAGACCGTTTTTGTGGCTGATGACGCCGAACAGCGTGTGATCCGTCCGATCCGTGACTTGTGCTGCGAACTGGGTGTCGAGCTTTCCGAAGTTCCCACGATGGTTGAACTCGGAGACGCCGCTGGCATTGATGTCGGCGCTGCCGTTGTCACCCTGCTCAAATCTGCTAATTAAACAGGGCAACCTGTTTAATATAGAATATCTTTGAAAGAAGGAGGAAATAGAATGCCTACTTTTAACCAGCTCGTTCGTAAGGGCCGTGAGACCGTTGTTGCAAAGTCTACCGCTCCTGCTCTCCAGGTTGGTCTGAACTCTCTGAAGAAGAAGACCACCGAGCAGTCTGCTCCGCAGAAGCGCGGTGTTTGCACCACCGTTAAGACCATGACCCCCAAGAAGCCGAACTCTGCACTGCGTAAGATCGCTCGTGTAAAGCTGACCAACGGTATGGAGGTATCTGCTTACATCCCCGGTATCGGTCACAACCTGCAGGAGCACTCTGTTGTAATGGTTCGCGGCGGCCGTGTAAAGGACCTGCCTGGCGTACGTTACCACATCATCCGCGGCACTCTGGATACCCAGGGCGTTGCAAACCGCAAGCAGGCTCGCTCCAAGTACGGCGCAAAGCGCCCGAAGGCTGGCAAGTAATCCGCATTTCGTTTCCGTATTGTTCGATAGATGACTGCGCGGCTTAAACCCCGCGCCCTCGTCCTCGGTCTCTACGAAAACCTGCCGGAAATTTGTCTGCATCAAAGTCTTTGAGAGCTTTTCACAGCTTCACAAAGCAACCGTTCGGTCTGCCCAAACCTTGAGCAGACCGGCCCACCGCTTTGTCCTGTTTTTCCGAGTGAAAACCCGGACAGGCGCAAAACGGCACGAAAAGAATGTGCCGAGTACCAATGAAATCATTTCTATATGAAGGAGGGAAGTAAAGTGCCAAGAAGAGGAAATGTTCCCAAGAGAGACGTTCTGCCCGATCCGATGTACAACTCCAAGCTCGTCACCAAGCTGGTAAACTCTATCATGCTCGACGGCAAGAAGGGTGTCGCGCAGAAGGTCGTTTATGGTGCTTTTGACATCGTTCGCGACAAGACCGGTCGTGAGCCGCTGGAGGTTTTTACCGAGGCGATGGAAAATATCATGCCGTCTCTGGAGGTTAAGGCTCGCCGTGTAGGCGGTGCTACCTACCAGGTTCCGATGGAAGTTCGCCCGGAGCGTCGGCAGACCCTGGGTCTGCGCTGGATCACCAAGTACTCCCGCGCACGCAGCGAGAAGACCATGCGCGAGCGTCTGGCTGGCGAGATCATGGACGCTTGCAACAATCTGGGCGGCTCTGTCAAGAAGCGTGAGGATACGCACAAGATGGCAGAGGCAAACAAGGCATTCGCTCACTACCGTTATTAATTAGCGGCAGGAATTTGAAAGGAGAGCCAATATGCCTAGAGAGTATTCGCTTGAAAAAACCAGAAATATCGGCATCATGGCGCACATCGATGCCGGTAAGACCACTACGACCGAGCGTATTCTGTACTACACCGGCGTAAACTACAAGATCGGCGATACCCATGACGGTACCGCTACCATGGACTGGATGGAGCAGGAGCAGGAGCGTGGTATTACCATTACCTCCGCTGCTACCACCTGTCACTGGAAGGATCACCGCATCAACATCATCGACACCCCGGGCCACGTTGACTTCACCGTTGAGGTACAGCGTTCCCTGCGCGTACTCGACGGTTCTGTTACCGTATTCTGCGCAAAGGGTGGCGTAGAGCCGCAGTCTGAGACCGTTTGGCATCAGGCTGACGAGTATCACGTTCCGCGTATGGCGTTCGTCAACAAGATGGACATCATGGGCGCAGACTTCTTCAATGTTGTTGACATGATGAAGGATCGCCTGAAGTGTAATGCGGTTCCGATTCAGCTGCCGATCGGCGCTGAGGACACCTTCAAGGGTGTTATCGACCTGATCACCATGCGCGCTGAGGTTTACTATGATGACCTCGGTAAGGACGTCCGCGATGAGGACATCCCGGCTGACATGATGGATCAGGCTCAGGAGTACCACGATGCTCTGCTCGAGGCAGTTGCTGAGCTCGACGAGGACCTCATGATGAAGTACCTCGAGGGCGAAGAGCTGACCATCCCGGAGATCAAGGCTGCTCTGCGTAAGGGCGTCTGCAACGTACAGATTATCCCTGTACTGTGCGGTACCGCTTACCGCAACAAGGGCGTTCAGCTGCTGCTCGACGCAGTCGTTGACTACATGCCCGCTCCGACCGACGTTCCTGCAATCAAGGGCGTTAACCCGGACACCGAGGAAGAGGACGAGCGTCCGTCTTCTGACGATGCTCCGTTCTCCGCTCTGGCGTTCAAGATCATGACCGACCCGTATGTAGGTCGTCTGACCTTCTTCCGCGTTTACTCCGGTACCATCGGTGCAGGTTCCTCTGTACTGAACGCTACCAAGGGTCAGCGCGAGCGTCTGGGCCGCATCCTGCAGATGCACGCGAACTCCCGTAAGGATATCGACATGGTTTACTCCGGCGATATCGCTGCGGCAGTAGGCTTTAAGAATACCACCACCGGTGATACCCTCTGCGACGAGAAGCACCCGATCATCCTGGAGTCCATGAACTTCCCGGAGCCGGTTATCCGCGTTGCAATCGAGCCCAAGACCAAGGCTGGTCAGGAGAAGATGGGTATCGCGCTGGCTAAGCTGGCAGAAGAAGATCCGACCTTCCGCACCTACACCGATGAGGAAACCGGTCAGACCATCATCGCCGGCATGGGCGAGCTGCACCTCGAGATCATCGTTGACCGTCTGCTTCGCGAGTTCAAGGTCGAGGCAAACGTAGGTGAGCCGCAGGTTGCTTACAAGGAGACCATCCGCCGCGACGCGAACGTCGATATGAAGTACGCTCGTCAGTCTGGTGGTAAGGGTCAGTATGGTCACGTCAAGATCATCGTTGAGCCGAACGAGTCCGGTAAGGGCTACGAGTTCATCAACAAGATCGTCGGCGGTGCCATCCCGAAGGAATATATCGAGCCTGTTAACCAGGGTATCCAGGGTGCTATGCAGGCAGGCGTTCTGGCCGGCTATCCGGTTGTTGACGTCAAGGTTACTCTGTACGATGGTTCCTTCCACGAAGTCGACTCCTCTGAAATGGCGTTTAAGATCGCTGGTTCTATGGCGTTCAAGGAAGCAATGCGCAAGGCTGATCCGGTTCTGATGGAGCCCATCATGCAGGTTGACGTAATGGTTCCCGAGGACTACATGGGCGACGTTATCGGCGGCCTGAATGCACGCCGTGGTCAGATCCAGGGTATGGAGCCGCGCGGCGGCGTAGAGGCAATCTCCGCAGCAGTTCCGCTGTCTGAGATGTTCGGTTACGCAACCGCTCTGCGTTCGAGCACCCAGGGCCGTGGCCAGTACACCATGCAGCCGAGCCACTACACTGAGGTTCCGAAGTCCGTACAGGATAAAATTGTCGACGCACGCAATAAAAACGACAACTAATAGTTGATTTTTTTGCGAAAGTATTTTAGAATAGTCTTATCACTGGACTCTTATTCTAGATGATCGTTCTTTGTAATAAGAGCGATTCCAAAAACACACAAGGAGGCTTTCTCAAATGGCTAAGGAAAAATTTGAACGTAATAAGCCGCATCTTAACATTGGTACCATCGGTCACGTCGACCACGGTAAGACCACTCTGACTGCGGCAATCACCAAGGTTCTGGCAATGGCTGGCGATGCTGAGTATCAGGCATACGACGCAATCGACAAGGCTCCCGAGGAGAAGGAGCGCGGCATTACCATTAACACCGCTCACGTTGAGTATCAGACCGCTAAGCGTCACTACGCTCACGTTGACTGCCCGGGCCATGCTGACTACGTTAAGAACATGATCACCGGTGCTGCTCAGATGGACGGCGCTATCCTGGTTGTTTCCTCTGCTGACGGCCCGATGCCCCAGACCCGTGAGCACATCCTGCTCGCTCGTCAGGTAGGCGTTCCCTACATTGTTGTATTCATGAACAAGGTTGACCAGGTTGACGATCCCGAGCTGCTCGACCTCGTTGAGATGGAGATCCGTGAGCTGCTGTCCACCTACGAGTTCCCGGGCGACGACGTTCCGGTAATCCGTGGCTCCGCTCTGAACGTTCTGACCTGCGAGTCCAACGATCCCAACGCTCCCGAGTATGCTTGCATCCGTGAGCTGATGGACGCTGTTGACTCCTATATCCCGGATCCGGTTCGTAACGACGAGCTGCCCTTCCTGATGCCTGTCGAGGACGTATTCTCCATCACCGGTCGTGGTACCGTTGCTACCGGCCGTGTAGAGCGTGGTATCCTGAAGCTGTCCGAGGAAGTTGAGATCGTAGGCCTGATGGACGCTCCCCGCAAGACCGTTGTTACCGGTATCGAGATGTTCCGCAAGCTGCTCGACTACGCTGAGGCTGGCGACAACATCGGTGCTCTGCTCCGTGGTATCCAGAAGACTGATATCGAGCGTGGCCAGGTTCTGGCTAAGCCCGGCACCATTCATCCGCACACCAAGTTCAAGGGCCAGGTTTACGTTCTGAAGAAGGAAGAGGGCGGCCGTCATACTCCTTTCTTCAACAACTACCGTCCCCAGTTCTACTTCCGTACCACCGACGTAACCGGTGTTATCTCTCTGCCGGAAGGCACCGAGATGTGCATGCCTGGCGATAACGTCGAGATGGACGTTGAGCTGATCACCCCGATCGCTATCGAGGAAGGCCTGCGTTTCGCTATCCGTGAGGGTGGCCGTACCGTAGGTTCCGGCGTTGTTGTTAAGGTTAACGAGTAATTTTCGTTTCCTTGCCTCACAATGACAAGATACAAAGTCCCTGCCGAAAGGCAGGGGCTTTTTTTATCCTTTCACGCACTGCACCCAAGGCGCATAGGATGCGGTAAGGAGGTGCGGGCGCATGGGATTTTTTGGACAGTGCGCAGTGGGCATGCTGGCGGCAGCCGGCTTGATTTGCATTTTGAAAACAGTCTATGATATAATCTTTCATAGTACAGTGTGCGTGCGCGGTAAAGCTGAGCTGTATCTCTACCTCGATCCCGACAGCGCCGAGGCCGAACAGCTTCTGCGCCAGATCGATCAGGCCAAACGGACATTTCTGCCCGGGCTGACCGTCATCTGGGTGGATACCGGCACCACATACGAGGATTTCTCCTGTTCCGGAACGCAGTCCGAACAGGATTGGAAAGGAAACCGACAACGTGCAGGAACAGCAAACAATTTATGGCACGGTCACACAGATCGTGTTTCAAAATACTGAAAACGGCTATGTCGTCCTGCGCCTGCTCGCCCGGGACGGCGAGGAGGTCACGGTGACAGGCATCATCCCCAATCTCGGACTGGGTGAGGAGCTGATCTGTAACGGCACCTGGATCACCCATCCCTCTTACGGCGAGCAGTTTCAGGCGAACAGCTTCGAGCGCCGCCTGCCCGAGTCCGCCCGCGGCGTGGCAGAGTATCTCGGCTCGGGACTTATCCGCGGCATCGGCCCCAAGCTCGCCATGCGCATCGCGGAGACTTTCGGCGCGGAGGCCTTCGATGTGCTGCAAAACGAACCCGAGCGCCTGACCGAGATTCGCGGCATCACCGCACGCAAGGCGCGGGATATTGGCAAGCAGTTCACCGAAATGAGCGAAATGCGCCTGCTGATGGACTTTTTGACCGAAAACGGTTTGCCGGTCTCGCTTACACCGCTGCTCTATAAGCGTCTGGGCGTAGCGGCAGTCGACGCACTGAGCGAAAACCCGTATATGCTGTGTGATGAATACTACGGCATCGAGTTTTACATGGCCGACCAGCTGGCCGACCATCTGGATATTCCCAGACTGTCCCCCGAGCGGTGTGACGCAGGTATCCTGTATACCATGCGCTTTAACCTAGACAACGGACACACCTTTATTCCGGTGGAAAAGCTGGTCAAGGCGGCAGCCGATCTGCTGAGTGATGACGATGTCGTCATGGAACCCGAGCGCGTCGAGGAGGGTATCCTGCGGCTGGAGAGCAATGGCCAGCTCGTGCGTGAGTTCATCTGCAACCGCGACGCGGTCTATCTGCGCGTCATGCACGAGGCCGAGGACTATCTGGCGAACAGCCTGCGTGTGATGGCTGAGCGCGAATACCAGTACGACTTCGATCTCGAGGAGTTGCTGGCCTCGCTGGAAGCCGACTCTGACATTGATTATGCACCGCTCCAGCGCAAAGCCATCGTGGCAGCGGCAAAGTATGGTGTAACCATCCTGACTGGTGGTCCTGGTACCGGTAAGACCACCACCGTGCGCGGCATGCTGGACTTGTACGAGGCATTGGGACTGACCGTCCTGCTTGCCGCACCGACCGGCCGTGCGGCCAAGCGTCTGAGCGAGCTGTGTGGCATGGAGGCCAAGACCATCCACCGCCTGCTCGAAGCCGGATACGCCAACGGCGGCAGACTGGCCTTCCAGCGCTGTGCGACCAATCCGCTTGAATGTGACGTGGTTGTACTCGACGAGGTATCCATGGTCGACGTGGTACTCATGCAGGCGCTCATCGAGGCCATGCCGCAGGGCGCACGTCTGGTACTGGTAGGCGACGCCGATCAGCTCCCGCCCGTCGGACCGGGTAACTTCCTGCGTGACTTGATCGGCTCAGGCTGCGTGCCGGTCATCGCCTTGACCGAAATTTTCCGTCAGGCACAGCAGAGCGACATCGTCATGAACGCGCATGCCATCAATCTCGGACAGATGCCCGCACCGTCGCGCAAGGACGGTGACTTTTTCGTGATGAAAAAGGACAATGCAGCTGATATCATGGCAACTGTGGTCTCGCTGTGCAAGGAACGCCTGCCGCGCTACTACGGCCTGAACCCGAGCCAGATTCAGGTACTGTCCCCGGCCAGACGGCAGGGTGCAGGCACAATTCCGCTCAACCGCATGCTCCAGGAAGCCCTCAACCCACCCGCAGCCGGTAAGCCCGAAAAGCGGTTCGGTGATACTATCTTCCGCGAGGGCGACCGAGTCATGCAGGTACGCAATAACTATGATATCGTGTGGGAAAGTCTGGACGGCTCGGAGACCGGTACGGGCATGTTTAACGGCGACGTGGGCGAGATCACGCAGATCTATCCGGCACAGGAATGCCTGATCGTGCGTTTCGATGACAAATTTGCCACCTATACCTATGATATGCTGGGAGAACTCGAGCTTGCTTACGCCATGACTGTACATAAGGCGCAGGGCAGTGAGTTCGAGGCGGTGGTCGTCGCCGTGTCCAACGGTATGTCTCGTCGTCTGCTCACGCGCTCCATCCTGTATACCGCGATCACCCGCGCAAAGCGGCTGCTCGTGCTGGTGGGCAATGGGGACGCCATCGAGTATATGGTCAAGACCAACGCACGCAACAAGCGCTATTCGGCGCTGCGCACTCGCCTGCGCATGATTGATCCCGAACAAGTATGAAGCTGTTTGACTTATTCTTCCCGCCGCGCTGTGTGCTCTGTCATGCCGGACTAACCGGAAGCGGTCTTTTGTGCCCGGCATGTGCACAGGAGGTGCGCGAGCGGTACCGAACCGATCAGGGAAAGCCGGTCGAGGGCGCATCCGACAGCGCAGCTGCGCTCTTGTATCTGGACAAGGTGCGCCGCGTGCTCATCGACTGCAAGTATCACGACAAACCAGCACTCGGCAAGTGGGGCGGTGGTCTGGTTGCGGCCAGCCTGCTGCGCAAACTGCCCGACTGGCAGCCCGATCTCATCACCTACGCGCCCACCACGCTCGGACACTGGTGGAAGCGCGGGTTTAATCTGGCACACGTGCTGGCAAAGCACGCCGCTGCGCGTAGCGGTCTGCCCTGTGTGCGTACCATGCGCCGGTCGTGGTTCGGCAAGTCCCAGCTGCGCATGAAGGATGCAGCGGCCCGCCGACAAAATGCCAACCGCACCTATGCACCCATCCGGGGCTGTGACCTGATCGGCAAGCGCGTGGTGTTGGTCGATGACGTGCTGGCGACCGGTTCGACCGCCGCATCCTGCGTGGATATCCTGCGGCAGATGGGCGCGTCCGAGGTGTTTTTCCTCTGCCTGGCACAAACGCCCACATCTGCAAAAAAGTGACGAAAAATGTAGGAAAACAGCCCGCAGAATCGTGAATAATTCGTGAAAATTTCGGTCGAGTCTTGCATTTGCCCAAAATGCAGTTATAATATAAATAGCTGAGAATATATTGCTTCAGAGGCCGGGCGTTTGCCCGCAGAATGTGAAAAGGCTGGTTGTCACCGTATGATTTTTTCAAGCGATATTGGTATTGATTTGGGCACGGCTTCCGTGCTTGTTTATGTAAAGGGAAAGGGTGTCGTGCTGAACGAACCCTCTGTTGTCGCGGTCGATAAGCAGACCGGCAAGATCCTGTCGGTCGGTGAGAGCGCGCAGAAAATGCTCGGACGTACCCCGGGCAATATTGTTGCCATCCGTCCCATGCGTGAGGGTGTCATCTCGGACTATGAGATGACTGAGCGCATGATCAAGGAGTTTATCCGCAAGGTCATGGGCTTTCGTCTGTTTAAGCCCAATGTTGTTATGTGCGTTCCGTCCATCATCACCGAGGTCGAGGAGCGCGCGGTTATCGACGCAGGCACGCAGGCTGGTGCAAAGCGCGTGTTCCTGGTTGAGGAACCGCTTGCAGCTGCCATCGGTGCGGGCATTGACATTGCCCAGCCCAACGGCAACATGATCGTCGACATCGGCGGCGGTACGACCGACATTGCGGTTATTTCGCTGGGCGGTATCGTCGAGTCCACGTCCATCAAGATTGCGGGCGATAAGTTTGACGAGGCCATCATCAAGTTCATTCGCCGCAAGCACAATGTGCTCATCGGTGAGCGCACGGCAGAAGAGATCAAGATGCAGATCGGCTGTGTCTATCCGCGTCCTGAGGAGGTCTCCATGGAGATCAAGGGCCGCTGCCTGATGACCGGCCTGCCGCGCACCTTTACCGTTACCTCGACCGAGGTGCTCGAGGCCTTCGAGGAGGTCACGACTTCCATCGTCGAGGCGGTACACACCGTACTCGAGCGCACGCCTCCTGAGCTGACCGGCGATATCTCGACCAATGGTATCGTTATGACCGGCGGCGGCTCGTTGATCTGGGGCTTTGACAAGCTCATTGCAGCCAAGACCGGCATCCCGACCCACGTGGCAGAGGAAGCCATCTCGTGCGTCGCTTACGGCACCGGTAAGTGCCTTGATCAGCTGGCATCCATGCAGGATGGCACCATGAATCTGTCCCGTCGCCGTCAGATGATGGGCTGATTTTTACACAAATCAAGAATTTTTGACCGCTTTGTCACCCGAAAAGGGCGTGCAGGCGGATATGGCAAGAGCAGCGCCCTTTTCGGCGCTGCTTTTTGCGTTTACGAGGAGGTAAGATGATGGGTCTGTTTGGACTGCGAGAAGAGAAAATCGACAAGGATGTGCAGCAGGAACGGCTGTACGCCGCGAGAAATGCGTACGATGATCGCCGTACGGCGTTTCGTGATGTCGGGGATACGATTGAACTGGACTGCCTCGAGGGGCAGTCGTGGCTGCCCTATGCAGGCGTACAGCTGCCCGTCGACACGAATACATACGTACAGTTTCCGGAAGTCAATTCCAATTATAGATGCGTGCGTCTGCGTATCGATTCGGATGCTTTCGCGTTGTTTCCGGAGGTCAACCCTTATGATTTTTCTGAACCTGAGGCCCTTGACCGACTGATCGAAATTCGCTTGCCGCGCACTGCTTATCGACTGGAACACACGCCGCCGGTGCGTGAACCGGTCAAAGAGGAGGGAGACCACCTGTCCTTCCAGTGGTCGAAATTTGAAGTCATGCTGACAGGGGAACAGACCGCTGTACTCAGGGCGCATGATCTGCACCGCGCATGTACGTTCTTTGCCAAATATCCTGATGTTGTATCTGCGCATGCGCTGTTTGATCTATGGGACGGCCCGGACTATTCGGTCGTCTTTTCCCGAGAAAACCCACCGGCTGGATACCCGTCCGGACGATATGACATGTGGCGCGAGGGTGATGACCTGTATTTTTACCAGCCACCGACCCTGTACGCGCGCAAGCCGGAATTTTTGGAGGTCTGGCACTGGAAGGTGTCCGCGATTACTTATTATCGGGCACAGGGCGAACTGTCGCACGAGTATATTACCTCGGGCGGAGAAGTCGAGTTTGACTATGGCGCCTGTTGGCGGCCACATCTGACGCATGTGGGCTTTCTGGAGGATGCTGTTTCGGTCACACCTGTGCACACCGAGAAGATTGAACATGATTCGCGCTACACCGAGCTTATGATGGCAGACGGGCGCATGCTCAAGCTGTCGTACAGCTCGCTGGACAGCCTGCGTCAGCTCATGCCCGAAAAGGAATTTGACAAGCTGCCGTTGCAGGCTGCAAAAGTACCGCAGACTGTGCAGGGACGCGAGCCGACCCCGGTGGAACAGCTCAAAATCCTGGCTGATCTGGTCGACCGTGGATATCTGAGTCGGGAAGAGTACGACGCAGCAAAGGTACGGCTGCTCGAAAAGATATAAAAAACCATCCCTCACCAAAACACAAGTTTTGTACTTTGGTCAGAGGGATGGCAGAATATGCGTAGGGGAATTCTATTTCCGTCGAGCGAGAAAACGCCGCGTCTCGGCGGAGACCTCACCCGACAGCGTCCAAAGGCCGATGAGGTTGGGGAAGGACATGCAGGCGGCCGAAATGTCGGTGACGAGCAGGAGTGCGGTCAGCGGGACACAGCCCGCAAGCGCGGCCGAACACACGATCCCGACCGGATAGAGCGACAACAGCGCCGGTCTTGCGCCCAGCCACTTGAGACAGGCTAGACCGTAAAAGCTCCAGCCCAGCACGGTCGAGACTGCCAGAAAGACCACAGTAATCCCGATAAACCACGGTGCAGCATCGCCTAGAACGGTGGCAAATGCACGTGTGGTCATGGTCAGACCGTCGGCACCGCTCTGCCATGCGCCCGTCGTGAGCAGCACCAGCGCGGTCAGCAGACAGACGACACAGGTGTCTACAAATACCTCGACCGCGCCCAGCATCCCTTCGGCACAGGGCGATTCACAGTCCGACGAGCCGTGCGCAATGGGCGCAGAACCCATACCGGCCTCGTTGGAAAAGATACCCTTAGCGAAGCCGTCCGAGATCGTGCGCGCGGTCAGTAAACCGATCAGTCCACCGCCGCAGGAAAGCGGCTCCATCGCGCTGGATACGATCAGCGCCAGGGCAGACGGAATCTCGGATGCATGCGTGATCAGTACCCACCCGCCAGCCACAAGGTAGCTCACGGTCATGATCGGGACGAGTACCGCTGATGCGCGTGCAATGCGTTTGCCGCCGCCGCGCAGGATAGGCAGCAGAAATAGGCTGACCGACAGCGCAATCAGACCACGGTGCAGGGGAACGATGGGCGCGAGCGCTTCTGCAATGGCGCTGCCCTGTGCGGCAGCACCCGTGCCCAGCGCCGAGATCACGCAGCAGATCGCAAAGACCTTGGCAAGCCCCGGAAGACCGGCTCCGCGGGACAGATAGACCATCGGCCCGCCAAGCGGCTCGGGCGTGTGGATGCGGTATTTGACCGCAAGTACAAGCTCGCTGTATTTGGTCGCCATGCCAAGAAAGGCGGCGACTAGCATCCAGAACACCGCACCCGGACCGCCGAGCGTGAGTGCGGACGCAACCCCGGCCAGATTGCCCACGCCCAGTGTACCGCCCAGCGAGGTGCACAGCGCCTGAAAAGGCGTGATGCCGTCCTGTCGGCGCGTGGATGACGGGCGCAAGAGCTGACCGACGCACCAAAATTGTACCCCGCGTGTGCGCAGGGTGAGCAGGAGACCGGTTGCGGCGATGAGCACGACGGTGAACGGCCCCCAGAGCGTATAACGCAGTTTCAAAATCCATTCCATGCTTCTTTTTTATGTGCATGGGCTGGTCGATATGCGAAAAATATGGTATGATAGTCAGGCAAAAATCGACAGGAGGACGCAAGCCCATGACCGAACACGAAAAATTTATGAATGCCGCGCTCAAACTCGCACGCAAGGCGGCTGCCGAAGGCGAGGTGCCGGTGGGCTGCGTCGTGGTGCGCGACGG
Source organism: Butyricicoccus pullicaecorum (assembly GCF_002160355.1). NCBI lineage: Bacteria > Bacillati > Bacillota > Clostridia > Eubacteriales > Butyricicoccaceae > Butyricicoccus > Butyricicoccus pullicaecorum. Next base: position 70,261 of record NZ_NFKK01000002.1, read on the forward strand.
CGTGATCGTCGGACGCGGACGCAATCGACGGGAGACCAAAAAGGACGCGCTCGGTCATGCGGAGATCGAAGCCATCCACAAGGCATGTAAAAAGCTGGGCGGCTGGCGGCTGCACCAGTGCGATCTGTACGTCACCCTTGAACCCTGTCCCATGTGCACCGGCGCGATCATTAACGCCCGCATTAAGACCGTTTACTACGGTGCACCCGACCTCAAAGCCGGGTCGTGCGGCTCGGTCGTCAATCTCTTTGACCTGCCCTATAATCATAAACCCGAACTTGTTTCAGGTCTGATGGAACAGGAATGCACCGAGGAATTGCAAAAGTTCTTCCGTCAGCTGCGTGAACGCAAAAAATTGGAAAAACAACTGCGCAAACAAGCTCAGATGAACGATCTGAACGAAACCTGATGCTGAAGTTTCGATCAAACCTTTTCAAAGGTTTGCGGGTTCTCAGGGCAGAGCCCTGAGCCGTGTCCCGCAGGACACGGAATCCCCTTTTTGATTTTCGCTTCTGCGAAAATCAACTAAAAAAAGAATCAAAAAGCGCGTCCGCAGACGCGCAATCCCAAAACATAAAAAGACCGTCTCTCATCGAGACGGTCTTTCTTTTATTCCGCAGCACTTCCGGCAAACTGTGCGCCACACACAGCCTCTAACGCCGTTAAAACATCCGCATCACTGCCAATATACCGCAAAATGATATTGTCCTTGCGATAGAAATGCGGTGCATCAGCCCAACCGGTCTGTACCCCGTATCCGGTGCCGTCCGCGCCTTCCCGGTTGTATCCAAACCCGTCGGCACTCACACAGGCCGCGTCAGCCTGCGCCGCATCGGCATCTTCATAGACAAATACCCCGATCTGTGCACCATCCTCGGTCGTGTAGGCGTAGGGTGTACCGATCAGAGTCTGTATCCGGCTCTGTGAAGCGGTCTCCACCGTACCGGTCAACCCCTGCGTGTCCAGTGCCTGCGCGATCTCGTCCGCAGTCTGCGTATTGCCTGCATTGCCTGCACAGCCGCTCAGAAGTGCCGCAGCGAGCAGTCCCAAAAACCATTTTTTCATCGATCTCCCACCTTTCTATTTCAATAGACGATAGGACGCGGAAAAAAGTTCCATCGAGCACGAATGCAAAATATAAAAACTATAATGTAATATATACTTGACATAATGGAAGATAAAGCATATACTGTAAGCACAGAGAGAGGTGAGCGCATGAAAAATAAACGGCTCAAGCTCGCACGAATTGAGAAGGATTTATCACAGGCTCAGCTGGCCGAGGCCGTGGGCGTGACCCGGCAGACCATCGGTTTGATTGAGGCGGGCGGATATAATCCCACCCTCAATCTGTGCATCGCCATTTGCAAGACATTGGGAAAGACACTGGACGAACTGTTTTGGGAAGAATGATAGGAGGTCACTAAGATGACACAGAAAAAAGTTGTGGATGAACGCATCGTGCACGAGGTCGGACAGGTATACCGCATCGCCTATTATCTGTTTAACGCTGTGGTCGGCCTTGATCTGATGATTAAGTCGTGCGTCGATCGTATCCCGTCCGGCATGGCCGGATTCCAGTACATCGGCTTTGAGTTTATCGCGTTTGTAGTCGTCAATTTGGTGGCGCTGGTGCTGCTGTGGCGGAAAGGGCTCATGGATGACGAGTCTGGATACGCTGAGGCGGATACCTTCCCGTGGAAGCACTATCTGCTGGAATCGGTCGCCGCCGGAGCAGCCATCGGTCTGATTGCCTGTGTTCTGCGCGCACTCAGGGGAGAAGGTTCGCCGCTGGCTTATGCGGTTATGCTGGTCTCGTTTGTGGTCTGTATGGTCGTGTGCGTCATGCCGGTGACTTACCTCAGTTTCCGCGTCGCCAAGCGCCGCAGAGCGCAGATGTATGATTCGGATGACGCGCAATAAATCGCATAAAAATTGCAATTTTGTCTAGACAAGCGGGTGTATTGATGCATCCGCTTGTTTTTTGTTCATAATTTATTCACGAAAATGTGATGGTTTTGAGATGAAAGTGTCGATATCGCGTGGTATTATATATTCATACGATAAAGTACAAAAGAGCAAATGTGATACAAAAGGAGGAGAACTAGAATGCCGCAGGAAGGAATGCTGACAGTTACACCGGAGATCGAGACACTGGCGGGCGTCTGTCGTGAACATACCAATATACCGACCGAACTCTATCGGGAATACGATGTGAAGCGCGGATTGCGTGATCTGGACGGCGTGGGCGTGCTGGCCGGACTGACCAATATTTCGTCCATCATTTCCAGCAAGCAAGTGGATGGCGTCAAAGTACCCATTCCGGGCGAACTGCGTTATCGAGGCTATGATATCAAAGACCTGGTACGCGGTTTCCTGAAGGATGGCCGCAAGGGATACGAAGAGACCGCATATCTGCTGTTGTTCGGACGACTGCCGGACAAGGCTGAGCTTGAGACATTCAAGTCTCTGCTGGCCAAGGGACGCACGCTGCCGACCAACTTCACGCGTGACGTCATTATGAAGGCGCCCTCGCACGACATTATGAACAAGATGTCGCGCAGCGTTCTGACACTCGCATCTTACGATAACAATGCCGACGATATCAGTCTGCCCAACGTGCTGCGCCAGTGTCTGATGCTCATTTCGGTATTCCCGATGATCGCGGTTTACGCTTACCACGCCTACAATCACTACGAAAAGGGCGGCAGTCTGTACATCCATTACCCCGACGATACGCTCTCGACCGCCGGTAACTTCCTGCGCATGCTGCGTCCCGATATGAAATACACACCCCTTGAAGCGCAGGTGCTCGACCTCGCGCTGGTCCTGCACATGGAGCACGGCGGCGGCAACAACTCGAGCTTTACCACCCATGTTGTCACCTCGTCGGGTACCGATACCTATTCGGCGATCGCGGCCGCGATGGGCAGCCTCAAGGGCCCCAAGCACGGCGGTGCAAACATCAAGGTCGTGCAGATGTTTGACGATATTAAACAGCATGTATCCGACCCCACCGATCAGGAGGCGGTCAAGGAATACCTGCGCAAGATCTTGAATCGTCAGGCCTTCGACCAGAAGGGTCTGATCTATGGTATGGGTCATGCGGTCTATTCGATTTCCGACCCGCGTGCGCAGATTTTCAAGTCCTTCGTCGAAAAACTCGCACATGAGAAGGGAAGAGACAGCGATTTCGCGCTCTATACCATGGTGGAAAACCTCGCACCCGAGGTCATTGCCGAGGAAAGACGCATTTACAAGGGCGTAAGCGCAAACGTGGACTTCTATTCCGGTTTCGTCTATTCCATGCTCGACCTGCCGTATGAACTCTATACCCCGATGTTCGCCATCGCACGTATCGTCGGCTGGAGCGCACACCGCCTGGAAGAGCTTATCAACGTCGATAAGATCATCCGCCCGGCCTATCGGACGGTTGCCGAAGAACACGACTATATTCCGCTCAGCGAGCGATAAAAAAATCCCCCGATCTAACGTCGATCGGGGGATTGCTTTTTGTATGGATTTATCTTATTCGCCCTTGAATGCGTCCTTGACCTTATCCCAGAAACCCTTGCGCTGGGTCTGGTTTTCATCGGTGGTGGAAGCTTCAAAGTCGCGCAGCAGATGCTTCTGATGGTCGGTCAGATGGGTGGGAACTTCGATGTTGACACGCACATACTGATCGCCGCGGCCGCGTCCGTTGACGTTCTGAATACCCTTGCCGCGCAGGCGGAAGACCGTGCCGGTCTGGGTGCCTTCGGGGATGGTGTATTCGACCTTACCGTCGATGGTCGGCACCTGCAGGGTATCGCCGAGTGCTGCCTGCGGGAAGGAGATCGGGATCTCGCAGATGACGTTGTTGCCATCGCGGGTGAAGAGCGGATGGGGACGGATGGAGATGGTGACGATGACATCGCCGCTCGGGCCGCCGTTTACGCCGGCGTTGCCCTGACCGCGCAGCTGGATGGACTGACCGTCATCGATACCAGCCGGGATTTTGACCTTGAGCGTGCGGCTCTTGCGCATCTTGCCGGTGCCGCCGCACTTCTTACAGGGCTTGCGGATGATCTTACCGGTACCGCGGCAGTTCGGACAAGCGCCCTGGGTCTGGAACATACCGAGCGGGGTGCGCTGGGTCTGCATCACGACGCCAGAACCGTGACAGTTCGAGCAGGTCTCGACCGAAGTACCCTTTTCCGCACCCGTGCCGCCGCACTCGTCACAGGACTCGGTGCGGTTGATGGTGATTTCCTTCTCACAGCCGAACGCAGCTTCCTCAAAGGAGAGCATGATGCGCTGCTGGAGGGTCTCGCCGCGCTGGGGCGCATTGCGGCGCGAACGGGACGAGCTGCCGCCGAAGCCGCCGCCAAAGAACGAGCCGAAGATGTCGCCCAGATCGCCCATGTCAAAGCCGCCGAAGCCGCCGCCAAAGCCGCCTTGGCCTGCGCCGTAGTTGGGGTCAACACCGGCGAAGCCGAACTGGTCGTACTTTGCGCGCTTGTCCTTATCGGACAGAACCTCGTAAGCCTCGTTGAGTTCCTTGAACTTTTCAGCCGCTTCCGGATTGTCGCGGTTTAAGTCGGGGTGGTATTTCTTGGCGAGTTTGCGGTGTGCCTTCTTGATCTCGTCATCGGACGCACCCTTTGCCACGCCAAGCACTTCATAATAGTCTCTTTTATCAGCCATGTAGATTTACCTCGCACAGTGGGATAGACAGCGGAAAACGGAAAGGATGTCAGGACATCCTTTCCGCCTTATGTTCCGTGTGTCTTACTTCTCGTCCTTCACTTCGGTGAAGTCAGCGTCCACAAAGTCGCCCTGTGCACCCTGTGCACCGCCGGCCTGCTGGCCGCCCATGTTCGGGTCACCCTGCGGAGCCTGCTGTGCGTAGATCTTCTGCGCGATCTCGCCGAACTTCTTGGACAGGGAGTCGGATGCCATCTTGATCATCTCGGTGTCGGTGCCCTTGAGAGCTTCCTTCACCTTATCGATCTCAGCCTGTACAGCGCTCTTCTCGTCTGCGCTGATCTTGTCGCCAAGCTCGTTCATTGCCTTCTCAGACTGGAATACCAGCTGCTCTGCGCTGTTGCGTGCATCGACTTCTTCCTTGCGCTTCTTGTCCTCAGCAGCGAACTGCTCAGCCTCGCGCATTGCCTTGTCGATCTCTTCCTGGGACAGGTTGGAAGAAGCGGTAATAGTGATCTTCTGCTCCTTGCCGGTGCCCAGATCCTTCGCGGAGACGTTTACGATGCCGTTTGCGTCGATGTCGAAGGTAACCTCGATCTGCGGAACGCCACGGGGAGCCGGAGCGATGCCGTCGAGGGTAAAGCGGCCAAGGGTCTTGTTGCCGGCAGCCATCTCACGCTCGCCCTGCAGGACGTGAATCTCAACAGAGGGCTGGTTGTCAGCTGCGGTGGAGAATACCTGGCTCTTCTTGGTCGGGATGGTGGTGTTGCGCTCGATCAGACGGGTGCATACGCCGCCCAGGGTCTCAATGCCCAGAGACAGCGGGGTAACGTCGAGCAGCAGAACGTCCTTGACTTCGCCGCCCAGGACGCCGCCCTGGATTGCTGCGCCGATTGCAACGCACTCGTCGGGGTTGATGCCCTTGAAGCCTTCCTTGCCGGTGATGTTCTTAACAGCTTCCTGAACAGCCGGGATACGGGAGGAACCGCCAACCAGCAGAACCTTTGCCAGATCGCCGGACTGGAGGCCAGCGTCGCTCATTGCCTGACGAACCGGACCCATGGTTGCCTCAACGAGGTCTGCGGTCAGCTCGTTGAACTTTGCACGGGTCAGGGTCAGCTCGAGGTGCTTCGGACCAGTTGCATCAGCCGTGATGTACGGCTGGTTGATCGAGGTGGAGGTCATGCCGGACAACTCGATCTTTGCCTTCTCAGCAGCTTCCTTCAGGCGCTGCATAGCCATCTTGTCAGCCGACAGGTCGATGCCTTCCTTGTTCTTAAACTCCTGAACCATCCAGTTCATGATGCGCTGGTCGAAGTCGTCGCCGCCCAGGTGGTTGTTACCAGCGGTTGCCAGAACTTCCAGAACGCCGTCGCCGATATCCAGGATGGATACATCGAAGGTACCGCCGCCGAGGTCGTAAACCATGATCTTCTGCTCGGTTTCCTTATCAACGCCGTAAGCCAGTGCAGCAGCGGTCGGCTCGTTGATGATACGCAGAACTTCCAGACCTGCGATCTTACCAGCGTCCTTGGTTGCCTGACGCTGCGAGTCGGTGAAGTATGCCGGAACGGTGATGACAGCCTGAGTAACCGGAGAACCGATGTAAGCCTCTGCGTCAGCCTTCAGCTTCTGCAGAACCATTGCCGAGATCTCCTGGGGAGAATACTGCTTGTCGTCGATGGAAACACGGTAATCCGAGCCCATGTGACGCTTGATCGAGCTGATGGTGCGGTCAGCGTTGGTAACAGCCTGGCGCTTTGCAACCTGGCCAACCATGCGCTCGCCGGTCTTGGAGAAAGCGACAACCGACGGGGTGGTACGAGCGCCTTCAGCGTTTGCGATAACAGTCGGCTCGCCGCCTTCCATAACGGCGACGCAGCTGTTGGTGGTACCTAAGTCAATACCAATAATCTTGCCCATAATTCAAGACTCCTTATCTAATAAAAACAGATGTTTTTTTAACAAATTTTAGTTTGCAACCTTGACCATCGCGTGACGGATGACCTTGTCGCCGAGCTGGAAGCCCTTCTGGAAGACTTCCGCGATGACGTTCTCACCGAACGAGTCGTCATCGATGTGCATGACTGCATTGTGCAGGTTGGGATCGAAAACCGTGCCCGGCTCGGAGACGATCTCGGTGACGCCCAGAGACTGGAAGCTCTCCATCATCTGATTGTAGGTCATCTCGATGCCCTGCTTGTAGGCAGCGTCCTCGGTGGGCTGTGCCAGTGCGCGGGACAGGTTATCGACGGTTGCCAGCAGCGCCTTGACGGCGTAAGCGACGGCCTCTGCATGTACGCTGTCGCGCTCGGCGCGGCTGCGCTTGCGGAAGTTGTCATACTCGGCAGCCATGCGAAGGTAGCGATCATTCAGCTCGTCGTACTGCGTCTGCAGTGCGCTCAGTGCGCTCTCTTCCGTTCCTGCCTGAGTCTCAGCGGTTTCGTCTGCCGCTTCGGTCTGAACGGTCTCCACTTCCTCTTCGGTCTGGAGATTTTCCTTTTCGTTTGCCATTGCAATACCTCGGTTATTTATTTTCGTCGTAGAATGTTTCAGCGATCAGCCGGTTTAAGCCCTTGGCGAAGCCGGACAGCCGTGCGGACAGCGATGCGTAATCCATACGGGTGGGGCCGACGATGCCGATGATGCCCTGACCAATGTCGCCGATTCCATACTTGGCGTAGATCATGCTGGTGTCGGACAGCGGGTTTTCGCCGTTTTCCGAACCGATGAAGATCTGAACGCCGTCGATCTCTTTCTGTAAGGGAATGAGGTGCTTTTTGTCATCGCTCATGTAGGCGAGCAGTGTCTGCGCCTTGCTGGTGTCATGGTATTCGGGGAAGCGCAGCAGCTTGTTTGCGCCCTCGAGGAATACCTTCTGACTGCCCAAGTCTTCGATCAGTTCGGAAATGAACTCGGCGACCGGTGCAAGCAGAGCGGTCAGCCCTGCGGCGCGGCGGACGACGTCGAAGCGCTCGGCGGTGATCTGCGCCATGGGGATGGCGGTCAGCGTCTGGTTGAGCACGTAGGTTAAAAGCTCAGCCTGTTCCTTGGTGACCGGCGCGGCGGTGTGAACGAGTTTGTTCTTGACCACGTTGGCGTCAGTGAGGATGACGATGACGTAGGTGGTGTCGTTGACCGGGATGAGCTCAAACTGCCGAATGGTCACACGCGATAGGTGCGGGGTGACCGCGACGGCGGCGTAATCGGTCAGCGAGGAGATGAGCCGTCCGGCCTCCTGAATCAGGCGGTCGAGTTCCTTTTCTTTGAGGGTCATCAGCGCGGTTTGATCGCTCAGACCGGCGGGGAAGACCTCAGGGCGGCGCATCAGATGATCGACGTAGAAGCGGTAGCCCTTGTGGGAAGGGACGCGTCCGGCGGAGGTGTGCGGCTTTTCGAGGTAGCCCATTTCCTCGAGCTCACTCATCTCGTTGCGGATGGTGGCGGAGGAGAAGGACAGCTCGGGAAGGGCGGCAAGCGCCTTGGAGCCGACCGGCTCGGCCGTGCGGATATATTCGGCAATGATCGCTTTGAGAATTTGCTGTTTGCGTTCGGAAAGCTCCACTTTGCCAATGCTCCTTTATGTCTGATGTTCTTGTTAGCACTCGGTATCTCTGAGTGCTAAACTTAATTTACCACTGCCGCCCCTTCCTGTCAAGGGTATTATGTGAATTATTTGTGAATCTATATGGACAAATCGTAAATGATCGCACGAAGCATGTAAATAATAAGGAAAAGGTCAAAAAAGACCGCCGTTCGGCAGAACCGGACGACAGCGAGAAAAATTAGCGGACGACGCATGTTATTGCCAATCAGCGCAGAGAAATTACGACGGCATACTGGCAGAGTCGGCCCTTGAATTGTGATAAAAACCGCCGTCCGGGGAACCGAACGGCGGCAGGAAAGATACAGGGACGGTTTTTCAAGGCAGTGGTACTGCCGAGCAAACCCGATTTATTTTGCAGTCGCTTCGGTCGAAGGTACTGCCTTGATTGCGATGACTTCACTGCCGTCTTTGAGGGTCAGACGAATCGAACCGTCGGGCAGAGTCTCGCGTGATACGACATCCAGAGAGTTTTCCACATCGATCGGGTCGGTGGAAGCGTCAATGGAAGTGATGGTCACTGTGATTCTGTCATCATCAGCGCTTTTAGAAATCTCGCTGTTTGCCACAACGGTTGCCGTTTGGCAAACGGCAGCTTGATTCTGCTCGGGAACATTGGTGGCGAAAGCCGAGGTGGTGGTCATTACAACGGCAGCGGTCATCAGGACGCTGATCATAGAACGTTTTTTGAATGTCATAATAGAATAAATCCTTTCTTCTAGGTCGCTGGTTCCGAACGTGTTGTACAGGGGCGCGGTGCGCGGGGTACGGGCGAGGTTGAGCAGAGCACCGGCATAGGCAGCGCGCTGATCGCCGGAAAGGGTGTCCAAAACGGTGGTGTCGCAGGCGCGCTCCAGATCGCGGCCAGCGGCACGGCACATCAGCCATACGAGCGGGTTGAACCAATGCACACAGCGGACAACCTGAAACAAGAGCTTGCGCAGGCAGTCCAGACGGCGGATGTGTGCCAGTTCATGCGCCAGCAGGTAGGGCATAGACGCATCTTCTTGGGCCTCCAGATCGACCGGCAGCAAGATGACCGGCCGTATAATCCCAAACGTACAGGGTACGGTAATTGAGGGATGGGTACGCACCGAGACCGGACGACGCAGACCGGCGTTCTGCACAGCTTGTAAGATCGATGGATCACAAACTGGCTGTGCATTGCGGCAGATATGCAGCAGACGAAGGTAGGACAGCGCCAGATGTGTCAGAGCAAACGCGGTACCAATTGCCCATACAACTCCGAAAATAGACATAGGAGACAAGGGATTGACAGCAAAGACAGTAGATTGTGTCAGAGACGTGGACAGGGTGTCGGGCTGTGGTGTATGCGCCAGCAGGCGATAGATGCTGAAAGGCGAGGGGAGATTAAAGGGGATGAAGAGACGTACAAGGGCGGCAATCCAGAGTGCGTCCAGACAGCCGGAAGGCAGTCGGCGGACACGGCGCAGCAATAGGATGACTGCAATCAGACCGGCAGCAACGCCGCTATTTTGTACAAACTGTATCAGCATAGGCACATCCTTTATTTGAGCGCATCGATCAGACCGCGCAGGCGTTCGATTTCCTCATCGGGAAGCTTCTGGCTGTCACCCAGCAGAGAGGCAACCAGAGAGGACGGAGAGCCGTCGAACAGCTTGTCGACCAGTTCGTGCGCCTCCTGTCGCTGGACTTCCTCGCGTGTGATGCATGCACGACAGCGAAAACCGGGATCTTCGCGCACAGCAGCACCCTTTTCGATGCACTTTTTGAGTACGGTATAGGTGGTGTTTTTGTTCCAGCCCACCGAGTCGGCCAGTGCGCGGGCGATGTCCTTGGCCGGCAGCTCACCGCCCTGCCAGAGCACCTCCATGACCTTGCGTTCGGAATCAAATAGTTTCACTTTCATAAGATGGGGCCTCCTTGGAGTTTTGCGCAAGAGCCGCATCGTCCGACGTCAGGACGGATGCGGATTGCGACGGACTATTGCAATAGTATAGATATAGACTATCACGATAGTCTGACCCGGTCAAGGCCTTTCGGCAAAGTTCACATAAACGACACCAAATGGTCACAATCATAAAAAATGCCGTCCGGGGAACCGGACGGCGGTATGGGTCTGATACAATTCGTGGACAACGCGCTTTAATGGCCTCTGCCGTGCTTGGACACGTACTTGGGCGAGGTCGCACCACACCAGAGCATGCTCACGCTCGCACCGGCGCACAGGGCAATGGGGATGGTGAGCGCCGCGGGCTGATGGACGAGCCATGCGGGCAGGGTGGACAGGAAGGGCTGCAAGATCTGTGCGGCAGTGAACGCCGTGCACACGATGAACAGCAATGCCAGCACAACCAGCATGAGCGCAGGCAGACGGCGCAGACGGTAGTAACGGCAGAATGCACGGGCAAAGGTCAGACCGATGAAGAACAGCAGAACCCATTTGAATACACCGACCGCAGCCAACCCGGCAAGATCGGCGGGCAAACGGGGAAGCAGTGCGCGTGTCCAGAGGAAATATACGATGGTTAGAATCAAATATGCAATCATTTGTACAGATCACCTCACTGAAATCGACGATTTACGACACCTATCATAGCATATTTCACCGCGCTAAACCATCGGGATTTCAGACAAACCCGGACGGGAAACTTGTATGCCCTGCACAAAGGTAATACCATTTTCCTGCGGAAAATACCAAAAAAACCGGCGCGAAAAGCCGCAAATTCGGCATTCCGGGCAGCGGGTAAAGGTGAGAAATTCTTGTGAGAGGCGTTTTTTTCTGATATAATGTATCCTATCTAATAAAGAAGAACATCAGGGCGCGTATCTTTGCGCCCGATCACTTTACATGAAGGAGTATTTGTGTGAAGAAACAAGAAAATATCCGCAATTTTTCCATTATCGCGCACATCGACCACGGTAAATCCACCCTGGCCGACCGCCTGCTCGAACAATGCAAGGCTGTCACCCAGCGTGAGATGGAGGAGCAGCTGCTCGATAATATGGATCTCGAGCGAGAGCGCGGCATTACGATTAAGGCACGCGCGGTGCGCATGGATTACCAGGCGGACGACGGCGAGATCTATCACATGAACCTCATCGACACCCCGGGTCACGTCGACTTTAACTATGAGGTTTCGCGTTCGCTCGCTGCGTGCGAGGGCGCACTGCTGGTCGTAGATGCCGCACAGGGCATCGAGGCGCAGACGCTGGGCAATACCTACCTTGCCCTTGAGGATAATCTGGAGATCGTGCCGGTCATCAACAAGATCGACCTGCCCGCAGCCGATCCCAAGCGCGTCAAGCAGGAGATCGAGGACATCATCGGCATTCCGGCCGAGGATGCACCTGAGATTTCGGCAAAGGTTGGACTGAATATCCACGAGGTGCTCGAGCGCATCGTATCCGACATCCCGGCACCGACCGGCGACCCGGACGCACCGCTGCGTGCGCTGGTCTTTGACAGCCAGTACGACCCGTACAAGGGCGTTATCGTTTATATGCGCTTGATGGACGGTCACATGGAACCGGGCATGAAGGTGCGCATGATGGCGACTGGTGCTGAGTTCCAGGTCATTGAGTGCGGCTATATGCACCCGCTGGGTCTGTCCCCGACACAGGGGCTGTCGGCCGGCGAGGTTGGCTATTTCACGGCATCCATTAAGAATGTAGCAGATACCCGTGTTGGTGATACGGTCACCGGCGTAGAAAATCCGACCCCCGAGGCCCTGCCCGGCTATCGCAAGGCACAGCCCATGGTCTACTGTGGTATCTACACCGAGGACGGTTCCAAGTACCCCGACCTGCGCGACGCGCTGGAAAAGCTCCAGCTCAACGACGCAGCGCTGTCCTTTGAGCCCGAGTCCTCGGTTGCACTGGGATTTGGTTTCCGCTGCGGCTTCCTGGGTATGCTGCACATGGAGATCATTCAGGAACGTCTGGAACGCGAGTTTGACCTCGATCTGGTCACCACGCTGCCTTCGGTTGTCTACGAGATCGTCAAGACCGACGGCACGACCGTTATGATTGACAACCCGCATGAATATCCCGACCCGGCAGTCATCGACGAGGCACGTGAGCCCTTCGTCAAGGCTTCCATCATCACCCCGCAGGAGTTCGTCGGCAATATCATGCCCATGTGTCAGGAGCGCCGCAGCGTATTTAAGGATATGCAGTATCTGGACACCAATCTGGTCGAGCTGCACTACGAAATGCCCATCAACGAGATCATCTATGATTTCTTCGACGCCCTCAAGGCGCGTACCAAGGGTTACGCTTCGCTGGACTATGAGCTGAGCGACTACCGCAAGAGCGATCTGGTCAAGGTCGATATGCTGCTCAACGGCGATCAGGTCGATGCCCTGTCCTTCATCGCGCATCGCGAGAAGGCATACGGCAGAGCACGCCGTATCTGCGAAAAGCTCAAGGAGAATATCCCGCGTCAGCTGTTCGAGATTCCGATTCAGGCAGCCATTGGCGGCAAGGTCATCGCCCGCGAGACCGTCAAGGCTGTGCGTAAGGACGTGCTTGCCAAGTGCTACGGCGGCGATATCACCCGAAAGAAGAAGCTGCTCGAAAAGCAGAAGGAAGGCAAGAAGCGTATGCGCACGCTGGGTACCGTTCAGGTACCGAGCGAGGCGTTTATGGCCGTGCTCAAGCTGGATGAAGAATAATTTCGGACTTTATATCCACGTCCCGTTCTGCGCGTCCAAGTGCCGTTACTGCGATTTTTATTCCTTCGCAGGAAAGCAAAGCCAGATGGATGACTATATCGAGGCATTGTTCTGGCACGCGGACAAGTTTGCACCGCAGTTTGCCGGACGGCAGGCCGATACCGTCTATTTTGGCGGCGGTACGCCCTCGCTTTTGGGCGGAGAGCGCCTGACGCGCATGCTGAACGGCCTGCGTGAGCGATTTGCCATCCTGCCCGATGCTGAGATCACGGTCGAGTGCAACCCGGACTCGATGACCGACGATCTGCTGAGCATGCTCAAAAACGCGGGTGTGAACCGCCTGTCGGTCGGCGTGCAGTCGACACACGATGACGAACTGCGCATGCTGGGCAGACGGCATACCTTTGCCGAGGCACAGAGCGCTATTCGCCGCGCACAGGACGCAGGATTTGACAACATCAGCTTAGACCTGATGTATGGTCTGCCCGGACAGACGCAGGCATATTTTATGCAGTCGGTCGAGGCGCTGCTCGCGCTGTCTCCGGCGCATCTGTCCTGTTACAGCCTGAAGCTGGAACCGGGGACACCGATGGGACGGGAAAATCCGGTTTTACCTGATGGAGACGCACAGGCAGATCTGTATCTCGCCCTGTGTGACCGCCTGCGGCAAGCCGGATTTGAGCACTACGAGATTTCCAACTGGGCACAGCCCGGTCGTGCGTCTCGGCACAACAGCCGCTATTGGACGTTGTCCGACTATCTCGGCCTTGGACCGGGAGCACATTCTTATGTTGCTGGACGGCGCTTTGCCGAACCGTCCTCGTTCACCGCATTCTGCGATCATGCACAGGTTGTGGATGAGGAAGACATTCCAGATTTTTCCCCGCACAGTGAATATATCATGCTGCGCCTGCGCACCGCCGCGGGCGTAGACGTGCAGGACTTTACAACACGCTTCGGACGGGACTTTGCACCCTATGAAGCGCACCTTGCAGCCCTGCAAAGACCGGGTCTGACCGAAAAGACCCAAACCGGATGGCGGCTGACCGAAGCCGGTTTTCTGGTTTCCAATCTCATCATCACCGACGTGCTCAGCGTCGATGATATAGAATAAACGATGGCTATTTTGCCGTCGACGCCCACACTTTTTCATGTATTTGGAGGATATGAAACATGCGTGCAGTCATCACAGTCGTAGGTAAGGACAGAACGGGTATCATTGCCGCGATCTCCCAGAAGTTATCCGACCACAAGGTAAACATTCAGGATATCTCCCAGAACGTTATGGACGAAATGTTCGCCATGGTTATGTTCGTAGATATCACCGCTTGTACGGTTCCGTTTGACGCGCTCTGCGCAGAGCTGGACGGTGTCGGTACCGAGATGGGTATGAAGGTGCACTGTATGCATGAGGATATCTTCAATGCGATGCACCGCATTTAATCGGAAATCAGTTTGAGGTGCAGATAAATGGCAATGATTAACACAAGCGATATTGTAGAGACGATCAAGATGATCGAGGAAGAGCATCTGGACATTCGAACCATCACCATGGGTATTTCGCTCCGTGACCTGGCTTCGGATGATATCAAGGTGCTCAGCGACAAGATTTATGACAAGGTGACCCGCCGTGCCGAGCATCTGGTCGCAACCGGTGAGCAGATCGAGCGCGAGCTGGGTATCCCGATCATCCATAAGCGTATCTCGGTTACCCCGATCGCCATGATCGGCGCAACCACCAACGCAACTAGCTATGTACCGATCGCACAGGCACTCGACCGTGCAGCTTCCACCACCGGTGTCAACTTCGTCGGCGGTTTCTCGGCACTCGTCCAGAAGGGCTTTGCCAAGGGCGACGAGGTACTGATTCAGTCCATTCCGGAAGCACTTGCAACCACCAACTGCGTGTGCTCTTCGGTCAACGTTGCATCCACCAAGGCCGGTATCAACCTCGACGCCATCGAACTGATGGGCCGCATCATCAAGGATACCGCTGAGATCACCAAGGATAACGGCTCGATGGGCTGTGCAAAGCTGGTCGTATTCGCAAACGCAGTCGATGATAACCCGTTCATGGCTGGTGCATTCCACGGTATCGGTGAGCCTGAGACCGTCATCAATGTCGGCGTTTCCGGCCCGGGCGTTGTTCAGGCAGCCATCAAGCGCGCTGGTGACTGCTCGATCGGTGAGGTTGCAGAGATCATCAAGAAGACCGCGTTTAAGATCACCCGTATGGGTCAGCTGGTCGGCTCCATCGCGTCCGAACGTCTGGGCGTGCCCTTCGGCATCGTCGACCTGTCGCTCGCACCGACTCCGGCAATCGGTGACTCGGTTGCCCGTATTCTGGAAGAAGTCGGTCTGGAGACATGCGGCGGCTGCGGTACGACTGCCATTCTGGCAATGCTCAATGACGCAGTCAAGAAGGGCGGCGTTATGGCTTCCTCGAGCGTCGGCGGCCTGTCGGGCGCTTTCATCCCGGTTTCCGAGGACGAGGGTATGATCGCTGCCGTTCAGCAGGGCGCACTGTGCATGGAAAAGCTGGAAGCAATGACCGCGGTTTGCTCGGTTGGTATCGATATGGTTGCCGTTCCCGGCGACACCACCGAAGAGGTCATTTCTGGCCTGATCGCAGACGAAATCGCAATCGGCGTTGTCAATAATAAGACCACCGCTGTCCGCGTTATCCCGGCAGTTGGCAAGAAGGTCGGCGAGGTTGTTGAGTTTGGCGGCCTGCTCGGTTCGGCACCCATTATGCCGATTTCAACCAAGTCTCCGGCCAAGTTCATTCATCGTGGTGGCCGTATCCCGGCTCCTATCCATAGCCTGAAGAACTAAAATCCGCCCGCAGCCCGTAGGCCACTATCCTTGTTCTCGCGCTGAGCGCGAATAAAATGAGTGTGCGTAATGAAAGTTTCGCCAGCCTTTTCAAAGGCTGCGGGTTCTCAGGGCAGAGCCCTGAGTCGCCCGTCGCAACGGGCGAAATCCTTTTTGATTTTCGCGCATGCGAAAATCAACTAAAATAAAAAATTATCGCTCGCCGGCCCGTAGGTCACTATCTTAATTTCCGCGCCGTGCGCGGATAAAATGAGTGCTAGCGAGCGAAATACTCTTTGCGCACAAAGTGCGCTCATGGGAAAGACCGTCCGAAGGGGACGGTCTTTCTTTTTTGTTTGTTTTAATTGATTCCCGGGCCGGACACCGGGAATCAAAAGAGAGTTTCGGACTCTGCGGAGTCCGACTCAGGGCTCTGCCCTAAGAACCCGCGGCCTTTTGAAAAAGGCCGGCGAAAACTTTATTTTGACTCTCTGAGCAGCTGCCATGCCCGTCGGATAACACAGCACGCCAGCGCAATCCGTGCCAGCATACAGATCGCAAACGCTGCACCAAAAATAACCTCACTGCGCTGTAAAATACCGGTTTCAAACACACCGGCTGCCTCATACACCGCATAGGGAATCGTTCGCGCACCGGCAGCACCGAGCACCGCACCTGCACGCAAGACAGTCAGTCCGGCCAGCACCGCCGCACAGCTGATGCCAACTAAAACCGCCCCGCTCTGCGGTAACTGCTCGTCATATCCTGTAAACAACAATGCCAGCACAGTCACCGGCAAAATCATGCGCAGCGGACGCAATAGCCCACCGAGTGAAAACACACCAAGCGAGGGATCAAACTGCCAGTCGGGGAGAGACAGCACCAGCGACAGCACGATGATGCCGCCTGCCAGCCACGCCATCGGTACCGCCCATAAGCACAGCGCAGGCGCACCGCGGGACGCGATCAGCCAGCACAATACGAGAAGCACAATCGCGCCCGCCCAGGGCGACCACTCGGGCAGCGCCGTGTCGTATAAAAATCCCGCACTGTCCCAGGCCGTACGCACAGCAACCCACGCAGAAAATAAGATCAGTCCTGCGCTAATGGCTTTCCTTGCCCAGTTCGGCACGCGCCGCAGCAGCGTCCAGAAGTCCTGAAACTGCCACCTCTTGGCTGCTGCCAGCCAGAGCATGCTCAGTCCCAGCGCAATCAGTCCCGCAAGCAGCACACTTGGCCACGAAATCGCGGGGACAAATAGCACATGCGCCAAAAGCACCAGAAAGAACAGTGCACCTCGTCCACGAGGAAAAATCTTGTCAGGCAAGCCCCTCACCTCCCGAAAAACCGGTCATGCGGCCCAGCCGAAAATCTGCCTGTCCGGCAGGGATGACGCGCCCGTCCTCGGTCAGCGTCAAAGCAGGCAGAGAAAAGTCTGCGCCCGACAGAATGCGGTCGGATACCCGACAGAGGGGCAGGTCGGGCAGACCGCCCTGCACGGCGTGCGCGTCGAGCAGTGCGCCCAACGCCTCGCCCGGGATTTCTTCGACCACGGCCTGTGCGCGGACGATCTCGTTGGCAGTCACGTCCCGTGCGACGGCCAGCCGAAGCGTCAGGCGTACGTCATCCTGTGCCAGCAGCGCTTGTACCAGCGGCGTGATGCCCTCGCGTGCGACTGCCTCATCGATGACAAAGGTACGCGCATGGCTGAGGTAGAGCTGTCCAGCTAAGAGCTGCTCCGCTCCGGTGAATAGCGCCGCTGGATCGCTCCCAGACGTGGTCAGATAGAGCGAGGCTGCGCTGCCTTCCAGGCTGTCCTGTCGTACAGCTTCGGCAGTCAGCACCAGTTGTCCGTCGGACGATGCACTTACGCCTGCGCTCAAGATGGGCAGACGATCGCCCGCGCCTCGGCCTTTTCCGCCCACGCACGCCAGCAGGACGGCCACAATCAAAATTAACATCCGCTTCATGGCTTGTCCTCCTCACGCGCAAGAAAGCGATGCCGAGGCATCTTACGCCAAGAGACGCGCAGCCAGGTATCGTCGGTGCGAGCAGCGACACGCGGGATGAGGTTGAGCAGATAGGGGGTGCCAAACGAGCGCAGCGTGCACAGATGGGCCACGGCCAGTGCAAGGCCGAACACCAGACCATAAATTCCGCCCAGTGCACCGGCGGCCAGCAGGGAAAAACGTAATACCAATGCTGCCGATTGCAATTTGGGGACGGTCAGACCAGTGACTGCCGCGATGGCCACGATAATGACCGAGGGTGCAGACAGAAAACGCGCCGAAACGGCAGCTTGTCCGAGTACCAGACCGCCGACGATGGACATGGTCGAACCCATGACGCTCGGCGTACGCGTTCCTGCCTCCTTGAGCGTCTCGAACACCAGAAGCAGCAGCAAAATCTCCCAAAACGGCGGCAGCGGCACGCCCTTTTGCGCGGCTGCGATGGCGAGTAACAGGCGGGTGGGCAAAAGCTCCTGATGGAAGACCAGCAGCGCGACGTACAGTGCCGGAATCACAATGGATAAGATAAATCCAATCGCACGCAGGGCACGGGACACAGCGGCTTGCCGCACGGCGATATAATAGTCGTCGTTGGCCTGAAAACACTCTTGCAGGATGCAGGGCGCGGACAGGGCAACCGGGCTGCCGTCGGTCAGTACGACCACACGGCCTTCGAGCAGACGGGCGACGGCGACGTCCGGGCGCTCGGTCGTTCCCAGCGTCGGAAAGGGTGACTCCGGCGCGTCGCGCACGCACTCGGACACATAGTTTGCATCCAGAATGCCGTCGAGCGAAATCTGCTGAATGCGGCGCTGCATCTCATACACCAGTGTGGGTGGGGTGATTCCCTTCATCCAGCACACGCAGATCACCGTGTTGGTCTGCCCGGCGTAGCGGGCAAAGGAGAAGGTCAGGCGGGGGTCGTTCACCCGTCGGCGCAGCATGGACAGATTCATCATAAAGGACTCGGTGAAGCCCTCACGCGGACCGCGCAGCACTTTTTCGCTCTCGGGTTCGGACGGCGAGCGCAGGGAAAATCCCTTGGTGTTGACCACGATGGGGCGACAGTCGCCGTCCACCAAAATGACGGTATCCCCATAAAGCAGCGCAGACAGCATGGCATCGGTATCCGGAACCACCTTGCAGTCGTTGATTTGCAGCAGACCCTGCGCGACGGCCTCGGCAGTCATGCCGGCGGTTTGCCCATGCACGAGCGGGCGGATGACCGACTCGTTGATGGCGGTGTTATTGACCATGCCGTCGAAGAAAAAGACCGCGCAGGACAGACCGGCCGGACTGCGCACGCGGCGCGTAATAAAGGTATTGTCACCGGAAAATACCGTCTGCATGACCTTGATATTTTCGGACAGATCATCCGTAAACTGGACAGACAAGGAAAAACCCCCTTTCGGGGGATAGTTTGCGCGGGAATTGCCATCTTATGCAAGCAGACGGTCGGCTAGCACATTGCCGAATAATTTGACTGCGCGGATGGCTTCCTGCAAGGTGTTTCCCGACGAGCCGCACTCGAGCAGGATGGAACCCGACCGTAAATGGGTGTTGAACCGTTGGGAACGCAGGTTGACGTCGCGCATGAGGTCTGGATAGGCACCGTTCAGATCGGCTTGTAGGTTGACGGCAAAGTTCATGTTGTCCCGCCAGTTCGGATGGGCCAAACCACTGGCATTGGTGCCGATGACCAGCATGAGCTGGGCGACCTCTTGGCCGTCTAAGGTGGTGGCGACGCGGTACTGCGACCCGTCGTTGTTCAAAATCGCATCGCGGTGCAGGTCGATGGTGACCGCAATGTCGGGATACTGTTCAAGCACTTGTTCGGCGGCAGTCAGTGAGCGTCCATACGAGCCATTGTATGCCGGATCGTCAAAGATATCGGTGATATGAATGACGCCGATGCCACGGGATTCCAGTACCTTGGTCAGCTCGGTGCCTACACGCACGACATTCTGGTTGGTGTCGCGCGTGCGGTAGTCGCCCGATGCCGTGTATGTATCGCTGCCTTCCGGCGTGTACGCTTCGGTCGAGTGGGTGTGATAGATGAGCACCTGCGGGCTGCCGTCGGCAGTCACCGAGATATCGATCGGATCATTGAGCATGGCATCGACATCGACCGACAATCCGGCATCATTGCGTACGCTGATGTCGGTATCACGCTTGTCCTGTGGAGACGGAAGGGTGTCAGTATTCGTTTGTGCGGTGTCCGCTTCGTCCACAGGGGGCGGAGCACTCTCGACCGCGACCGCTGGGGTCTCCGCCTGCGGCTGTGCCGCAGGTGCGGCAGCTTCCGGGACGGAGACACCGGTCTCGAGTGCGATCGACGAGGTGATAAAGGTGCGATTGTTCGCAATCGCATCGAGCAGTGCGTCCACCTGCGCATCCCCACCCATGCGGTGACCGATGAGCAGCAGGGCGGCGCACAGCAGGGCGACGGCTGCGGGCACAAAGATGCCGGTCGACTTGCGGGATGGACGACGGGACATAGGGCAGTCACTCCTTTTTTCGATCTCGGTCTAACCTATGTGCCCGAAGGGGAAGGTATGCAGACAAGTTTAGCTGAGTAGTAAATCCAGGTCACCGATGGACAGATGAGGCTGAAGTGCGCGGTTGATTGCGTAGCTGATCACCTTGGCCGCGTCGTGCACCTGCTGATCGATCTCGCGTGGGGTCACAAAGACCGGCCCGGACAGCTCTTCCAGCTCGGGACATACCGCGCCCTGCTGTTTGGCGTGCCAGAGCAGACTGGCACCGTCTACAACCGTGGGCAGGCCGACCGCGATCACCGGAACCCCGAACGTCTCACGGTTGAACGCCTGCCGTGCATTCTCGACGCCCGAACCGGGCACGATACCCGCATCGGTCACTTGGATGGTGCGTGCCAGATGGGGAAGGGAACCGGCAGCCAGTGCATCGACTGCGATGACCGCAGAAGGTTTGACGGTGTCGCATAGGCCGCGGGTGAACTCAGCGGCTTCCACGCCGGTCTGCCCGAGGACACCGACGGCTGCCGCGGATACCGCACGCCACGAGCCGAACTGCTCGGGCAGTGCGCTGCGCAGGTGACGGGTGGCAAGAATGTGCTCGGTGCACAGCGGCCCGACGGCATCGGGCGTGATTGCGCGGTTGCCCAGACCGATGACGAGCACCGATGCGTCATCGTCCATTTCGGGCAGCAGTTCGGTCAGCAGACCGGACAGCACCTCGACCGCGTGCGGAAATGCCTCGGATTCTCGTCGGGTGAGCGGCGCGAGCGTCATAGTGCAGTATGATCCGCATGGTTTGCCCAGCTCCTCGGCAGCCTCACGGCTCAAAACTTCCACGCAGTCGACCGTAAACCCGTCGATCGTCCGCTGCGTCTGCCGAATCCCGGCTGCGTTCCGTAAATTTTTGCTGTGGCTGAGCGCTTCACGCGCCAAATCTGTGCGAAATGCCATGTGTACATCGTTCCTTTCTTTTGCATTTGTGCATTGCTCCTAGACTGTGAAAAAAATTTAGCCGATATGCGAAAAAATAAAAAAAAAGCTTGCAATTTCATGGAACTAGTGGTATAGTAAAACTACTGATGACTAGAAGCCGAAGGAGGTGGAACCCAATGCCGAATATCAAGTCCGCTAAGAAGCGCGTAAAGGTAACCAAGACCAAGAATCTGCAGAACCAGATGGCTAAGTCCGCGCTGAAGACCGTTCTGAAGAAGTTTGACGCGGCTGTGGCTGCTGGCGATAAGTCTGCCGCTGAGGCTGCTTACAAGGTTGCTGTAAAGGCTGTTGATCAGGCTGCTGCTAAGCATCTGATGCACAAGAACAACGCTGCTCACAAGAAGAGCGCGATGACCCTCAAGCTCAACAACGCACAGTAATCCGTTTTGAGAACACAACACCGTCAGACCATTGTGGTTTGACGGTGTTTTTTTGCATATTTTTTGTAGAAATCTTACAGATATTTGTTGTTTCTGGCGAATGAACCAGCAAAATACAGATATACATTTTCCGTGCAATGTGCTATAATTGTTTGGAAAATCTGATATTTTTGAAAATAGGAGGTTTTTACATGCGAAAAAAATGGATTCGTACCGTGTTGGCCGCACTCATGAGCGCGGCTGTACTCATGAGCTCGGCCTGCGCCGCGGACATGAGTGAGCAGTCCGAAGACATCGCCGCACAGGCTGAAATTGTGCGCGAAGGCGGCATGGCGTTCATCCCGGAACGATCGGTCTATTTTGCCGATGTCGATACAAATTACAGCTGGGGCTTTCATGCCATCGATTACCTCGCCAACACCGGAGTGGTGTCGGGTACGGGCAACCTGATTTACAGCCCGGGTAAGTCGCTGTCCCGTGCGGACTTTGTACTCATGCTGTACCGTGCATACGATATGGAAAAGTATGCCGAGGGTGAAAATTTCGCCGATGTATCGGCTGATGCGTACTATGCGGACGCTGTGCTTGCCGCGCGTGCAATCGGCATTGCCGCAGGCGATGAGAACAACAACTTTAATCCGTCCCAGACCCTGACCCGTCAGGACGCAATGGTTCTGCTCAAGCGAACCCTGGATCGCACCGGGCTGCAATTTGCAGAGGGTGACCTGTCCGGCTTTACCGACGCAGATCAGGTCGCAGACTATGCGGTCGATTCGGTTGGCGCACTGGTCAAGGCCGGTATCATCGGTGGCTCGGATGGTAAAATTAACCCGACGGCTCCGGTGACCCGTGCGGAAATGGCGGTCATGCTGTACCGTGCGCTGCACTTGCAGACAGTAGACGGCGTGGCGTACTATGAGACACGCCCGGCTGTTCGTCTGGTCTGCGTCGGCAGTACCATCTATCCTGACATTGAAATCGAGAATTACCAGTCGGGTACGTTCTATGCCGGTCTGTATGAGCTGACTCAGCTGACCAAGGACGAAGATGGTTATTCGATCACTTTGGGACAGTCGCAGTCGATCGACGACCAGATCGTCTGGGATGGTACCAATCTGAGCGTTAACGGCGAGGTGATGCAGGTCGCAGATGATTGCGAGGCCATTGCAGTCGATATGTATTCCAAGCGCACAGCTGGTCTGTGCTCGACTGGCGATGAGTATAAGGCTGGCGCGGTGTCGGTTGTGGATGGACTGGTACAAACAGTCTACTATAAGAAGTAAGACAAGCCCGCCCGCAGGCGAAATGAAGCTTTCGCTCAAGCCTTTCTCGAAAGGCTTGCGGAGTCTTGAGGCAGCGCCTCAAGTCGCTCGCCGCAGCGAGCGAAACTCCCTCTTGAAACCCGGTGTCCGACCCGGGTTTCAATTGAAATAAACAAAAAGAGAAAGACCACCCGTTCGGGTGGTCTTTCTTATGAGCGTGCTTTGCACGCAGGGAGATTGCGCGACCTGTGGGTCGCGCTTTTTTTGTTATGTTTTAGTTGATTTTCGCAAAAGCGAAAATCAAAAGGGGATTTCGTGTCCTGCGGGACACGACTCAGGGCTCTGCCCTGAGAACCTGCAGCCTTTGAAAAGGCTGGCGAAACTTTTATTACGCCTGCGGGCGGGAAAAGGGTGCGGTTTTATTTTTTCCAAGCTTTCCCCAATGCGGTGACTGCATCGGGCAATTTTTCCGATGGAATACCGGCATAGCCCAAAATCACCGTTGCGGGTGGGCAAGTGACTGCGGTATCCACATAATACCCGGACAATCCATACACCCGAACACCCTGTTTCGCCGCTGATGCGATCAATTCGCCTTCATCCATTCCATTTTCCACATGCAGCAGGATATGCAGACCAGCCTCGGCACCCGATACCGTATACATTCCGCGCAGTTCAGACTGTGACAGTGCATCCAGCAGACTTTCCAGACGCGCTTTGTATTGAATGCGAATGCGGTTGACATGCCGTTCGAAGCTGCCGGTCTCGAGAAACCGCGCGAGTGTGTACTGTTCAAACACCGGGACGGTGGAGGCATAGCCGCCGAACTTTGCCTGATAGGCGGGCAGCAGACGGCGCGGGAGAACCAGATAGCCGATACGCAGCGAGGGAGCCAGACTTTTGGCGAAGGTGTTGAGGTAGATGACTCGATCTTCGTGGTCAAGCTCTTTGAGTGCCGGAATGGGGCGGGAAGTAAAGCGGAACTCGGAATCGTAATCGTCCTCGATCAAATAGCGGTCTTCGCTCTCGCTTGCCCAGCGCAGCAGGGAAGCGCGACGGCCAGCCGGGGTGACAATACCGAGGGGAAAATGGTGGGACGGGGTCAGGTAGGCGACCGATGCCGCACTCTGCCGCAGTGCTTCCATGGACAAACCCTCGTTATCCAGTGGAATGGGTGCAGTCTCCGCATCGTTTGCCCGGAAAATCTGAGTTAATTTCGGATAGCCCGGGGTCTCGATGGCATAGGTGCGTGTGCGTCCTAAAAGCTGGATAAGCAGGGTGACCAGATATTCCGAACCTGCACCGACGACAATCTGGTCGGTGTCCACCGAGATACCGCGAAAGGCGTACAGATATTGCCGAATCTGCTTGCGCAGTGCGGGTACACCTTGCGGCGCAGCGGCCAGCAGCAGACTGCGGTCGTAATCGGTGAGCACTGCGCGGGACAACTTTGCCCAAGTCGAAAACGGGAAGCAATCGGTGTCGACGACGTTGGTCTTAAAATCAAAATCCGCGGTCTGTTCGCTCTTTTCCTGCGGCTTTTCAGGCGCAGCCTGCGCACAAGCTGTGCGCGGGAGCGCATCGAGCTGCTGCACGAAATACCCGCTTCTGGGCACGGCACGCAGATAACCCTCGGCGGTCAGCTGGCCGTAAGCGGTCTCGACCGTGATCTGACTGACCTTGAGGTGCTCAGCGAGTGGACGCTTGGCGGGCAGTCGGTCGCCGCCAGCGAGCACGCCGTTCATAATATCGGCGCGGATGGCGCGGTATAGCTGCTCGTAGAGCGGCATTTTTGCAGTGTGATCGAGGTGATAGGTCAGCATACATCCAGCCTCCGCAGATAATATGAGTTCAGAATAGCCGTTTTGCGCGGTAAAGTCAAGTCAAAAAGGCACCGATCGTGCGTGATCGGTGCCCCGGTATGGTCGTTATTGGTCTTGCTGTTCAAAGAAGGATTGCAGCTTTTGCAGACTGCTCGCCAAAAGCGCGGTTTCACTGTCCGACAGCTCGCTCAGTGCGGCCGAGATCATGCGCTCATGGAACTCCTTGTGGTACGCATGGATGGCCTCGCCGCGCGGCGTGAGGGAGATGTTGACCACGCGTTTGTCCGCAGTATCACGCGTGCGTTGAATCAGTCCCTTGCTCTCGAGCTTGTCACAGGCAACCGTGAAGGTGGCCAGCGTGACACCGACCGACTTTGCAATGGTGGACATACGGCTGGGTTGCTCGGCAGCGATCTTTTCGATAATATGGATCTCGGTCAGCGAGATATTATCGCCGATGCCGGCTGTCAGGGTGCGCTCTTCGATTTTGTTGATACGACTCCAAATATCGACCAGAAAATTATTGATGGAATCAAAGTCCGACATGAGACCCTCCAATCTGCAAAAATAGTTAATTTGGCAAACTAAGTATAGCATACCCCTGTGGGAAAGACAAGATGAAGGTGAAAAAAACGGATTTTTGTCGAAAAGAGGACGAAAAAAGAGACCGTCGGACAGACGGCCTCTTGAAGAATCCTTATTCAGCGGACGGCGTAGCGTTACCCTCACCAGACGAACGGCGGCGCTTGGCACCACCGCGGCGGCGACGGCGACGGCGTACGACCTCGCCGGACTCGGTGTTCTCGCCAGCTTCCTGTGCGGGCTGCTCGACGGCATCCTTAGGCGGTGCAGCCTTGACCAGACGGGGACGGTCGGAACCGTCGGGGGCTTCACGGCGCGGCTTGCGTGCGGGCGCTGCGGGCTTGTCCTCAGTGCTCTGGGGCGCAGCCTTGACACGACGCGGCTTTTCGTTGCGCGGACGGACAGGCGGCTGCGCGACTGCGACCGGCTCCTGCTCCTGCATGGGGTCGATCTCGGGCTGCTTTTGCTGCTTTGCGCAGTTCTGGCAGCATTCGCCGCTGTGATTATTGCCGTTATTATTGTTCTTCTTGGCGCGGCCCGAGCGAATCATCTGGCAGTCGGTGCACGCGAAAACGCGGGGCTCGTCCGGTGCATCCTCGAGCTGCACCTTGCACGTACCGCGCAGCATCTGAGTAGACAGGACAGTGCCGCGACCCTCCGGGGTCTCGACCAGACTATCGGTCTTGGGTGTGACCTTTTGCAGCTCGGAATAGACCTCGTGCTCGTACTTGAGACAGCACATCAGGCGGCCGCAGGTACCCGAGATCTTAGCCGGGTTGAGTGACAGGTTCTGCTCCTTTGCCATGTTGATGGACACCGGCTGAAAGTCGCCCAGATAGGACGCGCAGCACAGTTCGCGGCCACAGATGCCCAGACCACCGATCATCTTGGCCTCATCGCGTACGCCGATCTGGCGCAGCTCGATGCGGGTGCGGAAGATGGCAGCCAGATCCTTGACCAAGCCGCGGAAGTCTACACGGCCATCTGCCGTGAAGTAGAACAGGATCTTGTTGAGATCGAAGGTGCACTCGACAGCGACCAGGCGCATGTCCAGCTTGTGTTCCTCGATCTTGCGCCGTGCAATCTGGTAGGCTTCCTTGGCCTGGCGCTCGTTTTCGCGGGCGACTTCCAGATCGCGTTCGGTCGCGATGCGGATGATTTTTTTGAGCGGCGAGACGACTTCGCGCTCGGACACTTCGGTGTTGCCCATGGCGCACTCGCCGCACTCGACACCGCGTGCGGTCTCAACGATAACGCTTTGTCCGCGCTTGACCGTGATGCCGCAGGGGTCAAAATAGTATACTTTGCCGACTCGTTTGAATCGGACACCAATGACAGTCAGCAATCTAAATGTTCCTCCGTTTCAGTATGCCGCGGATATTATTTGGATGATCGCGGCGGATGGCAGATGGCGTAAGCACCTGCCGCAAGGACAGCGCACTGGATGGGTGCGCTTGCGTTGACCTCAGCGCGGCGGGACAGCAGCGTGAGGTGATCGTAGACCGCGAGGATTTTTTCCGCGGTCAGTGCGCCGGCGAGGGCGCGGGTCTCGGCGGAGAGTGCCGGGACAAGCGGGGCAGCACCGACCGATACCAGAGCGGCATCGCGCAGCGCGGTCCCGAGCAGGGTCATGGCCTGCTGAAAAGCAGCCTTGTTCAGTTTGGCAAATCCATTTGCACCCAGCAGCATGCCGTATTCGTCTCCCTTGGCCATGGCGCGCAGGAACGCGCGGGATGGCTCGAGCAGCTCGGGGTTCTGGTCGGCGGACACATGCGGCGGCTCGAGCTGATAGATGGCGCAGCGAGAGCGGATGGTCTGGAGCAGGACACCGGGCTGGGACGAGAGCAGGATAAAAAAGACATAGCGCGGCGGCTCTTCGAGCACCTTGAGCAGAGCATTCTGTGCACTCAGGTTCATGCGGTCGGCGTTGTGGATGATGAAGACCTTGCGGTCACCGTCGTTGGGCAGAATGGCCGCCTCATCACGGATATTGCGTGCGGTCTCGACCTTGATTTCGCCATCTCCCTCATCGATGACAATCAAATCGGGATGGGTACCGTGCGCGACTTTGTGGCACGAGGCGCACGCACCGCACGGACGGGGCGAAGCACCGGTGCACAGGAGTGCAGCTGCGATGGTTTGAGCAAAATCGGTTTTTCCGCTGCCATCCGGGCCGGATAACAGAACAGCCTGCGGAAAACGGCGATCAAGCGCAGTCCGCAGGCTAGCTTTGAGTGCGGTATTGCCGGGCAGAGCGTCAAATCCAGGCATTACAGTTTCTCAAACTGCTCGACGTTCAGCACGAATACGGTCGCGCCGCCGACCGTGACCTCGACCGGCATTGCCGGATGGAAGCCAACGCCCAGATTTGCCGTCGTCGGGATGATCTGTTTGCGGGTGTTGGAATATTTGCGGATGAGATCCATCGCCTCGTCCAGGCGGGAGTCTTCCAGACCGATCAGGATGGTGACGTTACCGGCACGCAGAAAGCCGCCGGTGGTGGCGAGCTTGGTGATCTGGAATCCGGCCTCCATGAGGTGATTCATTACACTATGCGCGTCATCGGAATTGATGATTGCAAGCAGCATTTTCATAGGGAAACCCTCCTTTTCCGCCTCTCACCGTAAAAAAATCACGGCTGATATACAGAGATGCGGTCAATCGTATTATAACATTGATTTCTGAGAAATACAATGTGTTCGGCGGTGATTTCTTCACCCGGCCAGAGCACGGGAACACCGGGCGGATACGGGGTGACCGGACGGGCGCAGACCATGCCGGGCTGTACATCATCCAGAAACAGCGTGGAGGCATTGCCGAGCAGGGCGCGGCGCACCGACAGAGCCGGACGGGGGACGGGTAAGGGCGGCAAGGGTGCGGGCAGCGCGGTCTGCTGCACTTCACGCGATAAGGTGTCCAACGCCTCGCGCAGACGATCCAGATTGTCGTCCAGATCGGCGGACGTGACGATACATACCATATTACGCGCGTCACTCATCTCGCATGCCACCCCAAACCGCTCATATAACGTGTCGGCCAGCTTGTCGCCCGTCCAGTCAGTACCGGCGGTCGAGACGGTCAGACGGCAGGGGTCGAGGTCGTTTCCGATCAGCGGCCGGAACCTGGTGTGCTCGGCCAGATGCAGGCGCAGGGCGTGAACGGCCTCGGCTGCTTTCTGATAGCTGTCATCCTGCTCGAGCGCATCGCGTGCCAGATCCAGGCTGACCATCATGGCGTAGGACGGGCTGGACGTGCCGAACAGGGACGCACCCTCACGCAGACGGTCATTGTCTATCGTGCCGCCCGACAGCAGCATAGCTGACTGGCCGAGCGCATAGAGTGTCTTGTGCGCACTGAGTGCCGCGAGGTCTGCACCCTCCTGAATGGGTGAGGGCAGACCGACTGCGGGGAAGTGCGCACCGTGCGCGGCGTCGACCAGTAACTTGGCGCCGTGCGCATGGCAGACGGCTGCAATCGCCGAGATATCCTGCCGCACGCCGTAATAGTTGGGGGAGGTGACGAGCACGGCACGGATGGATGGATTTTGACTCAGTGCGCGGTCAATGTCATTCGGACAGAGCAGACCGGGAATGCCGAACGGCTCGATGGTCTTGGGAAAGACGAAAGCCGGGGACAGATCGAGCATGGCAGCCGCATGCGCGGCGGATTTGTGGCAGTTGCGGTCAAACAGCACGTCAGCACCTGCACCGGCAGCTGCGTACAGCATGGTGTGGATGCCCTGGGTCGAACCGCCGGTCAGAAAATGGCAGTCGGGTGCGTGGTAGAAGCGTGCGGCCTGTTCCTCGGCCTGTCGGATGGGGCCTTCTCCCGTGTATAGGTTGCCGGTCTCATAGACTTCGGTGAAGTCCAGCGGCAAAATGGGGCCGAAATCGGGCAGAACATCCTTGCCCTTGTGCCCGGGCATGTGAAAGCGTGCGGTATGCTTTTGCGACAGGGCGCGCAGCGCATGATACAGAGGGGTATTCATGAGTTGTCTCCTTCTTTGAGGGTCAGATTGCGCCGGAGCGGCGCGGGACCGCGCCAGGTGAACGCGCGGTCGGGGTATTTTTCATAGAATTGGCGACGTGTCAGACCGTCCACATCGGCCAGCGTCAGCGTATCAATCAGGAACTGCCCGAAATCCGGGATGTCGGTCTGTTTGGCGTGTCTGTTCATCGGGCAGACCAGCTGGCAGGTATCACAACCCCACACGAGCGGGTGCTCGCGCACGAGCGCGGCCTGTTCCTCGGTCAGCGTGCCGCCCTGCTGGGTGAGTGCGGACAGACAGCGTCCTTTGTCCAGATCGACCGGGCAGGCACGGCGGCACGCACCGCAGTGCAGACAGCCTTTGGGTGTCTGTTCGGTCACCGGCAGGTCGAGATCGGTCACGATGGTGCCGATAAAGACATAGCTGCCGTAGTCGGGGTGAATGAGCAGTCCGTTATCCCCGATGCAGCCCAGACCGGCGCAGGCTGCGGCGTAGACCTCGGGCAAGGGGGAGTCGTCGGCCAGCACGACAAAGTGGTTTTCCGGATATTCAGCTTGGAACGCCTCGACAGCCGCACCCAGCCGGTCGGCAATGACCGCGTGATAGTCCCGACCTCGGGCGTACAGCGACAGGTTGCCGGAGGGTGCGCCGGTGAGGTAGGGGAAGAGGGCAACGAGGACGCTGCGGGGAGAGTCGATCAGACGGGACAGACCGAGCTGCTGCCGGTCGTCCATGTGGGAAAGCAGAGTGCCCATCGCACACACACCACATGCACAGAGTCCGTCTGACACGGACAATCTATCGACAATGTTCAAAATTCCTTCTCCTTCGACGGTTTTTTCTACATTATAGCATAAAGGTTTTGCCAAAGAAACACTTGCGTGCGGCACGGCGGGGGACTATAATAGACTCATTCATACTTTATCCCTATAAAGTATTACGTAATGAAAGGCAGGTCACAAGCGATGACAGAAAGAATCTTCAACTTTTCCGCAGGCCCTTCGATGCTGCCCGTTCCCGTGCTGGAGCGCGCAGCCGCTGAGATGCTCAACTATCAGGGTTCAGGCATGTCAGTGATGGAGATGAGTCACCGATCTAAGGTGTACGACTCCATTATCAAGTCTACGGAAGCCTCTCTGCGTCGCGTGATGGGTATCCCGGACAACTATAAGGTCCTCTTTTTACAGGGCGGTGCAACCATGCAGTTCTCCGCCATTCCGCTCAACCTGATGCGTACCGGTAAGGCAGACTATGCGCTGACCGGTAACTTCGCGAAGAACGCGTACAAGGAGGCCAAGAAGTTTGGCGAGATCCATGTCGCGGCATCCTCCGAGGCGGATAACTTCTCTTACATCCCGTCCCAGGCAGAACTCGATCTGTCCCCGGACGCAGACTATTTCTACCACTGTGCCAACAACACCATCTTCGGCACCGAGTGGAAGTATTGCCCCGAGACCGGTTCTGTACCGGTTGTAGCCGATATGTCCTCGAACATTCTGTCTAAGCCCATTGATGTATCCAAGTACGGTGTCATCATGGCTGGTGCACAGAAGAACATGGGCCCGGCCGGCCTGACCGTCGTGATCGTGCGCGACGATCTGCTGGGCTACTACCCGCAGGACAAGATGCCGGTACTGCTCGACTGGAAGCTGATGGCTGACAAGGAGAGCATGTACAATACGCCTCCGACCTACGCAATCTATGTTCTGGGTCTGGTACTTGACTGGATCGAGAACGAGATCGGCGGTCTGACCGAGATGCAGAAGCGCAACGAGGTCAAGGCAAAGCTGCTCTATGACTATCTGGACAGCCAGTCCTTCTATCAGCCGGCAGCACGTGCCGATTCCCGTTCCATGATGAACGTAACCTTCCGCACCGGCGATGCCGATCTGGACGCAAAGTTTGTCAAGGCTTCGATCGAGAACGGTATGTCCAACCTGAAGGGTCACCGTTCGGTTGGCGGTATGCGTGCTTCCATCTACAATGCAATGCCCTACGAGGGTGTCGAAAAGCTGGTTGACTTCATGCAGAAGTTTGCCAAGGAAAACGGCTAAGGGAGAATCAGGACAATGTATCAGGTCAAACTGTTTAACAAGATTTCCAAGGTCGGTCTGGATCGTCTGGACCCGGCTGAATATACGTGCAGCGAGGACTTCGACCAGTACGACGCCGTGCTGGTGCGCTCGGCCAAGCTGCATGACACCAAGTTCCCGGAGAACCTCAAGTGCATCGCACGTGCAGGCGCCGGTGTCAACAACATTCCGCTCGACCACTGCGCAGAGGAAGGTATTGTCGTATTCAATACCCCCGGCGCAAACGCAAACGCAGTCAAGGAACTGGTTGTCTGCGGTCTGATGCTGGCTTCGCGTGATATCGTGGGCGGCATCGAGTGGACCAAGTCCCTGGCAGGTACCCCGGACATCGGTCCGGCTGCTGAGAAGGGCAAGTCCAAGTTTGCAGGCCCGGAGATCATGGGCAAGCGTCTGGGCGTCATCGGTCTGGGTGCCATCGGCGTACAGGTCGCAAACGCTGCGGTCGGTCTGGATATGGAAGTCTGGGGCTACGACCCCTACCTGTCGGTTGACGGCGCACTCAAGCTGTCCCGTGCCGTCAAGCACATCACCGATGTAAACGAGATCTTCGCAAACTGCGATTACATCACCCTGCATGTACCGCTCACTCCGGACACCAAGCACCTCATTAACGAGGACGCAGTTGCCAAGATGAAGGACGGCGTGCGCATCATCAACATCGCACGCGGCGAGCTGGTTGATGAGGATGTCATGGCAGCAGCACTGGCATGCGGTAAGGTTGCACGCTACGTATCCGACTTCGCTTCCGATGCTATGCTGGCACAGAAGAATGCAGTCATCATGCCTCATCTCGGCGCTTCCACCCCGGAGAGCGAGGACAACTGTGCAAAGATGGCAGCAGCCGAAATTCGCGAGTTCCTCGAGTACGGCACCATCCGCAACTCGGTCAACTTCCCCAACCTCAAGGTACCCTATGAGGGCGGTCACCGTCTGTGCCTGATTCACAAGAACGTACCCAACATGATCGCACAGATCACCTCGACGCTGTCCGCACAGGGCATGAACATCGAGAACATGGGCAACCGTTCGCGCGGCGATTACGCATACACCATCGTGGATGTAAACGGCGTACCGACCGACGCAGTGCTGGATGCGATCCGTGCGGTTGACGGCATGATTCGTGTACGTTCGATCGAAAATCTGTAAGCCGAATGGTTTCTGAAAATCGACGAGCGTTGATGCAAGAATGAAACAAGCGCGTTTCGAAATGTGAATTCCGGGACGCGCTTTTGTGCATTTTGTGAGAAAATCCACGCACCATTTTGGCAGGAGAAAACCGAACAGTATCAAAATTTACAAAAAACTACCTTGCAAACGACCAAGTTTATTGTATAATTTATATAAGGGAGTATTTCCCACAAGGATTTTGATACAAAACGTTTATGAGGTGAATGGATTATGAATTATATGGCTGAGTATGAGCGCTGGCTTGCATCTCCGGCACTGACCGCAGATGAGCGCGCTGAGCTGGAGGCAATCCGCGGCGATGAGGATGCGATCAAGGATCGTTTCTTTGCTCCGCTGTCCTTTGGTACGGCTGGTCTGCGCGGCGTACTGGGCGTTGGTCTGTATCGCATGAACCGCTTTACGGTCGGTGCGGCAACCCAGGGTCTGGCCAATCTGATCGTCCAGAACGGTTCGGAAGCCTGTGCACGCGGCGTGGCAATCGCCTATGATTCCCGTCACTTCTCGCCCGAGTTCGCACAGCTGGCTGCCTGCATCCTGGCTGCCAACGGCATCAGCGTCAAGCTCTACGACGAGCTGCGCCCGACCCCCGAGCTGTCCTTTGCCATCCGTTACTATGGCACCATCGCCGGCATCAACATCACCGCGTCCCACAACCCCAAGGAGTACAACGGTTATAAGGTATACTGGGAAGACGGCGCACAGCTGCCGCCCAAGGAAGCCGATGTTGTCGCCAAGGAAATGGGCGCACTGGACTTCTTTGCTGATGTCAAGACCATGGACTTTGAAGAGGCAAAGGCACAGGGCCTGGTCAAGATGATGGACTGGCAGACCGACGAAGCATACCTCAAGGAAGTGCTCAAGGTTGCCATCAATCCCGATTGCGTCAAGCAGGTTGCCGACGACTTTAAGCTGGTTTACACCCCGTTCCATGGTGCAGGCTACCGTCTGGTACCCGAGATTTTGAAGCGCATCGGCTACAAGCACATTATCTGTGTGCCCGAGCAGATGGTCATCGACGGCGACTTCCCGACCGTAAAGTCCCCCAACCCGGAGAACAAGGAAGGTTTCCATCTGGCGATCGATCTGGCAAAGGCCAACGGCGTTGACCTTATCATCGGCACTGATCCCGACGCAGACCGCACCGGTATCGTGCTCAAGAACAGCGAGGGCGAGTATGTGACCTTGTCGGGCAACCAGGTCGGCGTGCTGCTCATCGACTATGTCATCACGGCTAAGAAGCTGACCGGCACTATGCCCGAGCATCCGGCTGTGCTCAAGTCTCTGGTTACCACCGAGATGGCACGCGCTGCAGCAGAGAAGAACGGCGTTGACTGCTTCGATACCTTCACCGGCTTTAAGTTCCTGGCTGAGAAGATCAAGCAGTTTGAGACCACCGGTTCGCACGAGTACCTGTTTGCATTCGAGGAGTCTTACGGCTATCTGGCAGGCGACTACGCACGCGATAAGGACGCCGTTACTGCATCCATGCTGATTGCCGAGATGGCAGCATACTATCGCACCAAGGGTATGACCCTGTACGATGCAATGCAGACCATGTACGAGAAGTACGGCTATTACACCGAGCAGACCATCTCGATCACTATGCCGGGTGTTGCAGGTCTGGAGCGCATGAAGGAACTCATGGCTGAGCTGCGTGCAACCCCGCTGACCGAGGTTGCAGGCCATAAGGTCGAGTACATCCGCGATTATCAGTCGGGCGTACGCACCTGCGTTTCTTGCGGTAAGACCGAGGAGATGGAGCTGTCCGGCCAGAACGTACTGTACTATGAACTGGCAGGCGGTACTTCGTTCATCATCCGTCCGTCCGGCACCGAGCCCAAGGTTAAGGTTTACATCATGGCTAAGGCAGACAGCAAGGCAGAGTCTGACGCAAAGGTCGCTGCACTGGCTGACGCTGCAAAGGAAATCGTAAAGTAAAAAATTAACATTCCGTATGTTCGGACAAGGGGGGCGCAGCGCCATTGCCGCGCCCTCTTGTCCTGTACAGA
Organism: Butyricicoccus pullicaecorum; assembly: GCF_002160355.1. NCBI lineage: Bacteria > Bacillati > Bacillota > Clostridia > Eubacteriales > Butyricicoccaceae > Butyricicoccus > Butyricicoccus pullicaecorum. Next base: position 104,845 of record NZ_NFKK01000002.1, read on the forward strand.
GAGATAAGGAGGCGAATATGCGGAGATTTATTGGCCCGATCACTGTTTTGCTGTTGTGGGCTGCCCTGACAGTTGGTCTGAATGTGTGGTTCACGATGAACCCGGACAATTCTCAGACCAATCTGATCGTATCGATCGTTTATATGGTGCTGCTGCTCGTGATCATTCCGGTGGGACTGCCGCTGCACAGCCGTTTGCTTGAAGTATTGCTCATGCTGTACGCGCTTGTATTGGGTGTGATGGACATTGCCATCTTCCTGAACATGAAGCATACACTGGTCGATACGCTGGGAAATGCCATGCTGGCACCGTTCCATGGACTGTTTTACTTTGAAAACTTCCTGGGCATGGGCAGTTTTGCCATCCATGCCGTGATCGGATTCTTTGCTGCATTTTTGACCCTCGCTGCCGGTGTCGGCGCGTGCATGGTGCAGCCGCGGGAATAAAAACTGCACAGAAAGCTCAAAATAGGTATGAAAAAAGCCGCGCCGTCAGGCGTGGCTTTGCTTTTTTGGAAAAGAGGAAATAAAAAACGGCATCCTGTACGACTGCGTACAAAAATGCCGAAAAACGCTGGATATAAAAAGAAAACGCGGTTTCAGGCCACGCTTTTGCACAACCCCCACCGCGTATCTAACAAAATAAACCGTCAGTCGATAAGCTGCGCTTTACCTGAGCGCCCTTGCTCAACTGATGTACTCTATTATAGGAAAAAGTCTGTGTGGATGCAATGTGAAAAATTCATAAATTTTCTGTGAATTTTTTGTCGGGATATGTTGCTTCCTGCTGAAGGCTGTTTGTCGGAAACCCCTTTACAAATCGACTTGTTCATGGTATTATAAATGTAATTTGTTTGCCCCTTGCTTAGTATTTCGGGCACAGGACACGTCAGAGCGTGCCGTTTCACCGTCCAATACTCAGCCTGCGGGGACTATTAAAATTTTTTATGAGGTGAAAATACCATGATCCGTAAGGAAGACAAGAACGCTGTAATCGAAGCTAACCGCACCCATCCGACCGACACCGGTTCTCCGGAAGTACAGGTTGCAATCCTGACTGCACGCATCGGCGAGCTCACCGAGCACCTGAAGCAGCATCCGAAGGACAACCACTCCCGCCGTGGTCTGCTGAAGATGGTTGGTCAGCGCCGCAGCATGCTCAACTACCTGATGAAGAAGGACGTTAACCGTTACCGTGCACTCATCGCTAAGCTGGGCATCCGTAAGTAAGTATCAAAATCGAGGGGGGCATCCGTGCCCCCCTTGCTTGCTACTTGTTCCCATGTAACCCAAGGGCGGCAACGCCGCGGCTTTAGCAATTGGAGGACAGGCCAAACGCTGATTTTTGGCATGCGCTTCAAGTGCTAATGCTGCAATGCCGCCTGCAATTTCCATCATTAAGGAGGCATTCTTAAATGAGCAACATCAACCACTTTGAATTTAAGGACCACCGCGTGTTTGAGACCACTTATGCTGGCCGTCCGCTGGTTGTTGAGACCGGCAAGCTGGCACAGCTGGCAAACGGCTCCTGCCTGGTTCGCTACGGCGAGACCGTTGTTCTGGTCACCGCGACCGCCTCGGCAAAGCCCCGTGACGGCATCGACTTCTTCCCGCTCTCGGTTGACTTCGAGGAGCGTCTGTACGCAGTTGGCCGTATCCCTGGTTCCTTCATGCGCCGCGAGGGCCGTCCCTCTGAGAAGGCGATCCTGGCTTCCCGCCAGATTGACCGCCCCATGCGTCCGCTGTTCCCCAAGGACCTGCGCAATGACGTTTCCATCGTCTGCACCGTTCTGGAGAACGATTCTGATAACTCTCCCGAGGTAACCGCTCTGCTGGGCGCGTCTATCGCGGTTTCTATCTCTGATATCCCGTTCGACTACGTCATCGGCGGCGCAAACGTCGGCATCGTTGACGGTGAGGTTGTCATCAACCCGACCGCTGAGCAGCGCAAGCGCTCCGAGATGGACGTTACCGTCTGCGCAACCGCTGACAAGATCGTTATGATCGAGGCTGGCGCAAACGAAGTACCTGAGGACGACATGTTCAACGCTCTGATGGTTGCACATGAGGAGATCAAGAAGGTTGTTGCCTTCATCGCTGACATCAAGGCACAGATCGGCAAGCCCAAGTTTGAGTACGAGCACCACGACCTCAACCATGAGATCTTCGACAAGCTCGAGGCTGAGTGCCGCAGCAAGCTGGAGTACTGCCTGGATACCGACGACAAGACCGTTCGCGACGCACGCATCAAGGTCGTTCGCGACGAGTTCGAGGCTGAGCTGGGCGAGGAGTACGTCGCTGAGCACGGCGCAGAGATCTCCGAGTGCTTCGACAAGCTGCAGAAGAAGATTGTTCGTAACTGGCTGGTTCAGGGCAAGCGTGTTGACGGCCGTGGTATGGAAGAGGTTCGTCCGCTGGCTGCTGAGGTTGGCGTTCTGCCGCGTGCACACGGTTCCGGCCTGTTCACCCGTGGCCAGACTCAGGTTCTGACCATCTGCACCCTGGGCACTCTGGGCGACGCACAGGAGCTCGATACCATTTTCGACGAAAAGACCAAGCGTTATATCCATCACTATAACTTCCCGTCCTTCTCGGTCGGTGAGACCCGTCCGTCCCGCGGCCCCGGCCGTCGTGAGATCGGCCACGGCGCACTCGCAGAGCGCGCACTGCTGCCGGTTATCCCGTCCGAGGAAGAGTTCCCCTACGCACTGCGTCTGGTTTCTGAGGTCGTTTCCTCCAACGGTTCGACTTCTCAGGGCTCTGTCTGCGGTTCGACCCTGGCACTGATGGACGCTGGTGTTCCGATCAAGGCACCGGTTGCTGGTATTTCCTGCGGTCTGATTACCGACGACGGTCAGGAGACCACCTTCACCGATATTCAGGGTCTGGAAGACTTCTACGGCGATATGGACTTTAAGGTAGCAGGTACCAAGAAGGGTATCACTGCAATCCAGGTTGATATCAAGGTTGACGGTCTGTCCCCGGCAGTCATCAAGGAAGCATTCCGCAAGTGCCGCGTTGCACGTCTGGGCATCCTCGACGAGATCATGCTCAAGGCAATTGACCGTCCGCGTGACGATGTATCCGCTTGGGCTCCCAAGATGATCACCATGCAGATTCATCCGGACAAGATCCGTGAGGTTATTGGTAAGGGCGGCAGCGTGATCCAGAAGATTGTTGCAGAGTCCGGCGCACAGGTTGACATCAACGACGACGGCGTCATCACCATTGCTGCTGTTAAGGCATCCGACGGTGAGGCTGCAAAGTCCATGATCGAGGCAATCGTTAAGGAGCCTGAGGTCGGCGAAATCTACTATGGTAAGGTTGTTCGCCTGATGAACTTCGGCGCATTCGTTAACCTGACTGCCAACAAGGATGGTATGGTTCACATCTCCAAGATGGCTGACCATCGCATCGAGAAGGTTGAGGACGCTGTACAGGTCGGCGACATGGTCTATGTTAAGGTCATGGAGATCGACGACAAGGGTCGTATCAACCTGTCCATGAAGGACGTTAAGGAAGAGGAAAAGCTCTAATTCCGTTTATCAAAGACCACGCTTCGCGCGTGGTCTTTTTTTGTCCCAATACACGCAGCAAAATTTTTATTTTCCTTGTGAGAGAATTCCCGCTTCCGGCTCGTATTGTAGGTGAAAGCGATCAAAAGCCCGATCCTAGGTCAAACGGGCACGCTGGGAAGGAGACAAATCCTATGGAGTCATTCGACCGCACGCAGGCGGAATACTTGGTTTATACCTATTCCGATCTGATTTTGCGACTCAGTTATACTTACCTCAAATCCACACATGACGCGGAGGATATCTGCCAGACGGTCTTTCTCAAATACCTGACCGCAGGGCAGAAATTCAGCGACCGGGAGCATGAAAAGGCATGGATCATCCGCACCGCTGTCAACGCCTGCAAGGACGTGCTCAAGAGCGGCTGGCGCACGCGAACGTGCAACATGGAAGCCTGTGCCGAGGTTGCAGCACCCGAAATGCAGGACGACAGTCTGATGACTGCGGTGCAGTCGCTGCCGGATAAGTACCGTATTCCGCTGTATCTGCACTATTACGAGGGCTATAAGACCCACGAGATTGCAGAAATGTTGGGAGAACGTCCGGCGACCATCAACACCCGTATTGACCGCGCACGCGGTAAACTGAGAACCATACTGGGAGGGAAGACCTGTGAACAAGGAGTATAAAGATATGCTGAGTGAGCTGCATTTTTCCGAAGAACAGAAAGAAAACATGGTAGACCGCCTGATGCGCGCTCAGCTCGAGCCGGTGCAGCCCAAAAAGCGCCGCCGTCCGATTGGCCGCACGGTTGCTGCAATCGCAGCGGTTGCGGCTGTGATGTCCATGGGCGCAGGCGCTGTGTACAGTGGTCTGGCGAGCGATGCATTTTCTGCGATTTTTGGTACCGAACAGACCGAGATCATCGACAAGATCGGCAAGCCGCTGGGCGTTTCGGATACTGATGCGGGTATTACGGTCACAGCTGATGCGATTTTGGGTGATGAACACAATTTGAATGTTGTCTTTACCCTGACCAAGGACGACGGCAGCAGCTGGGATATCACGGACGCTAAGACACTGTCGTTTGGTGAGGCGACGGTGAGCCTCAACCATCTGGGTGGCAGTCATGGCGGCGCGTGGTTCGTCGATGAAGACCCGAACGACAATCAGATTCAGTACGTAGAACAGATCACGGTGGACGATGGAAGCATTCCCATGGGCTCTGCTAAGGCGAGTATGTCCGACCTGACCGTGTACGATAGCCAGACCGGCGACGTGCAGCAGGTGATCGAGGGAAGCTGGAACCTGCGCTTTGATGTCCAGTATGAGGACAGCAGCGTGGAATTGCTGACAGACCCCGTGCAGGTTGTGACCGATGCCGGTACGGCAACTGTGACTGAGGTCAGACTGTCGCCGGTTGGCTTCCGTGTGAGCGGATATTACGAAGCATTCAATGCGGAAACCCAGCAGATGGCAGACAACTACGAGGCAACAAGCGGACGTGAGCCAGAGGATTCTCCGTTCCGTCGGATGCGTGATGTCCCGGTGGTAATGACGCTCAAGAGCGGCGAGACCGTCGATCTGGGCACCTATGCCGGCGGCTCGGCCAATATGTCCGATCGGTCGTTCACCCTCAGTGGATGCTATGAGAGTGCCATTTATAACCTTGATGATGTGGAATCGGTAACGGTAGGCGATGTTACGCTGCCAGTGACTGCGCAGTAAACCATAGACCCAATATTGCAAGCGGCTGTCCTTTGCGGGATGGCCGCTTTTCCATTCTGACCAGTTTGTGCACAGGCCTGATACAAATTCCTGTTCCGTCTTACGGTGCGATATGCTATAATAAAAACAGAAAATAGATGAAAACATTCGAATCGGTCGGATGTTTGGAACGGTGGAGTTTAAATTATGTATCAGAAAATTACCCTGCGCAACGGCGTGCGTGTGGTCGCCGAGCGCATTGACCACGTCCGGTCAGCTGCAATCGGCGTGTGGATTGGAAACGGCAGCCGGTTCGAGAGCGCCGAGCAGAATGGCATCTCGCACTTCATTGAGCACATGATCTTTAAGGGCACCGAGAAGCGCACGGCACGGCATATCGCGTCGATGATGGACGCGATGGGCGGACAGTCCAACGCGTTTACGACCAAGGATTGTACTTGTTACTATATGAAGGTGCTCGATACCCACTTACATACGGCAGCTGAGTTGCTGGCTGATATGTTCCTGTGCTCCAGCTTTGCCGATGAGGACATTGAACTTGAGCGCGGTGTCGTTCTGGAAGAAATCGATATGTACGAGGATACTCCTGAGGATGTCGCAACCGAGAAACTGTTCGAGGCTTGCTACGAGGGAACTGCGCTTGGTCGACCCATTCTGGGCGCCGAGGAAACCCTTGCACGCATGGATTCCAAGGCGCTGCACGATTACGTTAGAAAGAATTACCACCCGGAAGATACAGTCGTCGCCCTGTCGGGCAGCTTCAGCGATGCCGATTTGGACTATATCTGTGAGCTGTTCGGTGAGATGCAGGGAAGTGGACGCAACCAGATCGAGCCTGCACACTACCAGCCGCGCGTCGTAATCCGTTCCAAGGAGATTGAGCAGAATCACCTGTGCCTGGGATTCCCGGGTCTGCCGCTGCTGGACGATAAGCGCTACGCATACCAGCTTATGAATGCAATCATCGGTGGCGGTATGTCTTCGCGCCTGTTCCAGACCGTGCGTGAGCGCAACGGCATGTGCTATTCGATCTATTCTTTCCCGTCTAGCCATGTGGACACCGGCATGTTCTCGATCTATGTTGGCTTGGGACAGGAGGACGAGGCCAAGGCAGCCAAGCTCATCTGTAATGTGCTGCGTGATTTCTGCGCAGAGGGGCCGACCCGCGAGGAGCTCAGCCGCTGCCGCGAACAGCTCAAGAGCAATCTGCTCATGGGTCTGGAAAGCACCAATGCCCGCATGCATCATCTGGGACGCTATGAGCTGTTCACCGACCATGTGGTCAGCTCGGACGAACTGGTTGCAGCCTATGATGCGGTTACGGCCGATCAGGTGCGTGCGCTGGCAAATGAAGTGTTCCGTTTCGATCAGGCTTCGATCTGCGCGGTCGGTAATACCGGAGACGAGGCATATTACCGTAGCTTGATCGGCTAAGAGGGACTCAAAAAAATTTTGAAGTTTGCAGAAAAAACTTGTTGACAAACCCTATCCTACCGTGCTATTATATATAAGCAGTCAGCGAACAGCACTGCGAAATGCGCCGGTAGCTCAGCTGGATAGAGTGTTTGGCTACGAACCAAAAGGTCGGGGGTTCGAATCCCTTCCGGCGTACCACGAACATCCGAAAGGATGTTCGTTTTCTTTTTCTCTGAAAGTAAGCAGCTCAACCTCAAGTGCGAGGTTGGGCTGTTTTTTGATATTATGATGAAAAGCAAGAAGTTACCGAAGAATAGCAGTCACGTTTTTTGTCTAACGTACCGGATGAGTCAAATAGCAGAGAATATCGGGCCCGAGGAATCCGGAGAGTTTTGGAAGCATCTAAAAAATAGTGATGTTTTGACCAATCAAACGTCACAAAAATCGCACCGCAAATTTTTTTAAAAAACTAGAAAAAATTTCTTGACTTCTTGGTCGTAGCATGATATTATATACAAGCAGTCGACAAACGGCACTGCGAAATGCGCCGGTAGCTCAGCTGGATAGAGTGTTTGGCTACGAACCAAAAGGTCGGGGGTTCGAATCCCTTCCGGCGTACCACGGACATCCGAAAGGATGTCCGTTTTCTTTTTCTCCAAAAGCAAACAGCCCAATCTCGAGCGGGAGATCGGGCTGTTTTTTTAATCTGTAACATGCGGCAGCGGAATTGTGATTAACAATTCAAACATGCCATGCGTGCGCTGTAAGGTCATCGCGCCGTGATATCGTGTACAAATTTCTTGTAAGCTGCGCAGACCCAGACCGTGATTGACACGGTCTTTTTTTGTGCTCTGCGGCAGCGTACCCGGTTGCAGCGGGGAACAATCTGCGGTGCGGTTGCGGATACACAGGACAAATAGCCCTTTGTCGGTGCGTGCGCGAACCGATAGCCGACGCGTATCAGGTGGGAGTGCAAGACAGGCTTCGATCGCGTTGTCCAGACCGTTTGCAAACAGTGCGCACAGGTCAATATCCTGCAAGGGGAGATCGTTCGGCAGGGAGACCGAGAACGACGCCTGGATCTCAGATTGTTCGATGCGTGCAGATTTGTTTTGCAGGACGGCATTGACGATCTGATTTTCACAATAACGTCTGCGCGGCTGCATGGCCGGTGTGTCGGCCAGTGCGTCAATGTAGCGATGCAGGGCATCGCCGGATAGTTGCTGCATGGTTTGCAGGTGGTTGGCCAGATCGTGCCGCAAGCGTCGCATCTCTATCTGAGATTGTTCCAGTTGGTCGTAGTACACGCGATTGACCTCGGACAATGCCTGTTCCTGTAAAAGCTGTTCGTGTCGTGATAAGAGCTGCACGACATAGAGATTGACCAGAACGGAGAGCAAAATAAATGGTGTCATCAGAAAGCTCTGCAGGATAAAGAAGGAGTTAAACGCGTCCTGCAAGGGGGATTCACCCCAGTAAGGCTGGAAGATGGGCATGGCAATGCACAGCAGGAGCACCAGAAAGGAAAACACAGCCATGATAAATGCGACGCGCCACAACTTCGGGGACAGCGCGGGATATTCATCAGGCAAGAGGTGCAGACGGCGGAAACCGACAGTCAAAAGAACGATCAAAGCAAGAAGCACCGCATAGGCGAGCAGGATACCCGAAGGGCGAGCATGCTCAATCGCGGTCACGATTGCACCCAGTTCAATGGCTAGACAGAAAAAGTTTAGGATGAAGGTCAGGCGTGGAAGCGGTGCACCTTGCAGTGCGTACAGGAGTGCACTGGAGAATACCGGGAAAAAATAGAGCACGTTGGGGTCTCCAATATAGATGGGAAGACCAAACGAGACAAAAAAGACGGTGACACCGACGATGGCTGCCGTTCGGGTTTTGCGCTGTGGGATGAACGCGCCCAAAAGTCGCCAGAGCAGGATGGCGCTGGGCAGACTAAAGGCGACCACAATGATGAGTTTATACCAGAACTGTGGCGCGATGTATACAGAACCAGAGAGTACGCTCATGTTCAGAAGTCCTCCAACATACCGCGGGCGCAGGCGGCCATGACTGCGGCGCGATTGGCGCGGCTGATGGGCAAGCGCAGATTGCCCAGAAAAACAGCGCTGTCCTCAATCCGATCGATGGCCGAAATGCGAACCAGATAGCGCTGATGGATGCGCACAAATCCCGCACCGAGTGCTGCTTCAACCTGATCGAGCTTGTCATAAAATGTATATTCGGCTGTCCGTGCGATCAGATGCACCTGACGGCGATCACTGTAACAATAGAGAATATCACGCTTGGGCACGCGGAACAAACCATCGGAATTGTGCACCGAAAAGGTTTCGGGTGCATCGTTTTCCAGCTCGTGTGCTGCGCGTTCCAGCACAGAAGAAAGTTTGTCCATCGACAGCGGCTTGAGCAGGTAATCGAGTGCACGAACGGCATAGCCGTCAAAGACGTAATCGGCATAGCCGGTCAGAAAGACAATGTGCAGGCGCTGATCTTGAGCACGGATGGCGCGTGCCACGTCCATGCCGGACATTTGCCCCATCTCGATATCCAAAAACAGCAGGTCGATGGTGTTGGGGTGTTTGTCCAGCCAGGACAGCAGTCCTTCACCCGAGGAAAATTCATAACAGGCGCAGCCCGGGGACAGGCGCTCGAGTGCACTGTGCAGTGCCAGACGGGCAGCAGCCGCGTCGTCACAGATACCGATTCGCAGCATAGCGTTAAAAAATCCTTTCCTTGATAAGCTGGTTTCATTATAGCATATCCTTATCTTTTGTACATGGCACGCGGTGCTAGACTTGACAACAGAACGACCAAACTTTACATCATCGTTAAACCGACTGCAAAAATTTACGGCAGAGGTGCCGAAACTGACGAGGCGGTTTGCGGCACGATGCAGATGGGTGTATGCTGAGGACAGAAAGTGAGAGAGGTGAGCGTATATGCTGCAAGTCAAAAATCTGCATAAATCCTACGCGATAGGAAAACAGCACTACGAGGTACTCAAAGGGGTGTCCTTGTCGGTTGAAAAAGGGGAGTTTGTCGCGGTCATGGGGCCGTCCGGTTCGGGAAAAACCACGCTGCTCAACTGTATCTCGTGCTACATCCCGTTTCAGTCGGGTGAAATTCTGTTGGGTGGCACAGCGCTGGCTGCACTGGACGAGAATGCGCTTGCGCGGGTGCGGAACACCAAGCTCGGTTTTGTGTTTCAGGACTTTATGCTGATCGATGGACTGACCGTCCGAGATAACATCATGCTGCCCCGCATCATCAGCGGCAATACTGGCGGTGACATGGAGCAGACGGCCGACCGGCTGTGTGAGCTGTTCGGCATTGACCACATCAAACACAAGTACCCCGCTGAGATTTCTGGCGGTGAGAAGCAGCGCACCGCGGTTGCGCGTGCACTCATCAATCACCCGCTCGTCATTCTGGCCGACGAGCCGACCGGCAACTTGGATTCCAAGTCATCCCGTGCGGTCATTCAGTCGTTCGAGCAGGCGCGGCGGGAGTTGGGCGCGACAATTTTTATGGTCACGCATGATTCGTTCTCGGCCTCGTACTGTGACCGCGTCATTTTGATGAAAGACGGTGTGGTGTACCGTGAGCTGCGCAACGCGGGCGATCGTTCAGCGTTTCAGGATCATCTGCTGGCTGCAATTAAGGAAATGAGCAGGGAGTGAGTCAGATATGAGGACATTTTCCGAAGTATACGCTGCGCTCAGACGGAAAAACCGGGGACATTATCGCATGCTGACCGGATGCAGCTTTTTCTCCGTACTGCTCATCACGGCTTACGTCACCATGATGCGCTCGCCGACCGTGCTGACCGTCTTGCCGGAGGGCGGTGATTCCCGCAAACAGGTGATGATGGTTTTTGTATTGGCCTGCGTGGGCTGCGCCATGTTTACCCTCTATGCAAGTTCGATTTTCTTCCGTCAAAAATCACGAGAAACTGGTGTGTTTCTGCTGCTGGGGGCATCCAGAAAGCAGATTCGCACCCTGCTTTTTGCTGATCTTGCCCGTATTGCGTTCGGCTCGTGCATTGCAGGCGCAGTACTCGGTGCGCCGCTCGCATGGCTGATCTGGCGAGTGTTCCGTCTGGTCGTCGTGGACAGCGAAGAGATGGTGCTGACTTTTGACCCGACTGCCGGTTTGTTTGCACTCTGTTTTTCGGTCTTCGTCATCGTTATGCTGTTTGTCATGGGTGCACGTTTTTTGAGGCGTACCAATATCATCGATGTCGTCAACGAGTCGCACAAGACCGAGCCCATCCGTGAAGTGAAAGCGTGGTATGGAACGGTTGGCATCGTGCTGATGATCGTGGGCGGTCTGCTGGGATACCTTGCCCCGACGTTCTGCGTCCGGGTGCTGCGATGGTATCCGCCGTCTATCGTGAGCGGCATCTGTTATATCCCGCTGTTTATCGGACTGTATCTGCTTTTGCTGCACACGGTAGTCAATGGCTGGCGACGGGGAAAGAGCCGGTATAAACACATCATCACGACATCGATCATGAAGTTTCAGGGCCGCCAGACCGTGCGCAACATGCTGGTCATCACCGTGCTGATTGCGGGTGCGTATTTTGCGTCGTTCTACACGCCCATGCTGGGTGTCGGTGCCATGATGGGGTATGCTGAGCGACCGATCGACTACGCCTATCACTATCGCGCAGACCAGAATATGGTGACCGAATCCGAGGTGCGTGAGATGGCCAAAGAGGAAGACGTGACCATTACGAGCTGGGTGGAGGGCGAAGGCGCTGAGCTGGGCGTGGACGGCACGACGCAGATCGAGACCGAAACCCCGGTCGGCACGACGTACACGACTGAGTATGTGGAAATGTTGTCGTCTGAGATCGTGCTGTCCGAGCGCACGTACAATGCGCTGACCGGTCAGCAAATCGATGTGCAGCCCGGACACATCCGCGCGGTTTGTGATGACAACGGGGACAATCAAAACATGTTTGACCCGGATGTTACCCGTCTGACCAATCTGGTGACCGGTGAGGTGATGCATGTCATCCCGAACAGCGATGCACCGCTGTGTTATACCATGCTGTTTGGCCGCTATGTGCTGGATGATGGAGACTATGAGACCATCACCCGCGGGCTGGATGAGCGTAAATGGTTTGACCATATCGTGTTCTTTAACGTCGATGATTGTGACGCTAGCTATGCGTTTGCAAAACGACTGTTTTACGCCATCGTCGACCGTTCCGGCCCGGAAGTGGAGGTCATCGACGCCTATAACATCGGTGCCGAGCAATACTACCAGTCGATTGGGAAAGAATACGCCATGGCACCCGAAAATCTGGCCAAATATCAGCTCAGTCCCATCGACTACGACCAGCGAGATTCCTCAGATTTCCGGCTGTACTGGAAGTACATGCCCCAGTTCCGCGTACTCGATCAGAATGACTTTGTGCGCACGATGGCGGTCTATTTGATGCTGTTCATCTTTATTGCAATTATATGTTTTGCGGCGGTTATTATCATCGCGTACACGCGGTGTTTGACCATTGCGCTGGCCAACAAGCAGCTCTATGAGGATTTGCGCCACCTGGGTGCCAGCCGAGATTATCTGTTTCGCACCGTCCGTGGACAGGTCAGCCGCGTGTTTATTACGCCCTGCATCGTGGGTACGACCGGTATTTTTGCCCTGTATGCCATGATTATGTATTTGAACGACAACCAGTTCACCTTCCAGGAGCTTGTCGGCATGGGTGCTTGTCTAATTATCGTTTTGGCATGTACGCTTGTGATTTACGGCGTGTATCGCAGTGCGAGAAAGCAAGTCTGTCGTCTGCTGGGTATCTGAGATGAAAAACGCTCCCGTTCTGGGAGCGTTTTTTTGTGTGGATATTGGGAAAGCTCTTTACATACCTAGAAGTCCGAGGTATAATGAAGACACAGAATACATAGAACTTCTAGGTATAGGAGAGGAGGATTCTTATGGAACTGGATAAGAACCTGATTGGTGGAAGCACGCGCCTGTTGCTTCTGTCGCTGCTCAGCGAGAGCGACCGTTACGGATATGACATCATCCGCACGCTGGCCGAGCGTTCCCAGAATGTATTTGCATTCAAAGAGGGGACGCTGTACCCGGTTTTGCACAAATTGGAGGCCGAGGGCTGCATCCGCTCCTATGAAAAGGTGGTGGATGGCCGCCGGCGGCGGTATTACAGCATTACCGAACAGGGCAAAAAGCAGCTGATAGAGGAACGGCAGCAGTGGACGACCTTTTCGACTGCCGTGGCGCATATTCTGAACGGCCCGGCCTTTGCGTAAGACAGACAGGAGGAATGAGCCGATGACGGCACAAGAGTTTATTACAGCCGTGACCCGGCAAGTACGTTTCTTCCCCGATCGCGAGCAGATCGGGCGCGAGCTGATGGATCATCTGGACGACAGCGCAGCCGATTTGCAGGAATTTGAGGGACTGAGCGAGCGGGATGCTTATGCACAGGCGGTGGAAAACATGGGTGATCCGGGAGAGATCGGCCGCGCACTCGACCGGGCACATAACACGGTTGGAAATTGGACGTGGTTTGTCAGTAAGGTGCTGTGCATTGTGGTTTGCGTGCTGCTTGGTGCGCCGATGGCGATTGGAACGGTGACTTCGCTGGGAATGTCGATTTACAATATGGTTGATTACAGCAAAGCCAATGTGGAATTTGAAGCGCCGGTTGACACTTGGGTTGACGTGGGCGAGACGCTCGAATTGGGCCCCAAGCGTGTGACGATTGATTGGGTGGCACGACTGGAAAATGGAGATGTGTGCGTCAGGTATCATTCGTACAGTATTGGACGTGCAGCTTGGGGTGTCAGTTCACCGGAGATTCTGGTAGATGATGACATGCATTACAATGGAAGTGGTGCATCCTACAGCGGAATCATTACAGTCGGCTGGGTTACGCGTGAAAATGTAGGCGGAGATGCGTGCACGCTGACGATTGGCTGGCCGGAATGGAAGAATGCCGAGAAATCGACCGTACAGATTGAGCTGCCCGCACGAGAGGAGGGAGCCGCATGACACGCAGAGTAAAGACCGTTCGCAATTTTGCCATTGTGCTGGTGATTCTGGCAGTTGTATTCTGGCGGGCGGCACTGTATTTGACATCGGATGCCTGTGTCCTGGCTTCTGTCGAGGAGCTGGGTTATGGTACTTGCGAAATCATTCGCCGGGATGCGTATGAGGATGGGTATGTTTATGCACTGCGTGCAGTGGATGGCGAGTATGTGTTCCATAGAACCGAACGATTCGGCCCTTTCTGGCATACCGGCGGCGGTGGCGGCAGTATGGACTTTGAGCCGCGGGATGGTGCGCCGATCTATACGACGATGGGTGGAAATGATGAGATTTGTTATGATATTTGCAAGCGCCATAACCCGGACATTGCCCGGATTGAGTGGGTCTGCAAGGATGGCACGGTAATTGCAGCCGATGACTGGACACAGGATATTATTTTGACCGTCATATCGAGTGGTTTGGAGAATGCGCAAGGGAATGTTCGAGCGTATGACACTGCGGGCAATTTGGTATATGAAAAAGAAGTGATTGGATAAAAAAAGACCGCTCCGAGAGGAGCGGTCTTTTGGTTGGAATATTTGATTGATTCCCGGGGCGGACACCGGGAATCAAAAGGGGATTCCGGACTCTGCGGAGTCCGGCTCAGGGCTCTGCCCTGAGAACCCGCAGCCTTTCGAGAAAGGCTGGCGAAAGCTTCAATTCGGGGTGCGGAGGTTAATCGTTTTCGCGGATGCGATCGACGATACTTTGTTTATTCGTCGCGTGATAGGTGACGAGCGGGATGAGCACGCCGAGCAGCAAAAAGATGGGGAACATGATGAGAATGGGCGTTACGGTGAAGTGATAGGAGAAGAACCAAAAAATCTGATTCATACCATGTTCCAGCAGGGGACTGAAGATAAGGTTTAAGGCGAAAGTCACGAGGATTGCGGACAGGGTATACAGAGAACCTTCGATCATGAGCATGGTTTTGAGCTGATGACCGGTCATGCCGATGGATTGCAGCACGGCAAACTCTCGTTTGCGGGTGATGATACCGGTCAAAACGGCGTTAAAGAAGTTGAGCACGCCGACAAGTCCCACAATGAAGCTCAGCACACCGCCCAGCATCAGGAACATATTGCGGAAGCCTTCAAACTCGGCGGCATAGGTGGCCTTGCTCTCAAAGTCGTAGCTTGACAGCTCATTTTGCGTGGCATCTGCAAGGAAAGTTTCCATGTTCTGTACTGCTGCCTCGTCCTGCATATCAAAGGCGTACAGCATAATGCTGGACGTGCCCGAATCCTGGATAAAGGTCTGGTCGTTGAGGATGAATTCATCCGAACCATAGTAGCGGTAGGAAAGCGGGTAGGGCACGTCAACCAGTGCGGTGACCGTGTAATCAATGTCGCGATATTTGATTGCGCGGGTGCGGTAGGGCTGATCGTCCGGGATATTCTCGGGGTCTAAGACCTCACCGGTGGATGGGTCGTAGAATTCGAACTCTTCGACATAGCGCAGGGTGACGGTATCTCCGATTTTTGCCCAATGCGAGTCCATAACCGGATTGTCATAGTCGTCCGTGGAGTAGACCGCAGCAATATTGCGTGTTCCGGGCTGGTCTAGGGTAGACAGGTCACCTTCCAAAACGTTCAGGTGATCGCGAGTGTAATCATCCATGCCGTAAATCTGGGCATCGTCCAAGATCGTGCCGTCTGCACCTCTTTCACGAACCGAAAGCATGGCATTCAGTTCTTCCTGATCGGCATAATGGGACTTTGAAGTGCGGAACCAGTCCTCGGATACAAATTCCTGTACCGATGTCGTGCGGCCATAGACCACACCGCCGTCGGCGATGCCACCTTGTGCGTTTACGGTGTCGACCACCGACTGCGGCAGAGCAGTATCTGCCGAGAATCCGCCGCCGGTCTGGAAGTAACTGGCTTCGGCTACGACAAAATCACTGATCATATTGCGCGAGATGTATTTGTCCATGTCAAAGCCGCTGGTAAAGATCACGGTTAGAGTGAGCAGGACAACAGCCAGCGCGAGCGAGGTGACCGTGAGCACGGTCTTTTTGCGGTTGCGTCCTAAGTTTGCCCATGCCATCTGTGCGATTTTTGCACCGCGTGTCCGACGTTCCCGGGTTCGTTTGCTACTGCCCTCGGTGTAGCGCACGGCCTCAATGGGAGAGACACGACCGGCGATGCGTCCGGGCTTACGGCAGGACAGGAGTACGGTCAGCAGAGCGAAGAGGGCAGACAGTATGAAAATCACCGGGCTGGGAGAGGTTGCAATGTGCGGGATACCATCCAGTCGGCTGATGACGACCGGGGTGAGCAGCGCCCCCACGCCATAGCCCACAATCAAACCGAGCGGAATGCCAAAGATTGAGAGCAGAAGAGCTTGCTGGCGCACGATACGCCGAATCTGTCGGCTGGTGGTGCCGATGGTTTTGAGCAGACCGTAGAATCGGATATCGTTTGTGACCGAAATTTGGAATACATTATATATAATGAGGTATCCGGTGAAGAGGATGAGGACTAGGATGCAGAGAATCGAGAGGATGGTTCCTGCATCCATCTCGGAAAAGAGCGAGGTCGCAGTGTAGCCCCAGTTGACACCGGTCGAGATATAGCCATCCTCGGTGCGAGATTGATCCTGATAACCGTGATTTGCAAGCACAGTGTCCATCTTTTCCGAGATGTTCACGGCGTTGTCAAACATCACATCCAGATTGTAGCTGCCGGTCATGCCGTCCTTGCCGGGTGGTGTGATATCTAGTTCATCCAGAACAGCATCGACGCGGCTTTCGGGAATCAGAATGTGATTTGCGACGATGGCTTCGTCGTATTCCCACCAGCCGCACAGGGTGAACGTCTGAGTGGTCTGCTTGCCGTCTACGTCAAAGGTTACTGTGAAGGATGTGCCCAGCTTGGGCTCCACACCGAGCAGCGCAAGTGTACGGGTGTCGGTCGCGGCCTCGTCGGTTCCCTCGGCAGGCAGGCGACCTTCGATCGGGTTACAGTACATCCAGTGCGCTTGGTTGGCATCGGAATAGCCGATTTCCACATGGCTTTTGTTGAAGGGCGCGTCAAAGGGCATGCCAAGAAAACGGCGCAGACCGTATTCCTTGATAAGTGGGTCTTCTTTGAGCTCGTTGTATTGTTCTTCGGTCAGATACTTAAAGCCGCCGTGGCTGAATCCACCGATTTGACGGAAGTTGGACTGTTCAAACGAGTTGTTGATGGACATTGCAATGGTGAACAGCGAGGTAAAGAGCACGGTGGTGAGCAGGATTGCCAGAATGGCAATCAGATTGCGCGTACCGTTGGCACGAAATGCGCGGAAGGACAAGCGCCGAATACAAGCGCGGTTTGCAACATGACGCATGGTGCTCACCTCCGAATCTTGCCGTCTTCGATGCGGATGATACGATCGGACAGCTGCGCGATCTCCTCGTTGTGGGTAATCATCACGATGGTTTGACCGAATTTTGCACCGGTTACCTTCATCAGCGACAGCACATCCTGCGAGGTGCGCGAGTCCAGATTGCCGGTCGGCTCGTCTGCCAGAATAATGGCGGGTTTGGTCGCCAGCGCGCGGGCAATCGCGACGCGCTGCTGCTGACCGCCGGACAGCTGATTGGGCAGACGGTGCTGCATGGCATCCAGACCAAGCACTGACAGGATTTCCTCGACATAGGGTTTGTCGATCGGGTTGCCGTCGAGCTCAATGGGAAGGACGATGTTTTCGTACACGTTGAGGACGGGAACCAGATTGTAGCTCTGGAAGACAAATCCGATCTTGCGGCGGCGGAAGATAGTGAGTGCGTCGTCTTTGAGAGAGAAAATGTCCTGACCGTCCACAAAGACCTTACCGGAGGTCGGACGATCCAGACCGCCGAGCATGTGCAGCAGGGTGGATTTACCCGAACCCGATGTACCGACGATGGACACAAACTCACCGTTCTCTACCGAGAAATCTACACCGTCCAGCGCACGGACTTGGGTGTCACCTGCGCCGTAATATTTTTTCAGATGTTCGGTCTGTAAGATTGTCATAGAAAAAGCCTCCTTGAAGCGTTATGCTGTTTTGTTCTGGCTCTATCATATCAAAACAATCTTACCAGAGCCTTACAAATCGATAGAAAAATCTAACACTTTTGTCACAATTATGCGGACGCAAAGAGAGCTCCGCATCCGGGAGGGGACTTGGAGCTCAGTTTTTTGGCAAAAAGGCCGAGAAGACTGCACCTTTTCCGGGCGCAGAGCTGACTTTGATATAGCCGTTCTGGGCGCGTAAAATCTGACGGGTCAAGTACAGACCGATGCCCACGCCGGGAATCTGCGCGGCAGAGGGCGCACGGTAGAACCGGGCGAAGATCTTGGCGTGCTCGGTTTCCGCGATACCCGGGCCGCTGTCCGCTACACATACGGCGCAGTACATGGGCGCGTCCTGCACGGTAATCTGAACCATGCCGCCTTCGGGTGTGTACTTAATGGCGTTGTCAATCAGGTTGCCCACGGCTTCGGTCGTCCATTTGGGGTCAAAGTGCGCCGAAACGGTGGTCGGTGCGACGGTCAGCTCGATGTTTTTGTCCTGGGAAGCCGGCAGATAGGTCTGATAGAGCGATTCCAGCATGGGTGCGAGCGGGCTTGTGACCGGATGCGCCTGCACCAGACCGGTTTCCAAATGCGAGGTCTTGACCAGAGAATCGATCAGAAACCGCAGTTTTTCAGCCTGCTGACAGGCTTGTTTGACGAGTGCGTGCTGCTCCTCGGTCAAAGGCTCCTCGTCCAGCAGCGAGGTGTAGAGCAAAATATTTGCAATCGGCGTGCGCGTCTGGTGGGAAATATCGCCGATGAGCGATTGAATGCGTGCACGATCTTCATCGAGTGACGTGCGCGACAGCACACTTGCGGACAAATATTGCGCCAGTTTTTGCTCGGTACGTGAGATTTGGCTCTCGTCGTATCGCGTGGGCTGAAATTCACCGCGAATGGCGCAGTCGATCATGTTGTCCAGCCGGTCGTGAGTTTTCCGGGTGCGAAAGAATAGCATGACAGAAACGCACAGCAGCACGGCGGCAGCGAGCAATAATAGAATTTGTGCCATCATGCCTCTCCCCAGACGTAACCAATGCCGTAAACCGTGCGCAGATAGACCGGCTTTTTGGGATCGGTTTCGATTTTCTGCCGCAAACGGCGAATGGTGACCGATAACGTGTTTTCATCCACAAATTCCCCGCCATCCCACACCTGTTCGAGCAGAATTTCGCGGGAGAGCGTCCGACCGGCGTTCTGGGTCAGTAGCCGCAGTAGCCGCTGTTCGGTGCGGCTGAGCGTCAGCGGCTCATTACCGCGCTGAAAGAGCTGACGGGAAAAGTCCAGTGTCAGATCGCCTACCTGGATGACCTCAGCGGGTTGAACGGAACGCCGCAGGGCGGCGCCAACGCGAGCGCGTAGCACGGCCAGACTGAAGGGCTTGACGATGTAATCGTCTGCACCGGCTTCCAGACCGGCGACCTCGTCGTACTCGGCATCGCGTGCGGTCAAAAAGAGGATGGGCACCGATGAGGTGCGGCGCACTTCGCGGCATAAGTCCAGACCTGAGCCGTCGGGCAGATTGACGTCGAGCAGCAGAAGATCGAAGTGTTGGGCGGACAGCGCCTGCCGCGCTGCGGCCAGATCGGCACAGGGGACGACCCGACCGGCCGCTTTGAGCGCCAGTGCAATGCCGCTCGACAGGGCAGCGTCATCTTCAAGCAGTAAAATCTGAGGCATCGCCGGTCACCCAATCGTTTTCCAGCGTTCGAGCTTGGGAAGCAGCTCGTGCAGCAGATCAAACGCCTCTTGAATGGTCATATCGGGATTGGAATTTGCAAATACAGGTGCACGCCGCGTGATCATGTCTTCCATGGTCAGCTCTTCGGTGAATGCACCGTTCTGATAACAATACATGCAGTAGCTCTCGCTTTTAGAACCGTCGGCTTCGGTGCCTTGCACCTGCGGCACGAGCGGAAGGCGGCAGCTTTGACAGAATTTCATGGGCTGCATTGGGATCATCTCACAATCTTTGTATTTTCCTTTCCATCATACCGCCCGTACCTGTATTCGTCAAGCCGGGCCTTCCTGCGCTTCCATCGCCGTGCGCAGCTTTTGCAGCGCTTTTTTCTCAATGCGCGATACATCGCGCCGCGCTTAGTGTCAGTGAAGGAGCGGCTAAAAAATCGCCTCCGATGCATGGAAGCGGAAATAGAGGATGATTTCTTTGTCCTGCGTGAGTTCGGCGCGTGCAATCAGGCTGACCAGAAGTGCACGATTGCTGTCAAGGGTTTGGAGAAATTGCTGCACCAGCGCATGGGCACGATCTTGTGTAGAGACCGGACAACTGGCCTGCTGAGACAGCTCGTGTTTTCCTTCTTCCAGTGCACGGCGGTCTCGGCTCACACGCTGGTAAATTCGTGCGAAATCTTCCGCTGACAGCAACCCAGATAGACGATCGTCATATATTCGATCTAGATTTGCCGTCAGGGTATCGAGCTTGGAATGGATGCCTTCCAGTTCGGATAGGTGAGAGGGATTTGATTGGGATTTTTGTACAGCTTCGTATGCAATGGAAAATAGCGCATCGGGCTGCAAGGCAGACGCGCAGAGTTCCTGTATTTTGGTAAAAACTGCGCGTGTGACCGTTCGTTCCTGAATGGAATGGCTGGTACAGACACCGGCGCGGGTGTTGCGCTGATACGTACGGCAGATAAAGTACAGCACGTCGTCGCCTTTGGCGTTCTTGCGGTTGATGACCGACAGCAGATGCCCGCACTCGTGACAGAAAATCAGTCCTTTGAGTGCAAAATCATAGGTTCGGCTGCGTGTGTGTCTGCGACTGTCTAATAATGCCTGCACTTTTTCAAAGGTCTCCGGGGCAATAATCGGCTCGTGCGTACCTTCCACAATCACCCAGTGTTCTGGAGATTGGTTGAGGCATTTCTTGGATTTGTAGCTGATTTTCACTCTGCGACCCTGTACCATATTGCCGATGTAGGTCTCGTTTTGAAGCATTTCGGAGATACGCTCCCCACTCCACAGACCGGAATATGCGCCGGGTTTGGCAATGAACAGATGTGCGTAAGCCGACGGCGTGGGCACGCCATCCTGATTGAGCAGAGCGGCAATCTGACGGCAGCTCATACCCGAAAGCGCCAGGGCAAAGATGCGCCGTACCACCGGGGCGACGTTCTCATCAATTACGATTTTATTTTTCTCGGTCGGGTGCATTTTGTAGCCATATACTGGCTTTCCACCGATAAACAGTCCTTTTCGTTGTTTATCTCGCTTGACGCTCTTGATCTTCTTGGAAATGTCCTTCGCGTACATGTCGTTCATGATGGCGCGGAAAGGCGTGATGTCATTTGCGGTGGAGTCCACGCCGGTGTCGATGCCATCGAGCAGGGAGATATATCGCACCCGGTGTTCGGGAAAGTACCGCTCCATATAGTGACCGGTCAGAATATAGTCACGGCCTAAACGGGAAAGGTCTTTGGTGATAACCAGATTGACTTTTCCGGCTTCGATGTCGGCAATCATGCGTTGGAAACTGGGACGGTCAAAGTTTGTACCACTCCAACCGTCGTCTACATAGGTGTCGTAGACCGATAATCCGTGCTGCTGGGTAAATGTTTGCAGCATGGACTGCTGATTCTGCACGCTCTGGGACGGCCCTTCATGTTCATCCTCTTTGGAAAGCCTGATGTACAGTGCTGCGTGGTAGGCAGAAGGATTGTCAAAATACATGCTGGTCAGACCGAGTCACGTGGCGTTTGTTCAAGTGTTTGGCGCAGATAAAGCCGAAAAGCGTCCTCTAACAGTTTGGAGAGCGTCTGCCCGGAATCCGGGGAGAAGACACAGCGTATGATCGGTTGTTTTTTGGACATGGTGTCGACCTCCTTTTGCTGAGTGGTACAGGATATGCAAAGAGATCGGGACAGATACCATGTAACGGCAGTGCAGTTCTGCCGCAATATGATGGAAAAACACCCGGAAGTCTCATACAATCCGCAGAGGTTCCGGGTGTTTTGTTTATGCAGCCTGACGCTGCGCAATGAATGTCTGAATGGCGCTGACCGTCTGTGCCTGTTGTTCGGCAGCCGAGATGGTCGCGGGCGGGTCGCCCTTCTGCGCACCGTAGTTGCCAAACTGGGCGTGGTTGCCGCCTGCAATTTCTACCACGTTTTCGGTGTAGTCCAGCTTGTCTTCGACGCTCTGGTTAAGCGAGCCGTAAATAGTGAGCGTGTCAGCGGTCGGATAATCGCCGTAGAGGTACGCGCCGAGCAGGATGAGGCCGTCAATCTCGTCCGGGTGGTCGGCTGCAAACTGAGAGGCCATGGCACCGCCCATGGAGTGCCCAGCAATGTACCAGTGCTCGAATTCCGGGAACTGCGCGATGACATCCTGCGCCGCGTCTACGTCAAAAATTGCCATGTGAAAGGGCATATCGACCAGAATACAGGCCACGCCGATCTGTCGAATTTGGTCGAGCAGCGGCAGATAGGCGATGGCCTCGACCTTTGCGCCGGGGTAAAAGATCATCGCTGTGTCGGTCGGGGAGGAAGGCGAAAGAATGGTCAAGTTGTCCTGAACGGTGATGCCGTCATCCTGTGCCAGTACGCTGACGGCGATATCCTCGGCACGGTAATAGTCGGATACGTACCAGAAAAATGCGCCCGCGAGCAGGACAAACAAGAGAATCACACCGAGCAGCACTTTTTTAAGGAGAGAAATCTTCTTTTGTTTCAAATGAAATCACCTGTGAGAAATATGTTGTGTGCATCAATCGTTTACATACGCATCGATGGTGTAGCGTCCGTGTTTTTGCGTGGATTTTCCGTACTCAATGGCGCGCTGCGGACAGGCGTTGATGCATCCGAGACACTGATAGCACGTTTTGCCCCAGACCGGTTTGCCATTTGTCATGGTAATCGTGGAGGCAGGGCAGTTTTGCGCGCATAGTCCGCAGCTATTGCAGCGGTCAGTCGCATAAAATGCCTTGGTGCCGCGTGCAAAACGGTTGAAACCAAAGTTCACAAGACCGGATTTGAGTCCGGCATGCTTGCCTTCCTGCACACGGTAAACGGTCTGGTGCTGGGCAACCTCGTTGGTGAGGGCTTGGATGGCATTACGTGCATCCTGAATCTTTTTGTGGATGGTCTGCGCGTCGTCCACATCTGCACCGATGATATAGTTATTGGGCATGACCAGACTGTAACTGCTGCGGAACGGGTAGAGATCGGACAGTTTTTTCATGGCATAGCCGGCTTCCTCACCACAGGTGCACACAGCGAAGGTGAAGACTTGGGTTTTGGGCAGCTTTTTGACAAAGGACAGCACCGGTTCGGGTGCACCCCAGGCGTAAATGGGAAATACAAGGCCGATCTGTGATTCGTGGGTCAGATCGGGCAGTTGACGCAGTTTACTGATATCCTGTGCGGTATCGTGCAGGCGTGCCGCGATTTGCCGGGCTGCCCAACGGGAATTTCCGGTGCCGGAAAAATAGTAGATCATGCACAGCATCCTTTCTTGGTATCGAATGGAGATATTATAGGACAAAACGGGAGGAGCGTCAACCGCGAAGCAGGGTGAAAAAAGCACCCCGATGCAGCAAAATGCCGCATGGGGTGCGATGGGGCGTGCAGGTTAGAACAGCGGAACGACTGCGCCGTGATAGGTCTCGTTGATGAAATCGCGTGCGGTGTCGCTGGTCAGTGCCTTGACCAGAGCCTGTACCGCCTCGTCGTTTTCGTGACCCTGTTCAACGACCAGAATGTTGGCATAGGTCTGTGCCGCCTCGGATTCAGCCGACTCGGTTGCGATTGCATCCTCGATCTTGAGTCCGGCTGCAAGTGCATAGTTGCCGTTGACGATCGCACCGTCCACGTCATCGAGCGTGCGGGCAACCAGCTCGGCTGCGACTTCCTCAAATTGAAGGTTCTTAGGATTGCTGGTGATGTCCAGTACGGTGGCCTGGAATCCGGCATCGTGGTTTAAGGTGATGAGTCCCTGCTCTTCGAGCAGATACAGGGCACGCGCCTCGTTCGAGCCGTCATTCGGGATAGCGATTTTTGCACCGTCGGGCAGATCAGAGATGTTCTTGACCGTCTGGGAGTACAGGCCGAAGGGTTCATAATGAATCTTTGCCACGCTGACCAGATGGGTGCCGTTCTCGGCGTTGAAGGTGTCCAGATAGGGCGTGTGCTGGAAGTAGTTGGCCTGATCTTCGCCTTCCTCGACCGCAGTATTGGGGATGACATAATCGCTGTACTCCACGACTTCGAGATCGATGCCCGACTGTTCCTTTAAGATGTCCTTGACCGCGTTCAGAATTTCGGCGTGCGGTGTGGGCGAAGCGCCGACGCGCAGAACGGTAGTTTGTGATGACTCGCTGGTGTTTGCGGCAGACGAGCCGGAAGGTGCGCCGCAGGCGGACAGCGTGAAGGTGAGGGCAAGAGCCAGAATACCGAATAAAGTCTTTTTCATGGGGTCACACTCCTTAAAATGCAAGATAAAGCAGATGATTTTTATACTGTATCGTGTGCGGCTTTGTCGTAATATGCCGCACGATCGAGTTGATTTTCCTCGGTCGCTGCAACCAGCGTGGTAGCAGTGGCAGCGCCGATGACATTGGTTGCCGTGCGTGCCATGTCAACGATGCTGGAGATGGGAGCGAGAAGGAAGATGATCTCAACGGGCAGTCCGGCGGCGACAAATACCGCGGTTGCCGTGATGGTTGCCGTTCCGGGAACGCCTACGCTGCCGATTGCGACGACCATCGCCAGCACGATCAAGAAGATATACTGTGCCGGGGAGTAGGACAGGCCAAGAATGTGGATGGCAAAGACGGCGGTGAGTACCGGCCAGATGCCTGCGCATCCGGGCATGCCCAGATTGGCACCCAAACTTGCGCCGAAGGATGCGATATCCTCGTTGACACCCAGCTTTTTGAGCTGACTTACGGTTACCGGGATGGTACCGATACTGCTCTGGGAGGTGAAGGCAACCACGGCTGCCGGCCAGAGCTTGCGGAAGAATGCGAGCGGGCTGAGCTTTCCGATGACGCGAAGCAGAACGCTCTCCACGACAAACAGCTGGATGGCGCATAAGATATAGGTCAGAACCAGCACACCGAGCAGCGGGAGCAGATCGGACAGCGTGCTGCGGCTGACTGCACGGGCGATCAGCGACAGAACCGCGTAGGGCGTGAAGGAAATGACGATATTGACCACCATACCCATCACGTGATTTCCAGCGTCAATGAATGCCTTAAACGGTGCAACCTGTTCGGCATATTCCTGGTGTAGCTTGTTGAATGCGATGCCGACCAGTACGAGAAACAGCACGATCGGGACGACTTCACCTTCTGCCCAATGTGCCGCCAGATTTTTGGGGAACAGACCGATGAGGGTGTCCAGAATGGACGGTACTTCGGCAGCTTCATAGTCAGCGGCCAGCTCGTAGACGAATCCGGAGCCGATACCGGTTGCGGTGGATGCAATCAGCGTGATGATGCTCGCGAGCAGCGTGTTGAGCAGCAAGAAGAGCACGGTTTTAAGTCCGATGCTTTTGAGACGGATGGATGAGCCTAAGTTTGTGATGCTGGAAACAATGCTAAACAGCAGCAGGGGAATGACCAGTGCTGAGATGACGCGGGTGTAGATGGAACCGAAGGCCGCAACGTAGGTGTAGTGACCGGGGAAGACCAGTCCGACGACGACACCCAGGGCGGTGGCCAACAAGGTGCGCACCCCGAAATCCCATTGACGCTTAACGTCGAGGTAGTACAGCAGGGCGAAAAATATCAGGGTCAGCAGCAGTGCGCCCCACTCCAAAGGTTCAAAATTCATGTTCGTATATCCTTTCTATCTGGGTGAATGTATCGCAGGGTGTCAGCCGCGACATCGTCCAAATCGAAAGTTTTGTCGTACCAGTCCTTGAAATAAGTGGTACATAGCGTATCACATCCTTACTGTGTTTGTCTGCGCAGAGCGCTTATGCGCTGCGCCGTTTGTCGACCTTCTTGCAGATGATATGGAAAACGGTCTGCATGATTTCGACTAAAATGATCAACAAAATGACCGTTACCAATAGAATGTCAAATTGATAGCGATTATAGCCATAGCGGATGGCGATATCTCCCAAACCACCAGCACCGACAGCTCCGGCGATGGCAGTGTAGGCCAGAACGGTGATCAGACTGATGGAAGCACCACGCAGAAGAGAGGGAAGCGATTCGGGGAGATAAAATCGGGTGATGATCTGCAAGCGGCTGGCACCCATTGCACGAGCGGCCTCGATGACACCGGCATTCAGTTCGGCAAGGGACGATTCTACCATGCGAGCTACAAAGGGAGCAGCCGCGATGACCAGCGGAAAGATCGCACCCCGGACACCCAACTTGGTACCCATAACCGCCTTGGTCACAGGCATGACGAGTACCATCAGGATGATGAATGGCAGGCTGCGTCCGATATTGACCAACCAGCTGAGCACCCGGTAGAGCATCGGATGTTCACAAATGCCATTTTTCTTGGTGATCTGTAAGATGGTGCCGATCGGCAGACCGATGAGATAGGCGAAGAACGTTGCACACAGAGTCATGACCAGAGTGTCCAGCGTACCTTGCCAGAGCATCTGCCCGTAGCGCTCAAAAAATGTACCGATTGTCTCAAACATGCCAGGAAACCCTCCCTAAAAGTTGTTTGGTGATTTGTGCCTGTGGATTTTGGAAAATCGTCTGCACGTCACCCTGTTCAGCGATGACGGCGTGGTCAATGACCGCCATGCGGTTGCAGATTTTTTGTACGACCTCGATCTGGTGGGTGATGATGACGATGGTAACACCCAGTTTTTCATGGATATCTTTGAGCAAATGCAGCACCGAACTCGTGGTCAGGGGATCGAGTGCCGAGGTCGGTTCATCACAGAGCAGGACTTTGGGGTCGTTGGCCAGTGCACGGGCGATGGAGACGCGCTGCTGCTGTCCGCCGGACAGCTGAGCCGGGTACTTGTCCTTTTGTTCGAGCAGTCCGACCAGTTCCAAAAGTTCCAGCGCCTTTTTACGCTGGTTTGCCTTGGGAACCCCTGCAATCTGCATGGGTAGCATGACGTTTTCCAGGATTGTCAGCTGCATAAGCAGATGGAATTGCTGAAATACCATGCCGATGTTTCGGCGCAGCGTGCGCAGCTGCCGCTCGGAATACTGGGTGATATCGTTGCCGTCAATCAGGATTTTGCCCGCTTCCGGTCGCTCTAAGAGGTTGATGCAGCGAATAAGCGTCGATTTTCCGGCACCGCTGATTCCGATGATGCCGAAGATATCGCCGTCCTCTATGGAAAGACTGACCTGATCAAGCGCATGGAACGTTCCTTTCGGCGTTTCGAAACGTTTGGTCAAATTTTGTAGTTCAATCACGGCTTCCAAACCCTCCTGTCTAAAAATGGGTATAAAAAATCCGGGAGCATATATATACTCCCGGGTAAAGAACAATGTTGTTGTGCGTAAATATTATGGCTTTATCGCAAAAGAAAGCGGAGCAGCACCAAATAACGTCACAACCGTATCGTTTACCCGGGCGTGGCGCATTCGACAGCATTTTACAGATGCAAAATTCTGGTTTTTCATGGTGTTTCCTCCTTTCCTGGGTGTCAAAAAGTGATGTATGGATTATAAACCTATAAACCTACTATGTCAATAGGTTTATAGAAATTTAGTAAATGTTCCTATCTTGACTTGGGTAAGAAGGAGTTTTCTGTATATCCTGCCGGACAGAAGCGGGAGAACGATTGAATTTGTAATAAATCCTGTGATATAATAGGCAAAACAGCCTGTGGAAGTGAAAAAATGATTGTTTCGACCAAGGGACGCTATGCGCTGCGCGTGATGATCGATCTGGCAGAGCATCGCGACAAAGAATATATACCGCTTAAAGAAATCGCTGAGCGGCAGCAGATTTCCGAAAAATATCTGGAAGCCATTTTGAAGATTTTGGTGCAGAATGGCATGTTAATTGGCGTGCGTGGAAAGGGAGGCGGCTATAAACTGAGCAAAGACCCCGATCAGTATACGGTCGGCAGCATCATTCGCCTGACCGAAGGGGATTTTGCACCGGTTTCCTGCCTGGGACGCGACGCTGCACCCTGTCCGCGCGCGGCAGATTGCCGGACGCTGCCCATGTGGCAGGCATTTGACACGCTGGTCAATGAATTTTTTGATGGATATACCATTGCAGATTTGATGAAACAAAGCCCTGCTTGTGATGAACAGAAAACGGAAACAGCCCACGCCTGAAGATTCGGACGCGGGCTGTTTTTCTATGCACTTACAGTAAGCGCGGCGCGATACATAGGAGCGTGAGATACCCAGCGCGGCGGCGACTTCACGCTGGGGCAGCGGGTCGTGACCGTTCAGGCCATAGCGCAAGGTCAAAATATGCTTTTCCCGGGGAGACAGATTGCGGGACAGACAATCATACATGGTTTGGTAACGGTCGCTCATCTCAACCAGATGCAAGCGTTCGTCTTCCACGCTGATCGTTCCGAGCAGGGCAAGCGAATTGCTGTCGCCATCACTGTCGGGAGATTCGTCCAGCGAGACATCGTTTTGACTCTTGCGCCCGGCACGGAAGTGCATGAGGATCTCGTTTTCAATACAGCGTGCCGCATAGGTCGCCAGTCGTACCCCTTTGTCCGGCTGATAAGTGCTGACCGCTTTGATCAGCCCAATCGTGCCAATCGAGATTAGATCATCCTGCTCAGACGGGTCTGCGTAATATTTTTTGACGATGTGCGCGACCAGTCGAAGGTTATGCTCGATCAGTTGATCGCGTGCCGCGGTGTCACCCTGCGCCATGCGGGCGAGGCAGTCCTGTTCCTCATTGGTGCGCAGCGGCGGCGGAAATGAACCGCCCGCACCCTGCACACGGAGCATGAAAAACAGTGCGTGCATCCAAAACAGCATAAAAAACGCTCCTTTCTGTGATAGAGCTACTGTATGAATGCGTGAGGTCGTCCCATGCCGACAAAAACGGAGATACAAAAACGCTGATGCCCGAAGACATCAGCGTAAAAGAGAGAGCTTGCGATTTAATACAGAAAAACTTATTCCAAAATATACTTTTGATACCATTGACAAGCCTGCTTAACGGCTTTGTGAACGGGCATTCTGGCACCTGACAGGATGGTCAGCCAGCCGATTTTGTCTTCTGGCACATCAGCCGGAGCCGGGGACAGGTTGACAACGTTGCCCACGCAGTCTGCGAGCAGCAGACCGGCATCGACTGTCTGGAGAAATCCCTTGACGCGGAAAGTATCCTCGATAAACATCTCGATGAACTTTTGCAGGTCATAGCGAGAAATTTCCGGGGAAATTTTAACCTGCAGCTTGCGCACGGTCAAATCGGCGATCAAGGGCATGGACTCGCCGGGAGCAGGGGTGTGCTGTGCAGACAGGAGATCGAGCAGAGAGCCATCAACCTGACCAAAAGAGGTCTCGATGATCGGGATTTCAGGCCGCTGGCCGCGCACGAGCGTGCGGGTCTGATCAAGTTGTTCGGCGGAAGCCTTGTCAATCTTGTTGATGACCACCACATCACTCGAAGCCAACTGTTTGACACAGGTGCGCGCGGTGGCATACAGCTTGGGGAAACGTACCGCGTCGACCAAGCAGACCGCACCCTGATAGTCGATGTGCGGGAAACGGTCGGCCTGAGAGAACAGACGGCGCACACCGGTGGGATCGGACAGACCGGAGGCCTCGACCAAGATCACATCGGGGTGAAGATCGACAGAACCACGCAGAACTGACTCGAACTGATCCAGACGGCAGGAGCAGAAGACCGAACCACCTGAGATTTCCTGCAAGTATGCGCCAAGGCCGGAAAGGAGGGTGCCGTCGACACCCTCCTGACCGAACTCGTTGATAATCAGCTGAATCTTCTGACCGGCGAACAGGTCAAGGAATCGTTTGAGAAAGGTGGTTTTTCCCGCACCCAAAAACCCGGTAATCAGATACAGTTTGCTCATAGGCTTACTTTCTGCTGTCGCAGACCGCGATCGCCTCATTGATGGCAGCTTCCAGATCTGCCTTGGTGGGGATGATCGAGCGGTACTTGAGCTCACCGTTGATGTACATGGACGGCAGGTTGGGTACACCCATCTTGACGCAGCGAGCGACATTTTCCTTGTAAATAAACTTGTATTCGACCATATCGATCTTGTCGCCGAAGGTTTCCTTTGCCTGGTTTGCAGCGCCCATCATGTAGCCGCAAGCTGCGCACTGTGCCGAATCGAGGGTGAAGACCTCGACGAGCGGCTTGGTGAGGGAAGCATAGTCGGGAATGACGACGTTCGAGGTGTCGATTTCCTCTGCCTGATAGTTCTTGACCATCTCGCGTACCACGTCGGTCTCGATCGCAGCCTGTGCAACGCCGATGCAGTTTTCAACCGGTACGTTGTAGGGCATGTCGCAGCCGGGAGCCAGGATGAAGTTGCGCTTGTCCGGGATGGAGTCGAGCAGATCGACGGCAAACTTCATGTTGTCCTGCTGGTTGCCGAGCAGCATGATGGAGGTCAGCGGGATGTTGCCGCCAATGGCAACGTTATAGCGGTCGGTGATCTCCTTGGCAGCCAGAAGGTTCACGTTTTCGTCGACGGAAATAGAGTCCGGATTGGTCTGGCACATAACCTCGATGTTTCGAGTTGCGTCGCCGCAGACGAAGAACGAGGACAGCGCACCCTGTGCACGGATGTGGTCAAACAGCGCGGTGTAGGGCTCGGTCATGTACTGCTCAAAGTGTGCGGTGGAAATCTGGGAGATCAGCGGGTCTACCAGTGCAATGACATCCATGCCAGCTTCGATGTAGTAGTCGGCCATCTTCATGCACACGCGATTGCAGAATGCAAACAGGCTCTCGACTTCTTCCTCAAAGTCGAACATATCGGTGAACAGATTATTGCCGCGCAGGTGGGAAGCCAGGGTGAAGGGGCCGCAGATCAGGCCGTACAGTGCGGTGGTGTCGCCGACTGCTTCCTTCATGCGGTGCATAACATCGAGTACATAGGGGATGCGTCCGCTCTCCTTGGTCGGGATTTTGCAATCGCAGGGCGTTACAGGCGGCTCTTCGTCGCTGCCGTCGAGCGGATGGGAGCTGACGGACGGCGGGCAGTCATCAGCCCAGGTCAGGCCGCAGCCCAGGCACTCGGCCTCGATCTGTAAGTCGAAAATGACCGGCTGGCCATCGGGCTTGTACAGACGGTTGACTTCCATCAGCGACTCGAACGCCTTGTCAGCGTCGGTCAGCATTTCGGTTGCGGTGTAGCCCTTCAGATGGCCGGCGTGAACGCCTGCGAAGGGAACCCAGGGGGCACGTTCGATGGACTCGTGGCGCAGGGTGCGGAGCAGCAGATCTTTCATGTGGAACATCCTCCTAAGAATGTAAAATTACGTGTTTTTTCAAAGAGATTGGTCGGAATCCGGTGTTTGCTGTGCACAGCAGCAGGCAGACGGTGCGGGTGTGTGATCGGGGCAAGCTGACGTGAGCAGGTCGATGACTTCATCGATGCCCTGTCGGTAGTCGGTCAGCGTGTCGATCCAACTGTCCATGCAGGCGCGGCCTGCGTCGGTGATGGCAAACACACGCTTGCCCATCGCGCCGCGGGCGGCACTGTCGAGCGTGGACGAGATCAGTCCCCGCGCTTCCATCTCGCGCAGAACACGGTAAACGCCGGTTGCATCCGGTTTTGCATCGCGCCACAGTGCAGTCTGACCGAGCTTGCGCAGCAGATCGTAACCATGATCGGGCGACTGTGCGAGCGCGGACAGGATGATGGGCTGGACGAAGCGCATGAGCGTTCCGCCCTGACAGGCACATTTGGCATTTTTGATGCTCATACCGGGTGACCCTCCTTTGTGTTGGCTCTAGTATAACAAATCGAATGGGCGCGGGATTGTAGGATATTGCTCTGGTTGGTACAATCTTCTTTTTCTGAACAGATGTGCACAAATTTGTGAATGACAGACAAATAAATGCTTTGAATTTGTGCAGATAATACGAAAATCATGGAAGAGAAAGGCGCACAGCACGATTTTTTTGCCTGTCCATTGCACAAGACGGCAAGATATTTCTAAAAAAAATAAGATACTGCAAGTCAGGAAAAATCAAATCTGCTATGCTGATGAAACTAGAGTAAGTCCAATATTAGACTGACACGAGATAGCGATTTGCAGACAAAGCAGGAGGGACTGGATATGACAAACTTGAAGCTGATTGCATACGCAGAGCAGAACGCACAGAGCGGAACATTGCTGACACATGACCAGATTGTACAGCTGTTATCGATTGCGCCGGAGAGTGCAGAATGGAGCGCACTGGGCGCAGCGGCACGCCGGGTCGCACACACCTTGACCGAAGACCGCGCTTACTTATGGGGTGCCATCGGGGTGGATTTCGCGCCCTGCTCAATGAACTGTGATTTTTGCTCACTGGGTGAAAAGTGGGGCATCGTGCGCGAGACGCGCAGCTATGATGAACAGGCGACCATAGAGCAGGTGCGCGAGTATGCCGAGGCCGGGGTGCGCTGGATTGTGCTGCGCACGACCGAGTTTTATTCGCAGGATGCGCTGGGAGACATGATTCGAACCATCCGCACAGAAGTGCCGGGAGATTATGAAATCGGCCTGAACATCGGAGAATTTGACCTTGCCAAGGCCAACTGGCTGGCAGACTGCGGTGTGGACTTTATCTACCACTCGTTGCGCCTCGGTGAGGGCAAGGACACCCGATTTGACCCCAAGGTGCGCCTGTCCACCTTGCAGGCAGTCAAGGACTCGCCGCTCAAGTTGGTCTTTCTGGTCGAGCCGGTCGGTATTGAGCATACAAACGAAGAGATTGCCGACCTGATTCTGCTGACCGCGCAGTACGGTGCCATCGTGTCGGGCAGCATGGCACGCATTCCGGTGGCTGGCACGCCGCTCGGCGTACATCCGCAGGTGAGCGACGCACGCATGGCGCAGATCATCGCAGTCACCCGTCTGGCCTGCGGCAGCTGTGTCCCGGATATCTGCATTCATCCGGGTACCCGTCTGGCGATGGAGTTCGGCGCAAATGTGACGGTGATTGAGACCGGTTCGGTGCCGCGCGATACCTGCTGCTGTTCGGGCGGCAAGTGGAACCAGTTTGATGCAGCCCGCGCCAAGGAGCTGTTTGCGCAGGCGGGCTACACCGTCCATCAGACCGCATGAGGGCAATCTGTATGAGATCGTTTTACAAGTGGGTCGCACGGTTGTCCTGTGTCCTTGTGCTGGCCACAGTGTTGACCGGCTGTGCGTCGCAAGAAAGCACACAGGAGACCATGCACGCGACGGTCGGCACTTGGAAGACCGCCCAGACCTTGACCCCGTACTTTTATCAGGATCATGCGGATATGACCATTGAGGTCAAACCGTTCACCAATCCGGGCGATCAAAAGACCGCATTACTGGCTGGCAGTCTGGATATGACCGGCACGACCATCCCGACCGCCATTCAGGCGGCGGCAGCCGGGGAGCCGATCAAGATTGTGGCCAGTCTGTGCAATAAATGTTCGGCGCTTGTCGTGGCGGCCGATTCGGACATCCAGACCACGGCTGACCTCAAGGGAAAGACCATCGCTTATGTGCCGGGGACGATGCATCACGTTCTGCTGCTCGATGTCCTCGAACGCGCCGGTCTTGACCCGGATACAGATGTCAAACTCGTCCGCGTTGACTTTTTCGATATGGGTCAGGCAATGGCTGGGGGACAGATCGACGCATTCCTGAGCGGGGAACCCTACCCGACACAGGCGGTGCAGGACGGATACGGCAGAATTTTGGAATATCCGTATTTTGACGACAGCATCGGCACGATCAACGCGGCCATGATCGTCACCGAGGACACCATCGAGCAGCGTCCTGAGCTGGTGCAAAAACTGGTCGATGCTCATGTGCAGGCGACCCAAAACATGATCGATCACCCAGATGACTGGTTGGATTTGGCCGCATCGATGGGAACCGACCGGGAGTTGCTGACCGCCTCGGCGGACAATATTGAGCTGTGCTGGCAGATTGATGAGGCTTACATCGAACACACCGAGCGATTGGCCGAGCAGATGCAGGCGCTCGGTCTGATTGATACCGTGCCCGACATTCAGGACATGTTCGATTTGTCTTTCCTGGAGCATGCCGCATGAAAACGAAAAGATTCGACCCGGTGGGCTGGATTGTCCCGGTTTTGGTGATTGCGGTCTGGTGGACTGTGACCCAGTTCGGCATCGTCGCACCTTATCAGCTGCCCGGTCCGCAGACGCTTGCGCGGGTGCTGGTGGACTTTGCGACCGGCTGGTACGGACTGACCCCGTATGCCGGGACGATGTTTTTGCACCTGTGGCACAGTTTATACCGTGTCCTGACCGGTTTTGCGCTGGCGGTCGTGCTTGGACTGCCGCTCGGCTTTGCCACCGGACGGGTTCGGCTGCTGCGCCGATTGTTTGACCCTTTCCTCGGACTCATTCGCAGTGTTCCCGGCATCGGCTGGCTGCCGATTGCGATCGTCTGGTTCGGTGTCGGTGAGGGAAATACCCGGTTTCTCATCACGCTGGCGGCGTTCTTTCCCATTTATCTCAATACCATGCAGGGTGCGGCTGGTGTACCCGATTTGACTGTCCGTGCAGGCCGTATGCTGGGTGCACGTGGTTTGACTCTCTTTGCCACCGTGATTTTCCCGGCAGCATTTGCCCAGATTGCTGTCGGTCTGCGGCTGGGCTTGGGTGTCGCGTGGGCGTATCTGGTGCTCGGTGAGGTCACCGGTGTGACCGAGGGACTGGGCGCGGTCATGACCGACGGACGGATGCTCGGGCAGGTCGATATCGTGCTGGCCGCGATGATCGTAATTGCGATTGCGGGCAAACTGACCGACTGGCTGCTGTGTGCGCTGTGCCGCTGTATCAGTCCGACCGTGCGCAAAGGAGGAAGGAACGCATGAATCAGGGACTTGTGATTGACAATCTGTGTCATCGGTTTCATACTGAAAACGGGCAGACCGTAGATGCACTGAATCACCTGTCGCTGGAAGTTCCGGCGGGGCAGATCGTGTCGGTGATTGGTGCGTCGGGCTGCGGAAAGAGTACCTTACTCAGCCTGATTGCCGGATTTGACCGTCCGACACAGGGAGAGATCACGCTGGATGGCGTGTCGGTCGTGGGAAAGCCCAGCCCCGACCGCTGTCTGGTCTTTCAGTCGCCTGCACTGTTTGAATGGCTGACCGTGCTGCAAAATGTGACGTACGGACTCAAACGGCAGGGCGTTTCGCGTCAGAACAGACGTGAACAGGCGATGGATATGCTGGCCCGGGTTGGACTTTCCGGCTTTGAAAAGCAGTATCCGCATGAACTGTCGGGCGGTATGCAGCAGCGCGCCGCGCTGGCGCGTGCACTGGTGATGCGTCCGCGTGTGCTGCTCATGGACGAGCCCTTTGCCGCGCTCGATGCCCAGCTGCGCCAGCAGATGCAGCAGCTTGTCCGCAGTCTGTGG
Source organism: Butyricicoccus pullicaecorum (assembly GCF_002160355.1). Taxonomy (NCBI): domain Bacteria; kingdom Bacillati; phylum Bacillota; class Clostridia; order Eubacteriales; family Butyricicoccaceae; genus Butyricicoccus; species Butyricicoccus pullicaecorum. The sequence goes on from NZ_NFKK01000002.1 coordinate 140,129, forward strand.
CGTGAGCTTGGCCAGACCATCCTGTTTGTGACCCACGATATCCGTGAGGCGGTCGCGGTCGCGCATCGCGTGGTGATACTGACACCACGACCGGGAACGGTTAAGGCGGTCTTTCCGGTGCCGGGTTCGATGGAAAAGCGAGAAGCATTTCTGCACACCGATGCATACCGAACGCTGTGCGCACAGATTGGGGACACCCTGTTCGACCGATAAACAAGGAGAAAAAACCATGGAATTTGCATATTGTAAGCTGGAAATCTTTATTCCTGAGAGCCATTTGGGAGTATTGCAGCAGGCACTCGCAGAAGTGGATGCCGGACACATCGGCGCGTATGATTGCTGCCTGTCCTATCACCCGGTAACGGGCTGCTGGCGACCGCTTACCGGGACAAACCCATATCTCGGAACGGTAGGGGAGATTTGCACTGCACCTGAACTCAAGGTCGAGGTGACCTGCAAGACCGAGCGCGTTAAGCAGACCATTGCCGCCATCAAAGCCGTGCATCCCTACGAAGAACCGGTCATCAATGCGATTCCCTTATACCAGGTCGGATTATAAGCAAGAAAAAAGGACGTTTCCGTGTGGAAACGTCCTTTTCTGTTATCTTTGCATGAACTGATAGAGCATGCCGATGGCTTCTTCACGGGTTGCCGTCTGATTTGCTGCGAACCGTCCGGCTTCGTCACCGGATACCATGTGCAGACCCTGTGCAATGGCGGCGTAACCGTAGTATGCATCGGGGATCTCGTTTGCATCGGTGAACGTGCAGCGGAAGATACCCGGAATCTGTGCGGCGTTGCCGTAGCCGCCGTGATCGAGGATGGTCTTGACCAGCTCGGCGCGGGTGATCAGCTTGTCGTCATCCCGGTCACCGCGTGCCAGCAGACTGCTGCCAATGGCGTAATCATAAATTTGATCGGCTGCGTCTTCCTCGGACAGATCGATGAGGAAACCGTCTACGCTGGCCAGGAGCGCCATCAGGTCGAGCTGCGTCAACGATTTTGTTGGCTGGAGGGTACCGCCCAGCCAGCCGATGCGGTAGGATGCGAGCACCTGCGCGGCCTGTGCGGCCCAGGTGGTCGAGAGGTCGCTGTACGTCAGTGTATCGTCATCGCTGGTGAGTGCCAGCGGCTGTCCGGTCTTGGCGTCGATGCCGTACATCATGGTGGGCTGTTCGAGGTAGAATCCAAGGGTCAGACGCTCGACGTAAGGATAGCCCATCTCGGCAAGCTTTGCGCCGTCTGCACTCTGTCCGGCCTCTTCGGGAACGGATAGATAGCCGAGTTTGGTCTCAAAGGTGTCCATCCAGAACGTGTGCGCAGCCTCGGACGAAATCAAGCCGTCCGCGCTGTCAAAGGTGGGCAGTTCGTCAAAATTGCGGGACAGATAGGTGATCGAGCCATCACGTGCATCGACCGATACCGCAATGCTGTTTGCCGGGAAGAAGTATCCGTTGACCTTCTGACAGAATACAAAGTCATGCTCAGTAGAGCCGTCCTCGGTGCTTGCCGCGGTGGACTTATAGAGCGCACAGGTCTTATACTGGTCAGGCCACAGGCGGCTGAGGAAGGACTCGGCTGTTTTCTGCGCGGTGGACAGCGAAACCGTTCCTTTGAATGCATCATCCGTCCAGTACGAACTAAATACGTCCTCGATTTCGCCGGTCTTGGCGTTTACCGTGATATAGCGATGGTTCAGATTGTTTTCCGCCTTCTGCGTGTAGCGCAGATGGCCGTATACCGTGCCGTCCTCGGTGTCAATGGAATAGCTGCACGAAGACAGGGTATAGTCGGTCAGTCCGAGTTCTTTCCAGGTGCGTACCTTGCTGTCCAGTGTTTCCTGGGACAGAACGCCTTCCATCTGGGCGATGCCGGCCTGTTCAGCTTCGGACAGACTGCCGTTTCCAGTGGATTCGGCTGCCGTATCTGCGCTGCCCGCGGCACCCATCTTGTCATAGAGTTCGCGGGTCTGCTCGGTCAGGTTGATGAGCTTACCGGTCTGCGCATCGACATAGAAGTTGTCAGTCGTATCGGGAACATAGCGCAGGGAAGCGGTTTTGCGGTCATCACCCAGTACGTATTCAAGACGCAGTGTTTGCTGCTCTCCGAGCAGTGCCGTGGCCTTGTCGTAGGACTGTTTGTTGACAGAAGGGTCAGCACTCAGACCGAGAGATGCCGGATCGATCGGGGTGCCGACATAGCTGGTGTAGCGGTCGGTGCGCGAGAAGCGGAGCAGCTCACCGGTATCCGAATCTACGGTCGCAGATACACTGATGGGTGTGGGCAGACCGTACAGGTCAAGTTTGGTCGAAAATGTATGATCGGACGACGTGAGCGAGGGTGTCCGGTCGGATTCGCTCAGTTCGGCACTCTCATGCTCTCCGAGCACCTGATCGATAAAGGTCTGTGCGGTTTTCTGCGCATCCTCGCGGGAGATCGTCGGAAAACTGGGCAGCTGGCCGCTGGAGGACGAGGTCTCGTCGCTCGGATTGTACTGATAGCGGTAGATGGTGCCGTCCTCACCGGCGGCCACGGTGAGCGTGGACTGGTCGGCAGCTGTCCAGTCAAGCTCCCATATTGCACGCAGAGGATCTTCCTGTAACTCGCCGTGGAAGGATGTGTAAGAGTTGTCCAGTTTGAGGATGTCTTTCACCGTCTGGGTGACTTGGGATAAGCGCTGGTCGGCAGTGCTGCTCTTGGAAGCGGCTGCGACCGGTGTGGCCAGCAGCGCGGCGCTGAGCAGCAGGCATAATGTCCGTTTCATACAAAACGCCTCCTTTTTTCTCATTCCTTCAAGGTGCATAGGTTCTCTACTTTATTAGACTTATTTTATACCAAAAAGTTCCGGGTGCAAAGGGGACTCTGGACAAAAGATTTTTTAGTTTGCCGCACCTGTGCGTTCGGCGCGGACAAAATAGAACAGGTACTGCTGAATCACGCCGTTAAACGGTGCATAGCGGTCGAAGGGGAAACCGTTCGGATAGCGGGTGTCCATGACGCGGTTCATCCACACGTCGAGCGGGAAGGAGTCCATGCGGTGAAAGCCGAATAACATCACGCACTGGGCGATTTTAGGGCCGACACCGTGCAGGGAGAGCAGTTTTTCGCGCAGCGCGGCATCATCCAGCGCGGCCAGATCGTCAAAAAGACCGGGATTTTGTGCGGCCACCTGTGCAGCCTGTCGGATGTAGGGCAGACGGTAGCCCAGGCCGCAGGCGGCAAGGGTATCGTCATCAAGTGCGGCCAGCTGTGCGGGTGTGGGGAAGGCATAGAGCGTCTGACCATCAGCCTCGCCGATCGGCGTACCCGCCGCACGGGACAGTGCCTCGACCGATTTCTGAATGGCCGGGATGGACTTGCGCTGTGAGAGCAGGAAGGTGATGAGCATTTCGAACGGGTCCTGCCGCAAAATGCGGATGCCCTGTCCGCACGCTGCCGATTGGCTGAGATAGTGGTCGTTCGGGTCGATCGACGCACGGATCGCGGTGTAGTCGGTGGGAAAATCGAAGTAATCGTGCCAGAATGCCTGGAATTCTTCGGGGGTACAGTCGAGCTCCAGCGTATCGGGTGCGGTCTGTTTGAGCACGACCGTGCGGTCACGGGCGAAAATACGGCAGCGGCCGTCAGAGAGCGGATACCAGCGGAAACACTGGCCGCTTGCGGCGATCTTGACCGCGTCAAAGTCATCGGTCAGGATAAAATGCATAAGGTGTCCTCCTGAAAGTCGAAAGATTGGATTTTTGGTTGACTTCAGTATAGCAAACCCGGCTGCCGCGTGCAACCGGCTATCTATTGCCTGACCTGTGGGAACGTGTTATGATGAGACCGGAAAGACGTATTGTAAGGAGCGGATAAAGATGCGTATTTTGATTGCCGAAGATGAACAGGATCTGTGCCGATTGATCGTGCAGACGCTGACCCGTGCGGGATACAGCGTGGATGCCTGCCTGGACGGAGAACAGGCGATGGACTGTCTGCGCTGTGCGACCTACGATTGTGTACTGCTCGATGTGATGATGCCGCGTCGGGACGGCCATGCGGTCTTGCGGGAGATGCGCGCGTCGGGTGACCGCACCCCGGTCATTTTCCTGACCGCACGCGACAGCATTCAGGATCGCATCAGCGGTCTGGACATGGGAGCCGACGATTATCTGGTCAAACCCTTTGACTTTGACGAGCTGCTTGCCCGTATCCGCGCGGCGACGCGCAAGTACGGCGGGGAAAAGAGCAGCGTGCTGACGCTCGCCGACCTGACGCTGGACACGGCAGCGCACACGGTGACCCGCGGCGGCAAGGCAATCAAGCTGTCGGCCAAGGAGTACGCGATTTTGGAATACCTCATGCACCATAAGGAGACCGTGGTTCCCCGTGAACAGCTGGAAAATCATATCTGGAACTATGATTATGCGGGTGGCTCCAACGTGGTAGACGTGTATATGACCTATCTGCGCCGCAAGATCGACCATGATTTTGACAAAAAATTGCTGCACACCATACGCGGCGCGGGATGGGTGCTGCGGGAGGAAGCATGAGACGGTTATCGGTACGAAAAAAACTGACGCTGTGGATTACGGCGCTGATGATGACGCTGGTGTGTATCGTGATGGCCTTTCTGTTCGGTGTGAGCAGCCGGGTGGCGGTGCAGAGTGCGCAGGAACAGCTGGAGAGCTTTGTGCGCGGCAATTTGACCGGCATCACGATGGAAAACGGTGCGCTGCAATTTGCCGACAGTGTCCAGTTCACGCGCAGCGGTATGTATCTGCTGGTCTATAACGAGTCGGGTGCGCTGCTCGCCGGTCAGACCCCGCTGTCCTACCCGGCGACGGTCTCCTTTGAAAACGGTCTGATTCGTCCGGTGTCCGACGAGGAGGCCGACGACGTGTATCTGACGCTGGATTTCTGGCTGCCGTTTGGCTGGGACGACGGTGTTTGGGTGCGCGGCGTGGTGCAGCAGCCCGAGCTTGACGATGCCATGCACCGCCTGCTCGACCTGTCACTCCTGCTTTTGCCGCTCGTCGTGCTGGTCAGCGGCGTGGGTGCGTACTGCATCGTGCGTCGTGCCTTCCGACCGATTGACCGCATTGTCGCAGCCGCTGGAGAGATCAGTGAGGGGCGCGACCTGTCCCGACGGATTGGCCTGCCACCCGGAAAGGACGAGATCAGCCAGCTTGCCGCGGCCTTTGACCAGATGTTTGAGCGACTGGAAAGAGCGTTTGAGGCCGAGAGTCAGTTTACGTCCGATGCCTCGCACGAACTGCGCACGCCGACGGCTGTCATTCTGGCACAGTGCCGGGAGGCTGAGCAGCACGCCCAAACGACCGAGGAGTACGCCGAGGCGGTGGCGGTCATTCACCGGCAGGCCGATCGCATTTCCGGTCTGATCGGACAGCTGTTGCAGATGACCCGCATGGAGCAGGGCACGACAAAGCTCAGTGCCGAACAGGCCGACCTGAGCGAGCTGGCCGAGGTGGTATGCGAGGAACAGTGCACGGTCTATCCCGACCGTGACATCCGCACGCGCTTGCAGCCGCATGTCATGGCATGGTTTGACGTGACCCTAATGACTCGTGTACTGCAAAATCTGTTGGAAAACGCCTGCCGGTACGGTGGGGAACAGATCACGGTCGAGGTGCGGCAGGAACAGGACGAGGCTGTTCTGTCCGTCCTTGATAACGGCGAAGGCATCCCGGAAGACCAGCAGGAGAAGATTTGGAAACGGTTTTATCGCTGCGAGAGTTCGCGCTCGGGCGGTCAGGGTACCGGTTTGGGACTGCCGATGGTAGCACAGATTACCGCTATGCACGGGGGAACGGTCACGGTGAGTAGCACACAGGGCTTGGGAACCCGGTTCACCGTGCGCTTTCCGGTGGCTCCGAAAAATATTTAAAAATTCTTTGGATTTTTAATGTTCTTTTAATACGCATTCGGTATACTAAGGTCAAACAAAAGAGACCAAGACCTCACAGAGAGGAGTGCGTATGATGAGAAAGAAGATTTTAGCGGCAGCATTGCTGCTGACGTTGGGACTGGCTGGATGCAGCGCAAAGGGCCAGAGTGTACAGACTGATTTGATTGGTGAGGACGAAGCCAAGACGGCGGCGCTCACCGCGAGCGGTGTGGCACAGGACAATGCGACATTTACCAAGACCCAGCTGGAAAAAGACGATGGTAAGACCTACTATGAAATCGAATTTACCGATGCGGACGGCGTGCGATATGAGTACGATATCGATGCTGTGACCGGAACGGTCATCGCATACGAGAGCGAAAAGAAGGGCACGGCCAAGACGCAGAGCGGCCAGACCACGACCGCTGCGAGTGGTGAGATCGACGAGGCGACAGCCAAGCAGACCGCGCTGGACGATGCCGGACTGACAGCCGATCAGGTGACCTTTGTCAAGGTCGAGCGCGAGCAGGATGACGGCGTGACCAAGTACGAGGTAGAGTTCTACGCCAAGGACACCTATACCGAGTACGATTACGAGATCAACGCCCAGACCGGTGCTATCCTTGCGATGGACGCCGATGCCGAGAACTATGCACCGCAGACTAGTAGTACGGTCGTCAGCGAGGATACGGTCAAGAAGACCGTACTTGCCAAGGTGCCGGGTGCATCTGAGAGTGACCTCAAGATGCGCCTCGAGACCGACGATGGACGGCAGCAGTATGAAGGTACGATCATCTATGATGAGATGAAGTACGAGTTCGAAGTCGACGCATACAGCGGTGCGATCCGTGAATGGGACGCTGAATCTGTATATGACTAAACATAAACCACGGTAAGAACGAATAGGAGGATTCAAACCATGAAAAAGCAGATTTTTGCAGCAGCACTTTCGGCGGCGATCCTGTGCAGTGCAGCAGCCGCAGGCTGGACGGCTTCGGCTGAGATTCGGCCGGATATCGATGTGGTCATCGATGGCACCGAGCGCACCTTCTACAATGCCAGCGGTGCAGAAGTACATCCGATCAGCTATCAGGACACCACCTATCTGCCCGTCCGTGCGATTGGCGAGCTGATGGGCAAGAACGTCAACTGGGATGCATCCACCCAGACGGTCAGCATCGGCGGTACACGTGTCACCGGAACGACCGACGGCAAGGTTGATAAGAATGCACGCGCAGATGACATCACCCTGACCGTTCGACCGGAGTATACGGTCGTGATTGACGGTGTGACCCGCACGTTTTACGATGCCAAGGGTCGAGAAGTAGACCCGGTTGAGTACCAGGGCTCGATCTACCTGCCGGTACGTGCCATCGGTGAGCTGATGGGCAAGACGGTGAGCTGGAACGAGAGCACCCAGACGGTCACCCTGACCGGCGGCTCGACCGTGACCGATTTTGACACCTCCGGTCCGACCGGACAGACCAACCCGAGCACGGGTGCGGTGAGCCTGGACAAGGCAAAGCAGATCGCACTCGACCATGCAGGCCTGTCGGCATCCAGTGTACAGTTTATCAAGAGTGAGACCGACCGAGACGACGGCAGAACCATCTATGAGATCGAGTTTGTCGTCAAGAGCGGCAACACTTGGAAAGAGTACGATTACGAGATCGACGCTGCGACCGGTAAGATCGTGGACTATGACTACGACGCAGAGACCAGCTACTCGGGCAGCCAGAGCAGCAATGCATCGATTGGTATGAACCAGGCAAAACAGATTGCACTCGATCATGCCGGTCTGTCGTTCTCCGACGTACAGTTTGTCAAGACGCGTGCTGATCGGGACGATGGCAGACTGGTCTATGAGATTGAGTTTGTCGTCAAGAGCGGTAAGACGGTCAAGGAGTACGATTATGAGATCGACGCATCGACCGGTAAAATCGTAGACTACGATTACGACGTTGAGAGCACCTATGACTGGGATGACGATCACGACGACTGGGACGATGATGACGACGATTGGGACGATGATGACGACGATTGGGACGACTGATACCCTGTTTTTTGAACCCCCCGCAGATTTTTCTGCGGGGGTTATGTGTTTTGTGTAAAGTGCATGAGAAATTTTATGTGAATGCTTGCAAACCGTAAAAAGGTGTCGTATAATAAACACAACAGAATGTGTAGAGATTGAGAGACACATGAAGAATGAAAGCGGCGTGATGAACCGCTTGTTCTTCGTGTGTCTTTTTTTCGTACTTTTTTCGAATTTGGGAACAAGACACAACCGTATGGAAGAGAGAGAAAGGAGACGAGGGTGAATGCAGTATGATGTGATCGTCATTGGCTCCGGTGTAACCGGCGCGATGACCGCTTATCAGCTGTCTCAATATCAGCTGCGCGTCTGCGTCGTGGACAAACGCTTAGAGCCTGCGGCAGAGACCAGCAGTGCAAACAGCGGCATCGTCCACGCAGGTTATGATGCCAAGCCGGGCAGCAACAAGGCACGTCTGAATGTGCGCGGCAACGCGTATATGGAGGATGTATGCCGCAAGCTGGATGTACCCTTCAAGCGTATTGGTTCTCTGGTACTGGCTTTCAGTGATGAGGAAGCTAAGACAGTAGAACAGCTTTATCAGTCGGGCGTACAGAACGGAGTACCCGGTCTGCGCGTCATCGACGCAAACGAACTTTACGAATTGGAACCGAACGTACAGCCGAATGCGGTCTGCGCCCTGTACGCACCGTCTGCGGGCATCGTTTGCCCGTATGAACTGACGACGGCAGCGCTTGAGGTTGCCTGCGCTGCGGGTGCAGAGTACCTGCGCGAAGCCGAGGTCACCGACATTCAGAAGACCGAGGGCGGATTCACCGTCACTGCAGGCGGTCAGACGCTGACGGCATCTGTGGTTGTCAACGCAGCCGGTCTGTATGCCGATCACATCGCACGCATGGTGGGTGACGATCGCTTCACTATCACCCCGCGCAAGGGTGAGTACATCCTGTTTGAAAAGAGCATGGGCAAGACCGTCGGCCATGTGGTCTTCCAGACCCCGGCAGGCGGCAGTAAGGGTGTTCTGGTATCGCCCACCGTGGACGGTAACCTGTACATCGGCCCCAATGCCAATGTCGTCGAGCACAAGGACGATACCTCTACGACCTGGCAGGGTCTGGAGGAGATCAAGACCTGTGCGGCCAAGTCTGTTGCAAAGCTGGATATGCGTCTGGCGATCACAAACTTTGCCGGTCTGCGTGCAACGCCCTCGACTGGTGACTTCATCATTGACAGCCCGGTTCCCGGCTTTATCAACGCTGCCGGTATTGAGTCTCCCGGCCTGTCGGCAGCTCCGGCGGTTGCTGAGGAGGTTGTCGGCCTTGTCCGTGCAAGCGGTCGGGTCACCATGACCGAGCGGGAGGACTGGACGGGCACGCGTGAGCCGGTCAAGCGCTTCCGTGAGATGACCGACGCCGAGCGCGCCGAACTGGTGCGGGAAAATCCGGCATATGGCCGTATTATCTGCCGCTGCGAGACGGTCACCGAGCAGGAGATCCGTGACGCCATCCGCCGTCCGGCGGGTGCGCGCTCGGTAGACGGCGTCAAGCGCCGTACCAGAAGCGGTATGGGTAAGTGTCAGGGTGGATTCTGCGGCCCGCGTGTTGTGGACATTCTGGCCGAGGAGCTGGGCTGCGAGCCGACCGAGATCACCAAGTTCGGCGGTGCATCCTACATGCTCACCGGTAAAACCAGATAAAGGAGGGGACGGCAATGGAAAAACGCAGTGTAGTCATCATCGGCGGCGGCCCGGCGGGTCTTGCTGCCGCAGTCGCAGCCAAGGAAAACGGCTGTGACGACGTCCTCATCCTGGAACGCGACAGCGATGTCGGCGGTATCTTGCAGCAGTGCATCCACGCAGGCTTCGGTCTGCACATCTTCGGCGAGGAGCTGACCGGCCCGGAGTATGCCGCACGCTTCCATGCACAGGTCGACGAGCTGGGCATCGAGTACAAGTGCGATACCATGGTGCTGAGCATCTCGCAGGATCGTGTTGTCACCGCGGTCAACAGCAAGGACGGCATTCTGACCATTCAGGCAGGTGCGATTGTGCTGGCAATGGGTTGCCGTGAGCGCAGCCGCGGTGCAGTCGGTATCGGCGGCACCCGTCCGGCGGGCGTCTACACCGCCGGCACGGCACAGCGCTTTGTCAACATCGAGGGCTATATGCCGGGCAAAAAGGTCGTCATTTTGGGTTCGGGTGATATCGGACTCATCATGGCACGCCGCATGACGCTGGAAGGTGCAGAAGTCAAGATGGTGCTCGAGGTCATGCCGTATTCAGGCGGCCTCAAGCGCAATATTGTGCAGTGTCTGGACGATTTCGGCATTCCGCTGCGCCTGTCGCACACGGTTGTTGAGGTGCGCGGACGTGAGCGCGTCGAGGGCGTCGTGATTGCACAGGTGGACGAAAAGAGACGTCCCATCCCGGAGACCTTCGAGTATGTACCCTGTGATACCCTGCTTCTGTCGGTCGGCCTCATTCCCGAGAATGAGCTGAGCGCGGCAGCTGATATTCCGATCAACCCCATCACAAACGGACCCTTTGTCGATCAGTCCATGATGACCCGCTGTGAGGGCATTTTTGCCTGCGGCAACGTCGTACATGTACACGATTTGGTCGACTTTGTCACCATCGAGAGCCGTCTGGCAGGCCGCGGTGCGGCAAAATACGCCCTCGGTCAGCGCACGGACGGTGCCCATACGCTTGACGTAAAGCCCGGTTTTGGTGTACGCTATGTAGTGCCCTCCACCATCGATCCGGCGGCGCTGAGCTATGACGAAAAGTTCTTGTTCCGCGTCAGCGATGTCTTCACCGACATGGAACTCGAGGTCAAGGTAGACGGAAACGTCGTCTATCACAAGCGCGTGCCGCAGGCGGCACCCGGTGAGATGGAATCGGTGCAGATCACCCGTCAGCTTGCGGAAAAACTCGTGGGTCAGACGGTGGAAATCGGTCTGCGCCCGGCCAAGTGAGTCCTGGGAGGGTGTGCAATGGAAACAAAAAATATGACCTGTGTCGTCTGTCCGCGCGGCTGTGCGCTGACGGTAACGGTTGAGGATGGAAAAATCCTGTCGGTGACGGGCAATACCTGTAAGCGCGGTGCGGCATATGCCGAGGCCGAGCTGCTGCGCCCTGAGCGCATGCTGACTTCGACCGTCACGGTGGAAGATCGCCGCCGGATGCTGGCTGTGCGCACGCGCAGCGCCATCCCGAAAGATAAGATTTTTGACGCCATGCGTGTGCTGTACGGCACGCGCGTGAGCGCTCCGGTGCAGATCGGCGATGTGATCGTAGCCGATGTGTGCGGTACCGGCGTGGATGTCATCGCGTCGGAATCGCTGGCGTAAAGGAACCGATTGACCCGCTGCGGCCGGATGACAGAACGAACGGAAAAGCGGGAGGGAAAACGATGTCCAGTCGAAATTTAAGAGAAGCCCTTGCAAAACATCCGATTATTGCGGCTGTGCACTCCTTTGAGGACGCGGCGGTCGCGGCAGAATCGCCGTGCGCGGTTGTGTTTCTGCTGGGCGGCAAGCTGTTTGACGTCAAGGAAATGGTCAGCCGCTTGCAGCAGAAAGGAAAGATCGTATTTGTACACTTGGATCTGGCCGAAGGAATCGCACGCGATGCCAACGGTGTCCAGATTCTGGCCGAGATCGTGCGCCCGGACGGTGTCATTACGACCAAGAACAACCTGGTGCGTACCATCCGTGAATATGGTATGCTCGCGGCGCTGCGCTGCTTCATCATGGATGGACAGTCCTACCAGAAGGCTATTCAGGTCAGCGGAAACGTGTCGCCCGACTTTGTCGAGCTTATGCCGGGCATTCTGCCGCCCAGCCTGATCGAGTCGTTTTGCCGGGAGACCGGCGCGGCTGTGGTCGCGGGTGGACTGGTGCGCAGTGCGGTGGACGCAAATCAGGCGTTTTCTGCGGGTGCGCGGGGTATTTCGACCTCGGATCGTTCCCTTTGGACGCTGCCGATCGGTCAGTCCTGACGCGGCGTACAGGAAAGGAAGGATACGCTTTGGCAAAGAAGATTTTAAGTCTGGCTCATCGTGGTTTTTCCGGTTATTACCCGGAAAATACCCGTGTTGCCTTTGAGGCTGCGGTCGAAAAGACCAACTGTGACGGCTTTGAGAGCGACGTTCACTTCTCCAAGGACGGTAAGCTGGTTATCATTCACGACCCGGTACTCGACCGCACGTCCAACGGCACGGGCTACGTCAAGGATTACACCTATGAGGAGCTGTGCCAGTTTGATCTGGGTTCTTGGAAGGGCGCAGAGTTTGCCGGTCAGACCATGATGACCTGGGCAGAGCTGCTGGATTTCTGCAAGCAGACGCATAAGGTGTGCAATCTGGAGCTCAAAAATTATGAGGTCTTTTATCCCGGTCTGGAAGAGGCGGTCATCCGTGAGATCGAGCGCTTTCAGATGCAGGATCAGGTCTTTCTGTCCTCGTTTAACCACATCTCGATGGAGTCGTGCAAGCGCATGAATCCCGAGATCAAGACCGGTCTGCTGTATGACAAGCCCATTCACAACCCGGAGTACTACTTCTCGCAGACCATTTCGGATGCCATCCATCCGCGCTGGTGCCTGCTGCAATACCAGCGTCACCTGACCGATGCCTACCACGCGATGGGTAAGGAGGTCAATACCTGGACGGTCAATACCGAGGAGGATGTACGCGACATGATTGCGCAGGGCGTGGACTGCATCATTTCCAACTATCCGGATATGGCAGGCGAGCTCATTGCCGCGCACAACGCTGCACTTTAATTTAAAACCATTTAAGCCGCGCAGATTCTGCGCGGCTTTTTTCAAAATCAGGGGGATATTTTGATGAATCTGTCCGACAAGAGACTGTTTTTGTTCGATATTGATGGAACGCTGGCGGTAGGGGATGAATTGCTGCCGGGTGCGCGGGAACTGCTCGCGGAAATCGAGCGCAGAGGCGGGACCAGTCTGTTTATCACCAACAACTCTACGCGCAGCCGCAGTCATTACGTCAAACGGTTTGTCGAGGTGTTCGGCTTGCAGACCGAGGAGCGCCAGTTTGTGACCGCGTCCTATGTGACCGCGCGCACGCTGTGTGATCGGTACGGAACACAGACCATCTATGCACAGGGAACACAGTCGTTTGTGGAAGAACTGCGGTCGTTTGGCTTGCAGATTGTGACCGAACTTGTGGACAATCCGGCGTGTATCGTGGTCGGATATGACGGGGAACTGACCTATGACAAGCTGTGCAGCACGGCAGAATTACTCCAGCGCACCGACGTGCCGTTTTATGGCACAAACCCTGATTTGCGCTGTCCGGCACCGTTCGGATTCATCCCGGACTGCGGCGCAATCTGCGGTATGCTGACCGCGACGACCGGAAAAGAGCCCGTTTATCTGGGCAAACCGGCAGCCCGGATGGCCGAGCTGTGCCTGGAGGAGACCGGTTATAGCAGGGAACAGACGCTGGTGGTCGGAGACCGCCTGTACACCGACATTGCGTGCGGTCTGGCTGCGGGAATGGATACCTGTTTGCTGCTCACGGGAGAGGCCGGTTTGGACGATCTCAAAACCACCAGGTTTCAGCCTGATCTGGTGCTGGACGATCCGGCGGCGCTGCTTGCGGCATTGTGAGCAAAAACAGGCTGTCAAGTTTACAGACATTTTGCAAAAACCTGACAGCTTGTTGGTCGAAATGTATGCACAATCTGTGGTAGAATACACTTGCCTTCGAGCGGCAGGCAAATCACGCGCCGGACGTTTTTGTACCGACAGGTTGCCGATTTTATAAGGTCATGCTTTCTGGAAACACAAATTAGATAGAATGCCATGAAGTTTAAAAATCAAGGTGTTTTGCAAAGGAAACAACCTGCAAAATAGACAAAGATTTTTAAAAAAAATTATAAAAGTCGATGAAATGTCATTTTCTACAAAAATGTTTGCGCAGAATGATTGCGTTTTGGAGGTTTGCATGATATCATGTGCAATGTAGACAGTTCCCAATTCGTAAAAAGTTGTTTGTTGTTTATATTTCATAATCAATAGGCTGTGGACTTCATCACCCCACACCTTTGGTTGCCGCTGCCCATTCGGGCATCTGAAAAACTAAATAACGTACAGCTTTCTCAAACCTGCGAATTGGACCCTGTGAGGACAGTTCCTCACAGATACTTTTGGAGGTGAAGAAACTTGGTACACATTACAGCTCATTCTGGCTGCGACGGCACACCGGATAATTCACTTGAATTCGTTCGCCATGCCTTGCAGACGAATGCGGATGCGCTGGAAGTTGATGTACGGAAAACAAAAGACGGCATCCTTGCAATTTCCCACGACGCAATCCTGGACGGTCAGGACGCACCTGCGCTGGACGCGGTGTTTGCACTGGTCGCACCGACTGACAAGTGGATCAATTGTGATTTGAAGGAGCCCGATTTGGAGAATGCTGTGATAGACCTTGCAAGGGGGCATGGTTTGTTACAGCGTCTTATTTTTTCTGGAACTGTCAGCTTAGAGCGTGTCCGTATGGACGAAACTCTGAGAAGGGACGTGCTTATTTACATCAACATCGAAGAACTCATGCCGGGATTATATGATCGGCTGCAGGACGGCGAAGTGCTGACCGAACAGGACATGCAGAAAGCCGCCGACCTGTGTCGCGAATATGGATTCCGCGTGATCAACGTACACGAAAGACTTTGCACACCGGAATTTATGCAGGTCATGGACAAGAACGACATTGTCGTTTCGGCCTGGACCATCAACGATCCGGAGCGGGCAGCAGAAGTTGCCAAGGCAAAGTGCATCGAAAACATCACAAGCCGTGCACCGGAACTTGTGCGCGGTGCGATTGACGGCTGAACCCGGCAGGTTTCCGGGAAAAAGAATCCGCTGTCACCGGCGGACGCAGAGAAAGAGAACAAGAAGAGTAGGTGATCGAAAAGTATGTTCAAGTATTTAAATCCCAAACGCTTCTACTTCGCGGTCGGCAAAAAGAAATTCTGGGAGTTCATCGTTCTGGCGGTGTTTATCCTGTTTTTCTACGGCCCGCTGCTCAACATGATTATGATGGCGTTCGCAAATGAATACGAACCGCCGCACCTGTTGGCAACCGAGTGGGGTACTTACTGGTGGGATTTCATCTTCCAGCAGAACAGTCTGAAATCTTCTATGGTACAGTCCTTCGTTGTAGCAATCATCACCACGGTTTGCTCGATGATCATCTGTATCCCGGCAGCATTCTCCCTGGCGCGTTTTAAGTATCCGGGCAGAAAGCTGTTCATGCTGTCCTTCCTGCTGACCAACGCCTTCCCGAAGATCGGTATCTTCATTTCGATCGGCGTTCTGTTTTACAAGTATAACCTGATGGGTACCCTCGCAGGCGTCGTCATCATCCACATGATTACGACCATGATGTTCATGGTATGGCTGCCGTCGAGCGCATTCCGCACCGTTCACCCGCAGCAGGAAGAAGCAGCGCGTGACGTTGGCGCAGGCCCCATCCGTACCTTCTTCAAAGTCACCCTGCCGATGGCAATGCCCGGTATCGCGGTTGCAACGCTCTACACCTTCCTCGGCTCCATGGAGGAGGCACAGGGCACCCTGCTCGTCGGTATGGGACGCATCACTACCATGCCGGTCGAGATGTACGGCATTATCATGGACTATCCCGGACAGGCGGGCGCTGTATTCGGCGTACTGCTGATGATCCCGTCGGCTGTCATGATTTTCCTGATGCGCAAGTATATCGGCCCCGATGCCATCGCGGGCGGCTTCAAGATGAAATAATCTGAGATATGTTGGAGGATTAGACGCATATGAGCGAGAGAAAAATCAAGCTGCAGCTAAAAGATATGACCAAAAAGTACGACAACGGTGACGGTGTCGAGCATATCAATCTGGATATCTACGAGGGCGAGATCGTTTCCTTCCTTGGCCCCTCCGGCTGCGGTAAAACCACCATCCTGCGTGCAATCGGCGGCTTCCACGACGTAACCAGCGGCGACATCACCATTGACGGTCAGAGCATCGTCGGTCTGCCGCCTGAGAAGCGCCCGACCGCAATGGTATTCCAGAGCTATAACCTGTGGCCTCACATGACCATTTACGAGAACCTTGCATTCGGCCTCAAGCTGCGCAAGATTCCCAAGGCACAGATCGATGAGGATATCAAGAACATCTTAAAGCTGGTCTCCATGTCCGGCAGCGAGAAGAAGTATCCGAGCCAGCTGTCTGGCGGCCAGCAGCAGCGTATCGCGATCGCACGTTCGCTGCTCCTCAAGCCCTCCATGCTGCTGCTCGACGAGCCCTTCTCGGCACTCGACGCGAAGATTCGTCAGCAGATGCGTGAGGAGCTCAAGAAGATCCAGTCCGATCTGGGCATCACGGTCGTATTCGTAACCCACGACCAGGAGGAAGCAATGACGCTTTCTCACAGAATCGTTGTCATGAACAAGGGTAAGTTCGAGCAGGTCGGCTCGCCCACCGAGATCTATGACAACCCCAATTCCAAGTACGTTGCATCCTTCATCGGCGAGATGAACTTCATCAAGGATGGAGACAAGACCATCGCAGTCCGACCGGAGAATGTTAATGTAGTAGTAGGCGGCAGCGGCATGGTTAACGGCAAGGTGAGAACCATCATGGTCCTCGGACACTACGTATCTGTTAACGTGCAGTGCGGTGACGACGTCATCAAGTGCTTCGTCAACCGTGAAATTTCTGATCAGCTGGAAGTAGGCGATCCGGTCGGTCTGAACTTCGAGAAATACCACACGTTCACCGAATAAGAGGAAAGAGAGGAAGAGATCTATGAATACTAAGAGATTGTTTGCGATTCTGACGGCTTCTGCACTGCTCGTCGGTACGCTGGCAGGCTGCGGCGGCAGCAAGGATGCAAGTACGAGCGAGAGCGGCGGCGAGACCGGTACTGTTAAGGACGTACAGGTCTGGGCAACCGGTTCGGATAACGTTCGTCAGACTTTTGAGAAGCTGGTTTCCGACTTTAATGCAAATTCTGAATATGCAGGCACTTACGAAGCAAAGCTGAACTTCATCCTGTCCGGTACTGGCGGCGGCACTCTGGCTGACCAGCTGGTTGCAGCATACAAGGCAGGCCAGACCGACACCGAGTTCGACGTTGTTGACCTGGGCGACGACGACCTGACCAAGATCCTGTCCCTGACCGACGAGAGCGTCCTGGAAGATCTGGACATGAGCAAGATCCCGAACGCTGAAGGCGTGACCGCAGAGCCGGTAGCAGCCAAGGGCAAGATCCAGCCGTACCGCGGCACCACCGTTATCCTGGCGTATAACTCCGAGACCGTTCCGGAAGACGAAGTACCGACCACGATGGACGAGCTGGTTGAGTGGATCAAGGCACATCCGGGCCGCTTCGCATACAACACTCCGGGTACCGGCGGCGCTGGTGACTCTTTCGTTCGTACCTCTATCTATAACTTCATCGACGATGAAAGCGCGCTGATGAGCAACGATCCCAAGTGGATGGAGCAGTGGGATGAGGGCTTCGCATTCCTCAAGGAGCTGCATCCGTACATGTACAAGTCCGGCAGCAGCGTTGTTTACCCGAACAAGAACCAGGGTACTCTGGACCTGCTGACCCAGGGCGAGATCGACATGTGCCCGAACTGGGCAGACATGGTTCTGTCTCAGCGTAAGGCTGGCACCGTTCCCGAGAAGATCAAGATTACCACCATCGAGCCCTCTTTCACCGGTTCTGTACAGGGTATCACAGTTCCCTCTTACAGCGGCAACAAGGAAGGCGGCTTCGCATTCATCGACTACCTGCTCTCGCCTGAGGCACAGACCATCCTGGTACAGGATATGGCAGCGATCCCGCTGGTAACCGAAGGTGTTGACCTGACTGGCGCAGAAGAACTGATGAGCATGGACGTTTCCAACTTCCGTACGCAGGCCCTGGGCGATCTGGTTACCGACCTGAACGCACGTTGGGATGAGGAGATCGGTACACTCGGTTAACGCCTACAAATCTTGTGTCCGAGGTAATTGATTATGAATAAAACAAATTCTAGAAAGAGAATGCTCATCGGGTACGCTCTGGTATTGCCGGCGTTCCTGGTGGTCATGCTGACCGTTGCCTACCCCATTTTGTCGTCTGTCATCATGAGCTTTCAGGATGGAAAAACGGGCGAATTTACACTGGAAAACTACAAGCATTTCTTTGTAACTGAATCGCAGCTGAAGAACATCGGCTTTACGCTGTATGTCGTTGTTGTAACGGTTGTACTGGCGATCGTCATTGCGTATCTGCTGGCGCTGTACCTGCGCTTTGTCAAGTCCCCGATCTCCCGGGCCATCGGCACGCTCTACCTGCTGCCGCGTTTCATCCCCGGTCTGGTTGCGGTCTATGCAATGATCACCATTATCCGTGATACCGGCGTCATCAACCGTATTGCACAGCTCCTGTTCAACTACGACTTCAAACCGGCCATGATGTATCATGCCAGCGGCCTGATCATCATGAACCTGTGGTTCAACATCCCGTTCGCGGCACTGATGATCACAGCTGGTTTGGGCGCGATCCCGGATTCGGTCATCGAGTCCGCGCGTGACGTCGGCGCGAGCCGGATGCGTGTATTCCGCACGATGATTCTGCCGCTGTCGATGAAGGACGTTGTCGTAGCAGCTACCTTCGTGTTCATGACCAACGTCGGTTCGTTCACCACCCCGTACCTCATTGGCGGCAATAGCCCGAAGATGCTCGGCATCGCCCTGTACGACCAGTTTAACCGCTATCTGGATTACAACCGGTCGGCAGCGTTGTCGGTTATCATGTTCCTGATCTGTTCGGTTTCGGCTGGTATCTATATCTATACCAACCTGAAAGAAAAAGAGTGGGAATAACACATACGCAGTGGAGGAGAGGAGCCAATTTCAGGCTCCTCTCTTTTTTCATACGCTGAAAAGCAGAGAGACAAAAATCGGGTATATTTTTTGACCGCGGATGCGCAAATGACTCTTCCCCTGTGCCGGTACACGGTGTATGATAAGGGTAAGAAAATAGAACGATATTACTTGCAAAGAGGAGAATTCCCAGATGGAAATTTTGCTGCAAAAAGAGTTTGTCTTCCATCCCGAAGATGACCGTACCAACCGTATTATTTCGTTCGAGACCGAACGCGACTACGATCACCTGGAGTTTGTGTGTGAATATAGCCCCAAGACCATTTCCGACCCTGATCTGGTTGCCCGTGAGGTACAGAAGGGTATGGATAAGAACGGCTGGACCGGACGCAAGCTGTTCCCGGCTGATATGGACGAGTGCAAGGTACTGATGAACTTTGTCACCTTCTCACTTGACCACGAGGGTGAGTATGTAGGCTGTGCCCATCGCCATGACCCGGAACAGGTCATTGTGATTTCCGAACAGGGCTCGTCCCGCGGATTTTTTGCACATAAGGCAGCAAAGGGTAACTGGCGCATCGTGCTCAATGTGCAGGCAGCCATCCCGGAACATGAACTGACCTACCACCTGACCGTCATCGGCTGTGACAAGCCTGCTTATACCTATCGTCCCTTTGAGATGCACTGCCATACGCTGCACTCGGACGGTCGGTTTACGGTGCACGATCTGGCGCATGCGGTCAAGGATTACGGCTATGTCGGCTTTGCGCTGACCGATCACAATACCGAGGCTGGACAGGCCGAGCTGACGCCGGAGCTCGCCGCTGAGACCGTGCCGGCCATCCGT
Source organism: Butyricicoccus pullicaecorum (assembly GCF_002160355.1). Taxonomy (NCBI): domain Bacteria; kingdom Bacillati; phylum Bacillota; class Clostridia; order Eubacteriales; family Butyricicoccaceae; genus Butyricicoccus; species Butyricicoccus pullicaecorum. The sequence goes on from NZ_NFKK01000002.1 coordinate 159,807, forward strand.
GGTATTGAGTGGACGACCTTCTTTGGTCACATGCTGGTGCTGGGCTGTGAGCACTACGTAGACTGGCGCTTTGCCCTGCCTGAGGATATCGATACTTACACCGCACAGATTCGTGAGGCGGGCGGTATCGCGGGCATTGCACACCCGTTCAATATCGGTGCGCCGATGTGTGCGGGCTGCCGCTGGGATTTTAAGGTCAAGAACTGGGATGATATTACCTATATCGAGGTCTGGTCGCAGGAAGACCCGATGGTGCGCACCAAGAACATCATGGCGATTGAGTGGTGGACCAAGCTGCTTAATGAGGGACATCATCTGGCCTGCACGGCTGGCCGTGACTGGCACTGTAAGGACAGTGAGGATGTCATCACCACGGCAACCTATCTGGGACTGCCTGAGGGCAAGGTCACGCAGGAGAATGCGCTGGATGCGCTGCGCGCCGGACGCACGTATGTGACCCTTGGCCCCACCATGGACATCGAAGTCCGTCAGGACGGCAAAGAATACAATCTGGGTGATACCCTCAAGACCGGTGCATGCGAAGTGCGCGTGGACGTGCGCCTGACCGAACGCCGGGATATGTGGGAGAAGTGGGGCATCGAGGTGCGCGAGATTGCACTGACCGGCCCTGCGGGCACCAAGAAGTATCCGTACCGCGGCGACCTGTTCTGCGTGCAGGCTGAGGGCGACCGCTGGCTGCGTGTTGAGCTATATGGTGACAAGGACGGACAGTACGGTCAGCTGCTTGCCATGTCCAGCCCGGTCTACTTCGCCTGATTGTGACGCGTTCCAACCAAAAGACAGCGGTTACAAAGTTTTTAGGGCTTGTAATTTTGCCTCCGCTTGTATATAATGGTAGTACTGATGTTATACGGTAGGAGGTGTTTTACAGATGCTGAACAACTATAGCCAGATTTTAGGAACATTCTTGCCCATCATTCTGATGGTCGTGATTTTCTATTTCTTCCTCATCCGCCCGCAGCGCAAGCGCGATAAGGCTGAGCGTGACATGAGAAATTCGATCCAGGTCGGTGATGAGATTTCCACGATCGGCGGCTTCATTGGTAAGGTCGTAAGCCTGAAGGAGGATACCCTCGTCATTGAGACCTCTGCTGACCGCACCAAGCTCAAGCTGTATCGCTGGGCAATCCGCGGTAAGGAGGCAGCTCCGACTGACAAGGTCGAAGAGCCGAAGGCATAATGTCGTCGCCCGCCGAATAGCTTGATAGCAAAGTTCTTTGGGCGGGAGGGACCTCTATGAACAAAAATCAATCCGGGCCGTCGGTACCGGCTGTACTCGGTGCAGCCGTGCTGACCGGATTTGCGCTCACGCTGGCCTTGATGGCCGCCTGTGCGCTGGCCGTCCTGATGGGCGGTCTTCCGGCGGACAAGATCGCGCTTTGGGCCGATCTGTGTCTGGTGCTTGGCAGTCTGTGCGCCGCGTTCCTCGCGGCCAAGCGTTCATCTGCGTGGCAGCCCCTCTGGGGTCTGGCTGCCGGAGTGATTGTGTTTGCCTGCCTTGCAATTTTGAGTTTCGCGTGGTTTGGTGAGCAGGTGCAGCTTTCGCGCCTGCTGATCAACGCGATTCTGACCATCGCCAGTGCGGCGGTGGGCGGCGTTTTGGGTGCCCGACGTCGTCGGCAGCATAAAAAACGCAGAAAATAAACATATTCTAAAAAACGGGAGGTACGTATCATGACCCATATCAAGACCCTGACTTCCGCAACCCTGAAGCAGACTGCAGCACACGGCGGCTGTGGTGAGTGCCAGACTTCTTGCCAGTCCGCTTGCAAGACTTCTTGCACCGTTGCAAACCAGAAGTGCGAGCAGAGCAAGTAATTTCGAGGAATCGAGCTGCGGGGCGTGCCGGATGGTGCGCCTCGCTGTTTTGTGTCAGATGACCCGTACATTCCCAAAATCCTTTTTCCGATAACACAGAACCATCATAGATACGGAGGAACAAGCGATGATCCATCGTTTTACCAAGAAAGGCCTGAATTTCCTGCTGGATGTCAATAGCGGTGCCGTGCACCTGCTCGACGACGTATCCTACGCGGTATCCGGCCTGATCGATGAGAAGATGACCGAAACCTGCCCGGACGCCATTGTGGAGGCGCTGCCGCAGTACGACGCAGCGGCTGTACGCGAGGCGTACGCAGAGCTGTACGACCTCAAGAAGAACGGCCAGCTGTTCGCGGACGACGATTACATTGACGTGTCCAAGTACATTCCGGTCGGCGCACCGGTCAAGGCACTGTGCCTGCACGTCGCACATGACTGCAATCTGAGATGCCAGTACTGCTTCGCATCCACCGGCGACTTCGGCACCGGCCGTAAGATTATGCCGTTTGAGGTGGCAAAGAAGGCAATCGACTTTGTTATCTCACGCTCGGGCAAGCGCCGCAACATCGAAGTCGACTTCTTCGGCGGCGAGCCGCTCATGGCATGGGATACGGTTAAGCAGACCATTGACTATGCGCGTTCGATCGAGGAGGAGCACGGCAAGAAGTTCCGCTTCACCATCACCACCAACGGCCTGCTGCTCGACGACGAGAAGATTGACTACATCAACGCCAACATGGATAACGTAGTTCTGTCGCTCGATGGCCGTCCGTCGGTCAACGACGAGATGCGCAAGACCGTTTCGGGTGCTGGCAGCTACGATATCATCGTGCCCAAGTTCCAGAAGCTGGTCGAGAAGCGTGATCCCAAGCTGGACTACTACGCACGCGGTACCTTCACCGGCAAGAACCTGGACTTTGCAGAGGATGTCGTACATATTGCAGACGAGGGCTTTGACCGCCTGTCTGTTGAGCCGGTTGCGGCTGAGGACGGCTGCGGCTACGAGCTGACCGAGGCTGATCTGGACAAGATCTATGCCGAGTACGATCGCCTGACCGATATCATGGAGGCACGCCGCAAGGAGGGCAAGCCCTTCCACTTCTTCCACTTCATGGTAGACCTCAACCAGGGTCCCTGCGTTGTTAAGCGTCTGCGCGGCTGTGGTGCCGGTTATGAGTACGTTGCGGTTACGCCCGAAGGTGACATCTACCCCTGCCACCAGTTCGTTGGCAACGAGGCATTCAAGCAGGGTTCGGTTCTGGACGGTTCGTTCGACATGGACATCGCGCATAAGTTTGCGTCCATGAACATCTATACCCGCGAGAAGTGCGGCGATTGCTGGGCAAAGTTCTATTGCTCGGGCGGCTGCTCTGCGGCAAATCACAATTTCAGCCACGATCTGAACGTCCCGTATGAGATGGGATGCAAGATGGAAAAGAAGCGTCTGGAATGTGCAATCTACCTCAAAGCAGTCGAAGCCATGGACAGCGATTTGTAAGACCAAACGAATTTGTGCGATCTGCGAGAAATTGCATTGCAAAATTTGGTTACTTTATCATATAATATGCGTGGAGATTACACGTTAAGCAATGTTGTTTTGAAAGGCAGAATGAGTTATGGCACATAAGATCCGAATTGCGTGCCTTGGTACGAGCGACCATCTTTCCCGTGCCGTGGACGCACTTTTGAAAGATGATGTGATTCCGGCAGAAAATATTTTTCTGTCCAAGGCCGATGGCCCGGAGATCGAGCGATTTGCAGCCAACGGCTGTCAGCTGCTCACCGATGACATGAATGCAATCATCAAAGGCGAGGTGGTTTTGATTGCCGCACCGTCTGAGGAGATGGCTGCTGTTCTGGCGCCGGTATGCGGCTGTACGTCGGGACGTTATCTGATCGCTGTCAGCGACCGCGTGAGCGTGTCTGACATCGCTGATCGTATCGCAAAGGGTACGCAGATCATGGCAGTCCAGACTGCACAGCAGGAGGACGGCACACTGCACGGTACGGTAGATTACAGCAAGGGGTTTGCGTCGTATATGAAGCTTCCCTGTGAGGATATCGCGCGTGCGCTGGTGGATACGCTGACCATTTCGGAATAAAAATAGCATATTGAAAACGAGCTGAGAATACCTTGTTGCATGGGGAAGTACCAATAGGAGGGACAGACCATGAAACGACAGAAGATTCTCAGCTTTTTTTCACTCCGAATTTTGTGGGACACGCCGCATTTGGTGTTCCTGACCGCTATGCTGCTATGCGGCGCGCTGGCGGGCAGTTGTACCGGACTGCGCAGCGGACACAGCGAGGGTGCACTGCTCGAACAGATTGCGGTGCAGATGGTGGAGCAGGCCAGAATCGGGGACGGCAATGTGTGGATGCTGCTGGCGCGGACGCTGGCGGGCACACTGGCGTGGCAGGGCGCTGCCATCCTGTGCGGCATGCTGCGCGGTCATAGCTTGCTGCTGTCCGGCCTGTGCGCCGCCAGAGGCTTTCTGCTGTCCTTTGCCGCTGGCGCCTTTCTCAGTACCTTACAGCTGCGCGGACTGCTGCTGGCGCTGATGACAGGAGGTGTGAGCGCGGTCGTGACCGTGCCCTGTCTCTTGCTGACCGCGTCCGCCTGCTTTTTGGCAGGGCAGGATGCCCCGAATAATCGCAAAGGATATTGGTATGCGCTGGCACGGTTTCGCAGCGCGATTGCACTCTGCACTTTATTGGCCTGCTGCGGCGCGATTTTGCGCATTCCGATGCTGTTTTTGGCCGCAAAATTCGGGCTTTGAAGATGCTGAAAAATTTTTTCAAAAAAATGAAAAAAAGTGTTGACGAAAGGGGATGTATGCGCTATAATAAATATCGTCGCTGAGAGATACGAACGAAACGACGAAGCGAAAACAACAAAATACAGATGGAGAGTTGGCTGAGTGGTCGAAGGCGCACGATTGGAAATCGTGTGTGCGGTAATCCCGTACCCAGGGTTCAAATCCCTGACTCTCCGCCATTGAAAGCACTGAAACATCTCGTTTCAGTGCTTTTTCTTTTGTTTGACTGGGGTGCTTGGAACTTCACACTTTGAAGATCAGCTGCAAAAGGGACTGACTTGCGGGTCAGTCCCTTTTTTATATTTACGATTCGGGTACCAGTCACGGGAGAATTGCAGGCTGCAGCAGTGGGAGAGCTTTTAAAGCAATGCTTCCCACAGTTCCATGTGACTTATATGTTCATAAGTGTGTGCGTTTGCAGCCTCACAAATGTCGTAGTAGGCCCAGTGAGATGCCGGCACATCCGAAAAGGTTTTGAGTTCGGTGTGATGGGCGATGAAGTCCCGATCAGCGGAGCGACCCAGCATACGGTTTAAGATAACGGTTGCCTGTGCGCGGGTCACGAGGAGATTGGGACCAAAGGTACCGTCGGGGTATCCGGAGATCCAACCGTAATCTGCGGCGCACATGACGCTCTCATAAAACCAATCGTCGGGTGTGACATCAGGGAAAGCGAGTTCGTGTTTGAGGGAAGGCTGTGCGAACTTCGTGGCCATCGTGACAAACTCTGCGCGGGTAATCGGCCGATCAGGCAGGAATTTGTCGTCACCGACACCGGAAATGATTCCCATAGAGGCCAGAGTGTTGACGGCTTTGGCATACCAAGCATCACTTGGTATATCGGCAAAATGGGTTGTCATCGAAATGTCCTGATCTTTCAAGAGAGAATAGAAGAGCTGAGCTGCTTGTGCACGGGTTAAGGCATCCTTGGGCCCAAACCGATTGCCGGGATAGCCGGACGCGTAAGCACCGTGTGTTTGGGTATCCAGATAATCAGATACACCGGTTTGGTCTGGCGTGGGCAGTGTACGTACAGGGACAAATTCAGCAGATATGGTGTGGTTTTTGGATATGGGATCAAAACGGTAGGTTTCCTGTGCGCCGATCGACTTTCCGTCAATCAGGACGGCGCGCAGTCGATAACCTTCCTGTGCACGCATGGTGAATTGCGGGGTAGCGCCGCGCTTCACTTGGATTTTACCGTCGGGACTGATCGTACCGCCTGACGTGGCCTGTGCGGAGATCACAAAGGTCGTGCTCGCGTTGCTTCCACTGCTTCCGGTGTTACCATTGCTGCTGTTACCGGTGTTGGTGCTGCCGCTGCCACCGCTCGTGATGGATTCAGGGAAGGTTTGGGTCACTGTCCCAGTGTAATTGCCCTGAAATTGAATGGTGAATAGGACGTTGTTTCCCTGAGACGCTAGTGTGGTCGTGTAGTCGGTTCCCTGTTGCAGAATCCAATCGCCGTGCTTGATGACGATGTTTTCCGCTTCTGCACGGCTGGAAACCTGAGGAATGGGAAGACGCGTGCCGTCATAGGGGGATACGTTTACAACGACAGGAATGTGCTCTACCATTTGGTAGTCGATCAAGTCACTGGGGACGTAGAATGCCAGATGGGTTTGCTCACCGACGTTTCCCACGCGCAGACTACCGTTTTCCCAGAAAAACTGAGATTCAAGCGATACATCGGCCAGATAATCGCCATAAGTTGCCGATTTCATGTTTGGGGCGAGGTATTCCGGACGAGCGGGATAGATCTCAAAGGAAGCGACCGATTCCAGACCTGCATACTGAGGGGTTTCCTCTACGATTGCCTGAACATACCAGGTGCCTGCATGAATGGGGACTTCTGGCTGGAACGGGCCCTCGGGGGAAGCCGCGTAGAAGAATGCAGCAGTGCCGAATGCAGGCTGGGCCTGCGGCTGTGCAGCCGGTTCTCCGTAAGTCCAGCTGTCAATGTGCAGCGGAACCTGCCAGTCATTCTCTCCCGTGACGGTCACCGCAGCATCCAGTTCAGCGGCTCCGTCGGTATAGTGATATGTGATGGTCTGATTGGGGTTGTCCAGCTGCATACGGTTGTCTTGCAGCACAGCGCCATTGAGCTGACTTATCTGATCGGCGTCCATCCAGGGGACAAGATCACTCAGAAGAAAACCGTTTTCACCTGCGGGCAAATCGAATGCAGCGGGACGCTGTTCGGTCAGATCGCAGAAAGGTTCGATACCATCCGGGATTCTAATTGCAAGCAGTTTGTTTTTTCCGGCATAAATGGTTTCCAGTTTGGGGTTGTTGCTGAGATCGAGAGAAGTCAGCTGATTGTCCGTGCAGTTGAGGTATGTAAGATTGGTTTGATGCGATAAGTCCAGCGTTTCAATCAAGGTGTGATTCCACAGCAATGTGTCCAGATTTTCGTTGTGGGACAGATCGGCGTGGGTCAGATTTCCGCCCAGAACATGCAGGGTGTGAAGATCGGGATTTTCACTCAGGTCTAACTCTTCCAGCGGACTGCCGCCCCAAGCCAGATAGGTGAGGTTTGGTACGTCGTGCAAGTCCAGTTCGGACAGGTTGGAGTGAAAGCAATAGAGGTGCTCGAGTTCCGGGACATCGCTGAGCGTCAGGGTTTCCAGTCTGGGATTTTCATTGCAGGTCAGCGATTGCAGTGCGGGAAAATCTATGATTTCCAGCTCTACTAGGTCGTTTTCGCTGCAATTTAACTTTTCCAGAGATTGAAACCATTCCAGACCGGTCAAGTCCTCGATACCCTGCTTGCGCAGATCCATGTTGGTGACAGCGTCTCGTTCGGATTCAGACAAAAAGCCGTCTTCGTCCGCGTCCTGCTGCTCGACCCAATCTAAAAAAGCCGGATCGGGAAAGGTATCAGAATCGATGGGGACTTGGTCGGATTCCACGGCACTTGCGGCACTGATTCCAGCGGTACTGCACAGTGCGACAAGCAGGATTTTCCAGAATTTCATGTAGAGTTCCTCCTTACAAATGATAGGTGCAGAACGGTGAAGTCGTTTGCTTGATAAGTTCATTATGGAGGAATTGAAGCAGAAAATCGGTTGTCCAGACAACGTGTTTGAAAAAATGAGACTTCGGAGACGGTGGAGTTCATTGACAAATACAGCCGCTTTGGTTATAGTGGTTTTGTCAGCAGAACGATTGGAAAGGAGCGATCAGAACGTGATAGAGCAGGAGAAAATGCTGGAAATTTTGAAAAAAGGGCTGCTGTTTCGCAATATGGAAGATGACGAAATTATGGAAGCACTGGAAACGATGGGATCGCACCGCAGCGTCTATCCCAAGCGCACTTTAGTGATGCGGGACGGCGACGCGATGACCCAGGTGGGCATCATCCTGTCGGGAAACCTGCACTTATTCCATATAGGTGCAAATGGAAACAGCAACCTGATGGAGAACCTGGGCGAAGGGGAGCCGATCGGCTTACTCAACGCTGTCGGAGAATACCGCCTGCATATCTCAGCGGAAACCACAGCCGAGACCGAGATTTTGTTTTTGAATGTCAGTCAGCTGCTGCGGAAGAATGTACTCACAGCACCGGTACAGATTCGCTTTCTGCAAAACCTGACGGTCGCGGTCGCGCAGCAGGCGCATCGCCTGACCCGAAAGCTGGAGGACAGCATCCGGCGTTCGATGAGAGACCGCCTGCAAGATTATCTGTCCGGTCAGTTCCATAAAGCGGGGAAGAGAACCTTTGCCATTCCGCTGAATCGACAGGATTTGGCTGATTTTCTGTTTGTAGACCGCAGCGCGATGTCCAATGAACTGTGTAAAATGCGAGATGAAGGACTTTTAAAATTTGAAAAAAGCAAATTTGAGCTCTTAATTGAGATGCCGATTACCGAAGAGGAACCCGACCCCAATCAATAAAGAAATTTACCCTTCTATATAGATGTGCTCTGGAGAACAACATGCAGTCTCCAGGGCACATTTTTTATGTTCCGTTGTCTGGACAACCGTTTAAAAACGCGGCGAATGGTATGATAGAAACAAGTAGAGAACGCGCTGATAGAAAGTAAAAGCGCATTTGTAATCATACCGAATGGGCACACAGGAATTGTGTAGGAGGATAAAATGAAACAGAAAAATAATTCGTCGTATACGATATTCGATGCAGCGTATGAGCCTGTGGAAGAAGAAAAAGGCGCAGACCGCACCGCACAAAAAAGCGTGCTGGCAGTTGCGTTGATTCTGGCAGTCCTGGGGCTGGCAATCTTCATTTTTCCCGTGGCAGCAGGCACAGGACTTGCATTTTTGATCACCGTGGGATTGTTCCTGTATGGATTATCGCAGAGCATCCTCTTTTTCCGCTTGCCAAAGGAGCTGCGCAATAGCTGGGCATTGGCAAATGGAATTCTGCTGCTGATCGCATCGGGTATCCTCCTGACCGGAGCCCTTATGAGCACAGCGGGTGTATTGCAAATGATTATGGCCAGTTCCTTTTTGGTCGGCGTGCTCACGGCATCAATTGGACTGAGTCAGCTTGCAGCAGCATTGTCGGAAGCGCCCAAAACACCGGGACGCGGATGGACTGCACTGGGCGGCAGTTTGAATGTGCTCTTGAGTTTGTTCATGTGTGTCAATCCGATTTTCAGCTGGTTTGCACTCGCTACAGTGTGGGGCATTTATCTGATGACAGCCGCAATTGTACTGCTGCTTGGCGTATGGTCAACACGAGTACATGCATAGCCTAGGAGGTTTATGATGAAAAAACTTGGATATCTCTTGTTCCCATTGTTGACCTTGGGCGTGGGTGCTTTGGCCGGCTATTTTGCCGCACCGGGTATTGAAACCATATATCCTTTGCTGGAAAAGTCATCGCTCACACCACCGGGATACGTTTTCCCAATCGTCTGGACCGTACTTTACATCTTAATGGGATTAGGACTTGCCGATGTTGTCAGGAGAAGAGGAGAAGGGTTTGAGACGGCAGTGTTCCTTTGGTGCATGCAGCTCGTGCTGAACTTTTCATGGAGCTTGTTGTTCTTTGGATTTGGCGCATATTCCGCAGCACTGGCCTGCTTAATCGTCCTATGGATCTTCATTTTCCTGATGATTCTCGCCTTCCATCCGATCAGCCGCTTGGCGGCCCGAATGCAGATACCCTATCTGCTCTGGGTTGGCTTTGCAGGCTATCTCAACTGGGTGATCTGTCAGCTCAATCCATAAGACAGCAGTTTGGGAAAAGTTAGGTTTGCGCTGATGCCAACCGCATTTCGTCCTATAATTCGTCAGAATAAAACAATACAATCGTACAGGAAAGGTGGATTCTATATGAATTCTAAAATGAATACAGCAAAGAATCGGCAGGAAAAAGCCGAGCTGCTGGGTCAAAAAATGACCGAGGCTATGATGGCCGCGCTGAAAACAATCCACAGTGCAGCGTCTCCCGATGAGATGGACGCAGAAAGTCTGAACCGTCAGAGAAAAAGTCAGGAAGTCTTGGGGCGGCTGGTATCGCCTCCCATTGGCTTTAGCTGGGAACCGTTTGCCTTGGGCGAGATGCCTATGGCTTGGGTGCGTCCGGAACGCGGACATGACAAGAGCAAAGTGATTCTCTATTGCCATGGCGGCGGATACACGAGCGGCAATCTAGGCTATGCCAGAGTACTGGCGGCGAAGATGGCCAGTGTGACCGGCTATGAAGTTTTAGCATTTCAGTATCGACTGGCACCCGAAGCGCCGTACCCTGCCGCACTGGAAGATGCACTCGAAGCTTGGGAATACCTCATGCATCAGGGCTGGGGCGCCAAAGACGTGATTGTCGTCGGAGATTCCGCAGGTGGAAATCTTGCGCTGGAATTGACGCTTGCGCTCAAGGCAGAGCAACGCTTTTTGCCCAGTCGGCTCATTCTCTTTTCACCCTGGACGGATATGACTGCGAGCGGGGACTCTTACATCCAGCGGGAAGCATTAGACCCGATGCTGACCGGAAGCTATATCCAGGCAGTGCGCAGTGCGTATGCACCAGATGCAGATTACAGTCAGCCGCAGTTTTCTCCCTTGTTTGCAGAGCTGTCCGGACTGCCGCCGGTTCTGATTCAAGTCGGAGAACGAGAGATTCTTTATTCTGACTCCGAGCGACTGCACAGAGCATTGATCGCAGCGGGCGTTCCCAGTGTTCTGCAAAGCTGGCCGGATATGTGGCATGTATTCCAGATGTTCCCGCTCAAGAGTGCAGGAGAGGCGATGAACGCGATGGCGGAATTTTTAAGACAGCTGGCATAAGCCGGATGTATCAAGAAGTATTTGATGCTCCTTTATAAAACCGTTGGTGTATAAAAATAGAACCCGAAGGGATTTCCTTCGGGTTCAGTTTATTGTTTACATATTTAGCGTTTCACCAGAATATCCAATAACAGGTCGGCTGCATGGTCGCCTTTATCCGATGCGTGGTTGAAGTGTGCATAGACCTCACGGTATTTGAGAATGGTGCGGATATCATCCTGCTCAAACAGATCGTTCATTGCTTGATGAAAGCGTGCATTGAGACGGTTTTCCATTTTCTTGATCTGGACAGCATGCTCATTGCACTGCGTAGGATTGTGTTCCAGCATACGCAGACAGTCAAGCAGGCTTTGGGCCATTTGCAGCAATAGATTTGCCATATCACCAATTGCAGGATCGGGGTTGATGTGGTAGATGCGCAGTTCCTTGACTGCATACCAGGCATAGTCCAGCACGTCATCGATGGTACCGGACAGGCGGAACAAATCTTCACGATCAATGGGGGTAATAAAGGAGTCGTTAATTGCTGCGATCAGACGGCTGCGCTTACGGTCACCCAGCATCTCGAGTTCCTTGATCTGATCGCCGCAGGTCTCCTCAGGATGATTGCAGTATGCGCACAGCAGCTTGACACCGCTGACCGTACATTCGGCTTGTTCGATGAGCAGTGTATAGAAATTGGTTTTTGGTTTTTTGTGTAACATCGTAGAGCCTCCCAATTTATAAAAAGATCAGCCGCAGGACAGCCAGTAGCACAGCGCCGATGGCGCCTGCGATGGGGACGGTAATGATCCAGGAAATGAGAATTTTACCTGCAACGTTCCATTTGACACCTTTATAGCGCTCAGCGGCACCCACACCGATAATGGATGAGCTGACGATCTGACTGGCACTGACCGGTGCGCCAATAACCGATGCGCCCAAGATGACCAGTCCGGAAGACAGCTGTGAGGTGAATGAATGGATGGGGCGCACGCGATAGATACCGGTGCCTACGGTTTTGATGACCTTGAGGCCGCCGGTCAGGATGCCAAGTGCCAATGCAAAAGCAGCGCTGCCAATTGCCCAGAGGGGAATCTGTTCAGGTGATGCACCGAAGCAAATACCAATCAGGATCATAAGAATACCAGTTGACTTCTGAGAATCATTGAATGAGTGATTGAAGGCCAGAAAAACCATGTTTACGTATTGTGCATAGCGGAAAAACGGGGCGGCTCGGGAGGACATGCTGCGGCCAAGACGTAGCAGCGCTTTCATCACGAGCCAGCCGACTGCAAAGCTGAGCAGTGGAGTTAGAAAGATCATCAGGACCACGCGCGTCCAAAAGTATCCCCATGACACAGACTGCCAGCCGAAAGCCATGATACCAGCGCCGACAACGCCACCGATGAGTGCGTGGGAGGATGAGGACGGAATGGCGAAGAACCACGTGCTCAGGTTCCAGATAATAGCGGCGATCAGACCGGAGGACAAAAACAATAGTCCGATGGTCTGCGCGTGGGATGCGGTGTAAGCCGCCGGATCGATGAGTTTCTGGATGGTACCGGACACACTTGAGCCAATGATTAGAACGGTGAAAGGTGAGAATAGTTCGACAATGGACGCAAAGAGCAGGGCAGGAGCTGGTTTCATGGAGCGGCTGGCGATCAGTGTCGCTACGACATTGCAGCCGTCACGAAAACCGTTTACGTAAGTGAAACAGAAGACCAATAAGGTCAATATCCAGAAAATTGCATGCAAAGATTTCATCTCCCTTTACGATGATGGAAAAGAACGAAAACGTTTACGATAAAGGGAATAAAAAATACCTGGATGAAATGTACAACCAGGTTTTTCTTTTAGTATAGTCGATTGCATGTGCAATGTCAATCGAATTTTTTGCGAAAGACAAGAAAAAAGCGCTCTATACAGGATAAAGAGCGCTTTTAAATTACTTGGAGCGACGGTCGTTGTGCGCGAACATCTTGGACAGACCAGGATCGCAGCCCAGCTCAAACATTGCCATCTTGGTCAGGAAGTTGGAAAAATTCTTTTTCATGTCAGTCAACCTTTCAATATCTTATTTTTTCTGAGTAATATCATACGATAAATTGAAGAAAAACGCAATCGTAAACGTGTACGAAATATACAATCGAGAGATTGTATATTTGTGGAGAATAGATAAGCAAACTGTGAGGATGAATCAAAAGGATACGGGGACTTGTGAAAGGTCACCGAGAATGAAGGTGCAATGATTATAAACAGGAAAAGCCGGACAAATGTCCGGCTTTTTTAATGCATTTTAGGGTGTAGGTTTAGTAAGCTGTAGTGCAGCACAGGAATGACGCTCGATCAGCGCGGGACGAATCATGTGATGTGCGTATCCGTCGTTAGATGGTTGCTCAATCAGTGAGACGAGCAGACGCACTGCGGATTCGGCCAGAGCAGATTTGCGCTGATCGATGGTGGACAATGTGATTTTGGGTAGCGCTGCGTAGCTGATATTGTCAAAGCCAAGCAGTGAAACGTCTTCCGGGATGCGGATATTAAATTCATCTGCCGCCTGAATGACGCCGAGTGCGAGCGAATCGGTTGCAGCAAAAATCGCAGTACAGGTCAGCCCTTGAGCAAAAAGCTGCTTGCCCAGTTGATAACCGGCCTGAAGTGAAGAACTGTTTTCTGGGTTTTCGATCACGTTGAGGGTCAAACCGCGCTGCTCCATTGCACGCAGGAAACCGTGATAGCGCAGCTGGTGGGTAATACTGGACGGGCGGAAACCAAGATAGGTGATATCCCGATGACCTAGCTCGAGCAGATATTCAGCAGCCATGCGCCCGCCGGCGCGATTGTCCACACTGACGGCGTTGACACAATATTCATCTTCATCAGAGATGGATGCACCCAGAAGCACCGAAGGGATGGTCTTGTGGTATTCGTGCAGGCAGGCACGCGCCTCGTTGCGTGAGCTGCCTAGAATGATACCGTCGACCTGATGACTGATCAGGAAGTCCATAAGTTCCCCGATGTTATTTTCGTAGTGGATGCTATTACACAGCATAACGTTATAATGCATTTGCCGTGCAAATGTTTCGATTTCGAGCGCAAGTTCTGCATAAAATGGGTTGGTGATGTCCGGAACAACCAAACCGATGACGTTGGTTTTGCTGCAGGTCAGGCTGCGTGCAAGTGCGTTGGTACGGTAGCCCTCCTGTTTGCAGATTTCCAGAATTCGTTTGCGGGTCTGTTCGCTGACCTCGCTGGAACCGCTGAGTGCGCGGGAAATGGTTGCGTAGGATACTCCTGCGATGCGTGCGATGTCTTTGATGGTGACACGTTTCATCTCCCGAATCCTCCTATCAAATTTTTCTTAACATTATGATACTGAAAAACGCGGAAAAATACAAGTTTTTTGGGAGAAGAAATCGGGAAAGAACGATTATTTGAAAAATGTATCGCGATATGCGCAGACTTCTGCGGTGGAAGCACGGAGTGGGCCGGGAGATTCCATTTTGAGGGAAACTGCAGCAGTGGCGAAGAGCAGGGCATCGGGGATAGGGATGTTTTGAACACGCTGTGCTAGATATGCACCGAATACGGTGTCGCCGCGACCGGTACGGCCGGAAAGATTGCGCGCTTTGACTGGACAGGTGTAGAACTGGGTACCGTCATAGACCAGCATTTCCTGGTTGTGAGAGATCAGGATTTCCTTTGCACCCCAGTCGTGTAGGATCTGGGCGGCTTTGCGTCGGTCATCGGTGCCGGTCAGGATCTCAGCTTCAGCTGCGTCGGTTTTGAGAAAATCAAAGTCGGACAAATGCTCTTTTTTAACCTTCCAGTCGTGAAAATTCATCTGGCCATCCTCGTTATGGCGTAAAAATCCCTGAATATCAGCTGAAAGCATACCGCGTTTTTTCAGTCCGTCCAGCAGTTCCAACGGAAAATCGCCGTAGAGCAATCCTGCCAGGTGGTAAAGTTTGCAGTCGATTGCGGGAATATCAGACAGCGGAATGGAATCGGATTGTGCCAGACATTCGGCTTTTCTGCGTTCCCGATCGGCTGTAAAATAGGTATTACGCATAAGCGTGGTCTTTTGTGAGGGGAGCAGCGCGATGTGGTCAGTGTCCAAATCAAAAGCATCTAGGATATCGGGATCGTTGGGACTGATCTTGACAGAAGCGTACACGTTTGCACCGGCAGAACGCGCGGCGTAAGTGCAAAAATAGACTGCGCCACCGATTTCCTCGACAACTTGGCCGGTGTAATCGATGTTGATGTCGCGTGTTGCGGGACCAATAAACATAAGATCATACTTCATAGTGCTTCCATCCTTTCGAAAATGCATTACGAAATCGTTTGCGTAAATCATATTACGATAAAACCAAGTATAGCAGGGTGAGGAAAGAAAATCTATTGTATGATTCGCACAAAAAAGAAAGAACTAAATCGAACAAAACGTAGGAAATGTAAAAACTCGTTGACAGGAAAACAAGCTGGTGATAAGATTTGATTAAAGATGTTGGAAACGTTTACGGAAAGCAAAAAGGAGGGTAGTTGTGAAGATTCAGGCGGTATTTTTTGATATCGGCGGAACAATTCACGTCCAGGATGCCACACCGGAACAAGATGTCCGATATGCTAGTCTGGTGCATGAGCTTCTGGAAGAACATGGCATAGAGGCGGGAACACCGCATGATTTACTGCAAAAGATAGACTGCGGTGCTAAAAAATACAAAAAATATGTAGAAGAACATCTGATAGAACTGCCGGGAGAGCAGATTTGGACAGAGTATATGCTGCCAGGTGTACCGGGATTAGAACCCATCAGTGAGCAGCTGAGTTTTCTGTTTGACCGCTATCGCAAACAGATTACGCCGCGTAAAGGTTTGCATGAAATGCTGGGGACGCTTCGAGCACAGGGCTATCAGCTCGGAGTGATTTCTAACATTATGAGTCGGACGTTTGTGCCGCGTATTCTGGAAGAATACGGGATTGCAGAATACTTTCAGACTCTTACACTCAGTAGCGAATGCGGTATCCGCAAGCCGCGCCGGGAGATCTTTGATCTGGCACTAAAAGAAGCTGGAGTTGACAGACAGGCTGCATGCTATGTAGGGGACACGATCTCACGCGATGTGCGCGGTGCCCGATGGGCTGAGTGGCCGCTGATGATCCAGATTGATAATCCGCGTACTTACCATAAGGATCAGGCATTTCGGGACGCTGGATTTGAACCCGATGTACGGATTCAGAATTTGATGGAAATTATTCCTGTTTTGCAGGACGATCACAAAAAAGATATCACTTGACCTAACATGTGAATCGGTCAGGAAAGGGGAGGATATTGATGAGAACAAATGCGGAGATTCAAAGCTATTCCAAATCAAAACGGATCAAAAATCAGATTCTGGAGGTTGTGACCAATCCGTACAACGTTATTGTACTGATCGCGATTGTCCTTTTGACCTATCTGATTGTGCTGCCGCTGCTGGACATGATCTCGACCACCTTTGTACTGGCGCAGCGTGATGCACGCTCGGCAGGCGGTACGACCGGCGAATTCACTCTTTACTATTGGCACCGCTTGCTGGCCAGTGAACTGACGGGTAAGCTGCTGCTCCAGCCGCTGCTCAATTCGCTGCTGATTGGTGTTTGCGTCTCGGTTCTGGCGATTACGCTTGGTTCGGTGCTCGCGTGGCTCATGGTTCGCACCGACCTGCCGTTTAAAAAGTTTTTCTCGCTTGCGGTTATTATCCCGTACATGATTCCTTCCTGGTGTAAGTCGCAGGCGTGGCTGACTATGTTTAAGACCGAGCGTATCGGTGGCGCACCTGGATTTTTGACCAGCTTGGGTGTTAACGTTCCGGAATGGTTGGCATACGGCCCGGTTGCTATCATTTTGGTGCTTTCGCTGCACTATTACGCATATGCATATCTGCTAGTTTCGGCAGCGCTCAATTCGATCAACTCCGAACTTGAGGAGATGGGCGAGATTCAGGGCGCAGGCAAAATGATGATCCTGCGTAAGATCACTTTCCCGCTCGTACTGCCTGCCATGTTGTCGGCAGTCATCCTGACCTTCTCTAAGGCGATTGGTACCTTTGGTGTTATCAACTACTTGGGCAATCCGGTCAACTTTGTGACCCTGTCCAGCCAGCTCTATATGAATAACAAGTCACAGAACACCGAAACCGCGTTTGCAATGGCACTTATCCTCATTTGTATCGCATCGATTTCGGTCTTTATGAACCAGAAGTTGATCGGTTCGCGTAAATCCTACGCAACCATCGGCGGCAAAGGCGGACGCTCGACCGAAATCCGTTTGGGTATACATAAGCCCATTATTACGATCGTACTCATTCTGTTCTTTATCGTCGGTATTATGATGCCTATTCTGCTGCTCATTCTGGAATCCTTTATGCTCCGTGAAGGTATCTATGCACTGTCCAACTTCACCCTGCACTATTGGATTGGTGACCCGGATCCGACCATTATGGAAGGTCTGCCTGGTATCTTTAAGAATGATGACTTTATCAACGCACTGCTTAACTCGATCAAGCTTACCTTCGTTACCGGTATTCTCGGTACGATCTTCGGCCAGATTCTTGGCTATATCTGTGCAAAGGGTCGCGGAAAGCTGCACGGCAAAATCGTGGAACAGCTGGTATTCATTCCGTACCTGATTCCGTCGGTTGCATTCGGCGGTATCTTCCTCTCGATGTTCTCCACACCTCAGACCATCTTTGGTGTGACCATTATTCCGTCGCTGTATGGTACATTCGCTCTGATTTCGTTGACTTCGGTTGTCAAGCACCTGCCGTTTGCATCGCGTGCCGGTACGAGCAACATGCTCCAGATCAGCGGCGAGCTGGAAGAGGCAGCTTCCATCGTGGGCGCAGGCTTCTTCAAACGCTTTGCACGCATCGTATTCCCGCTGTCCAAGGGCGGTTTCATTTCGGGCTTCATGCTGATCTTCGTATCGATCATGAAGGAACTCGACCTGATTATCCTGATTATGACCCCCAAGACCACAACGCTACCGTATCTGGCATTCCAGTACGCCAACGGCAACTCGCCTCAGGCATCGGATTGCGTCGCGATTGTTATGTTCTCCATCGTATTTTTGGTTTACGCGATTGCGAACATCTTCGGTGATGCTGACCTGGCAAAGAGCATGGGCGGCTGATGACCGGACACAAGTACAATGACAGGCAGAAATAGAAATGAGGGAGTGTAACGATTATGAGCAAGATTGAACTGCGGCATATTGATAAATATTACGGCAAAAACCATATTTTGAAGGACGTTAACCTGACGATCGAAGACGGCGATTTCATGACATTGCTCGGCCCGTCCGGCTGCGGCAAAACAACCACGCTGCGTGTTGTTTCCGGCTTGGAAAAGCCGCAGGGCGGTACCATTCACATTGACGGCAAGGAGATCGTCAACGCTGCCGAGGCACATTTCGCGCCGCCGAGCGAACGCGGACTGAATCTGGTATTCCAGTCCTACGCACTCTGGCCGCACATGACCGTGCGTGAGAACATCTCGTTTGGCCTGAAAATTCAGAAGCTGTCGAAGGAAGAGCAGGAAAAGCGTGTGCAGTCGGCACTGAAGCGTATGCAGATTGCGCAGTACATCGACCGCTATCCCTCTGAACTGTCTGGCGGCCAGCAGCAGCGCGTCGCCATTGCCCGTGCGATCGCCTCCGAACCCCATCTGCTGCTGCTCGACGAGCCGCTGTCCAACCTGGATGCCAAGCTTCGTGTAGACATGCGCAGCGAGCTCAAACGTCTGCACACCGAGACCGGTACGACTATGATCTACGTTACGCATGACCAGACCGAGGCACTGACCATGTCGACCAAGATCGCGATTTTCCGCGAGGGCGTCATTGTCCAGATCGCGCCGCCACTCGAGCTGTATAACAACCCGTGCAATCTGTATGTTGCGGATTTCATCGGCAATCCGCGTATTAACTTTGTACAGGCGCAGGCGGAATACGACACAAAGGGCATGCGCGTGCATGGCCCGCTGGGTGACATGACCTTCTCGCGTGAGGACATGACAGAGGATGCACCGACGAGCGGAAGCGGTGCGGTGGTCCTGGGTATTCGTCCTGAACAGCTGTGCATCAACACAGCACGCCTGTCGCCCGCGGATATAGAGGCGCATATTTACACCTCCATGCCGGCGGGTTCTGAGACCCTGATTACGGTCAAGAAGGACGATACAACAATGGTCATCAAGGCCCTGGGTATTACTCATTACAACCCTGACCAGACCGTCTATGTCGCACTGGATACCAAGAAGATCAACGTCTTTGACAAACAGAGTGAAAGACTGGTCAAGTATTCCCGTTGAGTCATAATTTAGAAACCATATAACCTGATACGCAGAAAAAAGGAGGAAAAATCAATGTTGCAGCATAAACGATGGATTTCCGCAGCGTTAGCAGCCGTTATGACCTTGTCTCTGACCGCGTGCGGCGGCAAGACCGAGACGGCAGAGGTCAATGAGAACGGTGAGACCGAATGGGAGGCCAATGCCGACATCTTCAACATGGATCAGACCGGAGAAGAGCTCTATGAGCTGGCCAAGCAGGAGGGCAAGGTCACCTTCTACTCGATTTCCTCGCGCTGCACTAAGATTGCCGAGGCATTCGAGGCTAAGTATCCGGGAATCGAGTGCGAATCCTTTGATATTTCTACCAATGAGCTGCTTGAGAAGGTGACCCGTGAACACGAGGCTGGACAGCACACAGCAGATGTCGTACATATCAAGGATCAGGATGGTTCTTTGTGGAACGAGTACGTACAGAACAAGATTTTCTACAATTACTTGCCGACCGATATTTCAGAGCATATTGATCCGGTGTATACCGAGACGCAGGTCCCGCTGTACATTGAACTGACCCAGCTGTTCTACAACGCAGAAGCTTACCCGGACGGTGCCCCCATCAGTAATATCTGGGAGATCACACAGCCCGAATGGAAGGGACGCATTATGATGCAGAACCCGCTCGACAACGTATCCTGGGGTTCCTGGATCACCGGCTTCTGCACGGGAGAAGCCCCAGACCAACTGGCAGCAGCATATAAGGAACTAACGGGCGAAGAGCTGACCCTGAGTGAGGGATGTGAGAATGCTGGATATGAGTTCCTTAAGCGCCTGCACGACAACGAACCGATTTTCACTTCGTCCTCGGATGAGATCGCTGAAGCAGTCGGTACCCGCGGCCAGACCAATCCGCCGATCGGCTTCTGTGCATCGTCCAAGCTGCGCAAAAACGTAGATAACGACTGGTGCCTGGCACCCATCAACCTGTATCCGACGACCGGTATCCCGGCCATCAATACGCTGTATGTCGTTGAAGGCTGCGAGCATCCGAACGCTGCCAAGCTGCTCATTCGCTTCATGCTTGGCGGCACTGATGGTGACCTGAGCGGCTATGAGCCCTTTAATACGCTGGGTGGCTGGCCGGTTCGCGACGATATCGAGCCTGCGGAAGGTTCGACGCCGTATGACGAGCTGTATGTCTCGGCATTTGATCCGGTTGCGATTTACGACAATATCAACGTTGTCCGTGATTTCTGGACGCTGCTTGGATAAAGAAAGCATGCAGAGGGACGGATAAGATCACTGTAAGGGAGGAGACACAAAATGAGTCTGTTTTTCACAAAGGAAGGTAAGCGCAAGAGTCCGCGCATCCTGTCCTATTTCTTCGGTGCGCTGCTGTTTGCGGTGATCTTTGGCCTGGTGTATGCGCTGCTGACCGTTCCGCTGCAATCTTTGCCCATTCAAAACCAAACCATTCTGACTGCGGTACAAATCGTCCTGATCGCTCTTGTGGGTACCCTGTGTTGCTGTCTGCTGTTTTTCCTGCGGGACAAGCGCATCGTGCCATACAGCTTTGCCGGACTTGCCGTTCTGGTTATGATGTTTTACGTTGCCGCACTGGCACTTGATTCCGCCGCGCGTGTGAATATGATTTATCTGGTGTCGCTCTATGGATTGGGGCCTGCAGTGATCGGCAATCTGATCAGCTGGAGTATTTATCACAGACTCAGCTGCTGCAAGCAGACGAACATGTGGGGATAAGGAGGTCGATGGCATGAAACGGGTGACACTCAAAGACGTTGCCGCCCGCGCGGGTGTCAGCTTTTCTACAGTATCCCGTGCACTCAATGATCGTCCGGAGATCAGTGCGCAGACCAAGGCACAGGTCAACGCGGCGTGCAAGGAACTGGGATATATACCCAATATTGCGGCACGCGGACTGGTCAGACGGGAAACGCGAACGATTGGACTTTTGGTACCGGATATTTCAAATGATTATTTTGCCGGCGTAGCCCTGGCGGTCGAGAAGACCGCTAGGGAAAACGGCTATCGTGTACTGGTATGCAGTTCGCTGCGTGATCCGGTGCGAGAATCTGAAGCCTTGGACGGCTTGCTGTCTCAACAGGTAGATGGTGTGATCTTGGCTCCGGTTTCGGTCACTTCAGCACGGCAGCTAGAGCAGATGCTGCAAAGTGTCCCGCATATTTATCTGGGCAACAACCATAGTGACACATGCAGCTATGTCGTAGTCGACAATAAGCGCGGCGCGTATGAGGCGACACGGTATCTGCTGTGTTTAGGGCATCGCAATATCCTGTTTTTGGGTGGACATACCGATTCATTGACGCGGCAATATCGCGTGCGGGGATTTCGCAAAGCGATGGAGGAGACAGCCGATACGAAAGCACAGGAATTGGTCGAGTGTAATAGTGCTCAGCAGACCGATCGTATGATCGAACATCTTCTGCGCGAAAAAGATCTGCCCGATGCGATTTTTGCTCACTCTGACCGGATTGCCCTGAGGGTTTTGCAGGCGGCGGATGAGTGCGGAATTGCAATTCCCGATCAGCTGTCATTGATGGGGTTTGATAACATTTCGTATGCCGATCTGCCGCGCATCAACCTGACCACGGTCTCGCAGCATAAAGGTCGTATTGGCCATACGGCAGTTTTGCGGCTGCTGGCACAGATTGGGGGCAGTACCGAACAGACGGTGGATGTGCTCAAACCAGAGCTGATGATTCGTGGCACTTGCCGGGCGCGTTCGGTGCGCTGAAAGGCGGAAAATGTACATGGAAAAATTGGAATTTCAAAAGAGAATTGCACTGGGAAAAAGGCTTGCGCAGCAATCGCAGGCGCAGATTATGTCCGAGATATCCCAGTTCACACACACAGAACATATTGACGGGCCAGCCTACCATCCAACGCCTGATCGGATGCTGTATGCGGCGGTGTTTAATCTGGAACGCGGCACATACGCAGATGCATGCGCGGATTTTTTGCTGGACTGTCCGGATTGCCGACCGGTCGATCTGATTTTTGCCAATGAACTCGATGACGGATGTATCCGGTCGGGCGGTGGAAATACCACCAGAGTGCTGGCTGAGCGGCTGGGCATGCACGCGGTATTTGGATTGGAATTCGTCGAGCTCAGCGCCGGAGCTGAGGAGAAAGGATTCCATGGCAATGCGTTGCTGTCCCGCTGGCCGATTGTGTGGTCGGAGGTGCTGCGCTTACCCGAGGCATATAATTGGTATTTCGACCGGCAGACCCGGATCGGTGGCCGGTGTGCGGTTTTTGCACGACTGGACTTAGGTGATCGTGAAATTGGTGCGGTGTCAGTGCATTTGGAAAACCGGACGGATGGTATCGGACGGCGGGAACAAATGCAGGCAGTACTCAAACATGCTGCACGGGTATTTGATGGATTGCCCGTCATCATCGGCGGTGATCTCAATACAAATACCTTTGACGGACGGGACACGGATGTGATTCGGCTGCTTGCGGACAATCCGGAGATTTACCGCAGTCACCTGGAAGAAATGACCGAGCGGGAGCCAGTGTTTGAAGCGGCACGTATTGCCGGTTACGCATGGCAGCCGGCCAGTGCAATGACGCGGCGCAAACCGCTGCCCGATGGTCGGATATTGGAATTACAGCTGGATTGGATTTTGTACCGCGGGGTGCAGCTCGCAGACAGTCGGGTTGCATCTACCTGTGCAGACGATTGGACGTTCACGCGGGAAGGGGAAGCACTCAAACGATTTTCTGGACAGCAATTGAGCGACCACAACGTCGTTTGGGCCAAGCTGTATATTTAGAAAAAAGGAGGGATCACATGCTGGACACGGTACAATTTGACATGGGCGGCACGCTGGAAGATATCTGGTACAACGAGGAAACGGCCGAGCGGGCCGCACGTGGCTTGCTCGATCTGTTGGAACAACATGGACTGACCGTATCATGCGGACAGTCGGTGTTCTGGGAACAGGTTCAGCAGGGGGTCAGTCGATATAAAGCGTGGAGCGAAGGCGCAGCGCTGGAAAAAAAACCGGAGGAAATTTGGCCGATGTATTATCTGGCCAGTCTGGGACTGTCGGATGAAAAAGTGGGAGAAATTGCCGAGGAACTGGCAGATTTCTGGGAAGTGACCTATTATCACCGTGAGCTGCGTCCAGGCGTTCGGGAAACCCTGGAAGCGCTCAAGACACGGGGATATAAATTAGGCGTGATTTCCAACACGGCATCATTGTATTCGGTTTTTAATGTGCTTGAGCATTATGGTATTCGCGATTATTTTCAGGATGTTACGTTGTCGAGTGTGACTGGCTATCGCAAACCGCATCCGGGAATTTTTCAGATTTCCTTGCGGCAGATGCAGAGCAAGCCGGAAAACTGCGTTTATGTGGGCGATACCCGCTCACGTGATATCATGGGCGCAAAGCGGGCTGGCTTTGGGCTTGCCGTGCAGATCGGCTCGGCACTGACCGCGCAGAAGGACATATCAACCGACCCATATTGGCAGCCGGATGCACGGATCACATCCATCCCTGAGCTGCTTGATGTGCTTGCCGCACGTGATGATGCCCTGTAAGCAAAATTCCGGAGGTGATCGACATTGTACAAGATAGAGACGCACCTGCACACGACTTATATCAGTCATTGCGGATGGCTGGGTGCACAGGCGATTATAAAAGCTTATGCCGCAGCGGGCTATGCGGCGATCTGCGTGACCGACCATTACAACCGCGAATGTTTTGACTATGCAGAAATCGACCTGACCACACCGGGCAGCAAGACCGAAGATTTTCTGCTTGGATATCGACGGCTGAAACGTGAAGCTGAACGCTATGGCATCCGGGTATATGAGGGTGCGGAGCTTCGTTTTGATGAATCGGACAATGATTATCTGCTGTATGGTTTCCACCATGCGCTGCTCGCCGATCCTGATGCCGTCATGCGGGGTGGATTGGAACGTTTTGTACCGGCCTATCGTGCAGACGGTGCATTGCTTGTGCAGGCGCATCCGTTCCGGAAAAAATGTAGTCCGGCACCGGCCGCGTGGCTGGACGGAATAGAAGTGTTGAACCTGAACCCGCGACATGATAGCAGAAATGATTTGGCATTGGAATATGCGCAGGCCAACCGATTGATTATGACATCGGGGTCGGACTGTCATAGACCAGGTGACGAGGCGAAAGGCGGCATCTTGTCAGATACTTTGCCAGAGGACAGTTTTGCCTTTGCCCAGCTGCTCAGATCGGGAAAATATTCACTCATAAAACCCTGACAAACTTTTCTCTCTTCTCTTCACACCGGATTGGTATGCCCTGCCGAGCAAAAGGCACACCATAATTTGGGATATTTGGTTTTGCGGAAAAACGGTGTCCGCGGGCATACCATCCATCCGGGAATATGCAAAAAAGCGTTCGAGCCTATGGCTTGAACGCTTTTTTGATGTTCCTTTCTTGTGATAGAATCGGAATGAAAATCCTATTTAGTCGTATCATTAGATTTAGAAAAGTATGCGAACATAAACAGAGCGTGCGAGATAATAGATAAAAGAAAACAGCCGCGTCAAGCGGCTGTTTCTTATATCTATGAAATTGTCACATCTCCATGAGCTTGCGCAGGGCACAGATGTAAATTTGCGTCATGCTGCGCAGGCTGTCGATGGATAAGAACTCATTGGGTTCGTGTGCGAGTTCTTCCTCCCAAGGGAAGAGCGGGCCGAACGCGACTGCGCAGGGCAGTGCACGGGCGTAGGTTGCACCGCCGATGGCCAGCGGCTGGCTGTCCCGATCCCCGGTGACCTGCTGGTAGGCATCTAGCAGCGTGCGCACGAGCGGGTCGTTGGGCTCGAAATAGACGGGCGGCAGGTGATCGACTTCGGTATATCCAAAGCCGGTCAGTGCGCTGCGCACCTGCTTCTGCACGGTTTCCTGACTTGCCGATGCCGGATAACGGATGTCCGCCTGAATGTGGACGGCACCGGACGTATCCATGGAAATAACACCCAGATTGAGCGTCAAAGCACCGGATACTTCATCCTGCATGTCCAATCCCAGCTTGGAGCCGGTATAGTCGCCAGCCTGCACCATGGCCTGCGCGAGCTCAGCGTGAGAAAAGTCTGTTTTGAGGGCGCACAGTGCTTCCATCAAGCGCGTAATTGCAGAGATACCCTTTTCCGGTGTCATGCAGTGCGCGCTTTTTCCCTGTGCGCAGACAGTCAGCTGTAAGCCGTCACGCACAACCTCAACGCCGTCAAGTTTGGTCTGGCAGTCTGTCGCGGTCGCCTCATCAGAGCACAGGAGTACGCACTGCGCGGCATCCGGGATCATATTGCGCGAAGTACCGCCGGACAGTGCGGCCAGCTGAATGGGCGCGCGATGGTTGGGAACAAATTCGCTGTGCAGGTCGAAATCCAGCAAGCCTTTTTCACAGAAGATCAGCGGGAAATTACCGTCCGGGACGATGGAGACTGACGGCAGGTCGGTGGTGTGTGCCAGATAGTGCCGGATGCACTGCCAGGACTCCTCCTCGTTGGCACCCACAATCAGACGCAGACAGCAGTCGTCCGGAATCTGACCGCTTTCCTGCAAATAGCGCATGGCATAGAGTGCACTGATCAGCGGTCCCTTGTCGTCGGACGAACCGCGGCCATACAACCGTCCATCGCGTTCGGTCAGCGCAAAAGGTTCGGTGTTCCAGCCTGCACCAGCGGGAACGACGTCGATGTGACACAGAATGCCGATCATGCGCGAACCAGTGCCGACCGTGATCTCACCGGCGTAGCCGTCCACATTGCGTACCTGCATATCGAACGAACGACTCAAGTCCAGAACTGCCTGGAGTGCATCCGAAACCCCTTTGCCAAACGGCGGATGCTGGCTGTCTTGGGGATCGTATACACTTTCAAGCGACACAAGGTTTGATAACTGTGCGATCATTTCCGACAGATGCTGGTCTACAAAACGTTCCATAGGTTGACTCCTTTTTTGAAATCTTTTCAATTTCCTTTGTTGATTTTTGGATTCACTCCAAAGAACACCGCGCGGGAATCCAGTATAATGAACAAGAATAAGATAGAAAGCGGTGATTTTCCATGAATCCTTTGTTACAGAATGCTGCGGACAAGCTGATCCGCGAGATTTTTGCCGTTCAGCCCGGTGAGACCGTGGTCATCACAGCCGACGACGACTCGGATGCAGCTGTCGTGCAGGCAGTATATGAGAGTGCCCATGCGGTTGGTGCGCATCCGCTCAAGGTACAGATGCCGACCCCGCGCGGCGTGGGCAAGGCGGCCGATCCTGATTTGGCACTCGACGCACTCAGCGGTATGCTGCTGCACGCCGACGTGTGGATCGAGTTCAATCACCAGTGGCTGCTGTATTCGACCCCGTTCGAGCGCGCCGAGGCACAGAACAAGAAGCTGCGCTATATGTGCCTGGTAGATTTTAATGAGGCACTGATGATTCGCACGATCGGACAGGTCGAGACCGCACAGCTGCGCGACTTTATGCTGGCTGTGACCGAGCGTACCAAGAATGCAAAGCACATGCGTGTCACCACACCGGCAGGCTGTGACGTATCGTTCGAGATCGAGCCCAAGCATTATACCGCTTGCGATTGCGGCGACGCCTCCAAGCCGGGTATCCACATGCTGACCGGTCAGATCAACGTCGTACCGCGCTTTGGCACCATTCAGGGCAAGATCGTGTTTGACGGTTCGGTGACGCCGCCGTTTGGCCGTATTCCCGACGCACCCATCTGTCTGACCATTGAAAACAGTGTCATCACCGAGGTGACCGGCGGCGAGGACGCTGCTGTGTTCCGCAAGCATCTGGAAAGCTTTGAGGACACGGGCATGTTTAAGCTGGCACATATTGCGTACGGCTTCAATCCGGGTGCAATTCTGACCGGAAACATTGTCGAGGACGAGCGCATTTGGGGTTCTACCGAATGGGGAATCGGCTATGTCAGCCCGTTTGATGCACCGCCGCACGGACAGGACGCCAAGTCGCATTGCGACGGTATCTGCCTCAATTCGTCGGTCTGGCTGGATGGCGTACAGATCATGGACGAGGGCAAAATCGTGGAGAAGGCGCTTGCCGCGCTGGTTCCGCCGCTGCCCAATCGCTGAGTTGGAAAAAGGATCGCGTTTGCGATCCTTTTTTGTTTAGTTTACCTGCTTGCGGCGCAGGATGGATTCCAGCACCAGATAGACGATGGCAGCGATCACCATGCCATTGACGAAGGAGACGCCGAACGGCAGGCGCGTGGAAGCAAAGCCGAGAATCAGGGCGATAAAGCCGTTGAGATGCCAGCCATCGCGCGGCTGATAGAACTTGACCGAGCCGTGCGCCAGCACCCAGTACTCGATCAGGAAGATGCCGACGATGGGCATGAACATGTCGCCCAGCAGATACAGGAAGGCCTCAAAATATCCGGCAATGCCGATGGCAGCCAGCGCCGTACCGATGACACCGAGTACAACTGTCGCAGCCGAGCGCTTGTTTTCCGCCAGACCAAAGACCATGACGGCGTTCAGACCGGCACTGTAAGCGTTGGTGGTGTTGGTCGTCCAGGTTGCCAGAATGAGCACGACCATACCCAGAACGGGCAGACCGATGTCGCAGAACACCAGCGAGATATCATACTGATTTGCAATCCGGGTCATGACCGCACCCAGAACCAGCATGGCGATACCTGCGGGCATAACGCCGATGACCGAGGACAGGAAGGTGTCACGGCGCGTGCGCTGATAGCGGGTGAAATCGGGCGCGTTGAGCGCACCGGTCGCCATAAAGCTGACGGTCAAAACGACGCCGTCGGCAAAGGACATGGTCTGCGCAATGGGCTCGGACAGCGCTGCCGTGCCAAAACGGGAAATTGCCATCACACAGCCGATGCAGGTGACGACGACCAGGGCAGGAATGGCGAACTTGTTGAGTTTGTCCAGCGCGTTGATGCCGTAGACCGCCGTGATGAGCATGATGACGCCCCAGAGAATGGTGGAGACGGCAACCGGGAGCTCAAAGCCAAAGGCCTGACTGAGCAGGTTGGAGAATGCCGAGCCGCATACACCGTTCTGTACGGCAAACCAGCCGATCATGGAGATCATGAACAGGGCACTGATGAGCTTGGAGGAACCCTGCTGGCCAAAGCTGCCCGAGGCGACGACGCAGGTCGGAACTCCCAGATCGCTGCCGATAATACCGACTGCAACCATCAGCAGTGCGGTGATCAGATAGCCGATCACGCCGGAGAGAATGGCCTGTCCGATCGGCATGGCCTGTGCCAGCATACCGCCCAGCATCAGGCTGGGTACGCAGATCAGAATACCGGCCTGGATGAGTGCGACATCGAGCCAGGATTTGCGTTCTTCCATCGGTACCGGTTGGAGTACAACGCTTTCGGTCTTGTCTGTTGTCTTCACGAGAGAAAAGCACCCCTTTGATTTTTTTCATTAAAACAATACTACAAGAAAATCTCACGCGGTGCTTTATAAAAATTACAAAAAATGATGTTTTATTTTAGGAGATCTTCAAACTCTGGGTCGCGGCCTAAAATCTGATGCAGGTGAACGGCTGCGCCGACGGCTTCGTAGAAACGAATGGGGTCGTGCTCCATGTTCAGCAGCGTTTTCACGCGGTTGATGCGGTAACGCACGGTGTTCTCGTGCTGACGCAGCATTTGAGCCGATTTTTTGAAATCACTCGTACAGTGCACGAAGACTTGCAGGGTGTTCCATAGCTCACGGCATCCTTCGGGGGAAGTACCCGCGCGTAGCGCATGGGTAAAAGCGGCGCAGAAATCCTGTGCTTCGCGTGAGTTGCGCAGCGGAAAGAGCAGCTGTGTGATGGAAAGCGGGTCATAGGACTGCTCGCTTACGCCCTCCGCGCAGGCCATGTCCAGCGCAATGCGCGCCTCCTGTACGGCTTTTGCCACCCAGTGACGAGGATAACTGCGGCTGATGCCCAGCACGGTCTGTTCAAAATACTGCGCAATCGTGTTTCGGGTGACCTCCAGATGCACGCGGAGCGCGTGCGCATCATCAGCACTGAGCAAAATAATGCGGCTCTGGTGCTCGTCGATGTAGATGTCACCCGCACGGTTGAGCCAGAGAGTGTTCCACTCAAAGCCGGCAAGCTGCGATTTCAGGCGGCCGAGAAAGCAGACCGCCATGATCTGACTGCCGATTTGCCGGTTCATACTTTCGAGCAGATGAATGCGCTCGGAAGCGGTGGTCTGGTCGTTGCAAATCTTGTCCAGACGAAGCTGATTGATGAGATTCAGATTTTCAATCGCGATATAGCGGTTGATGGTGTCCATGATCTGTGCATAAGCGATGTCATCGGACAGATAAACGATTGGAAAGTGGTTTTGATCGCACAGTGCACGGATACGGTCGTTAATGAGTACAGGCTGCTGTGCAATGAGGCAGACGCCGCTGCACTGACCGGCAATCAGAACGCGGAATACCTCAAAAAGTGCGTCGGAATCCGCGCTGAATTGCAGCAGACCGGTGACGAAGAAGTCACCCGGAGCGATGATACCCTGTTCAATGACATCCATACCGAACGGACTGTCAAAAACCGATACGCGCTCGACGGTACGGAAGCAGCCATCTGCACCAGCCAGCAGCTGCGCGTGTTCAAAAAGGGGATTTTCCAAGATATAGTGCAGCGATACGTTCATAAATATTCCATCACCCAGCCCAGCGCTGGCCTCCTGTTGCTTTTTTCTTTCTATTGTAAGACATGTGGCAAAGCTGTCAAGCGATTGCGCGAGATTTGCAGAGAAAAATCTCTTTTCCGCAACAAAAGCATATCAAAAAGCCCTCCAGAAACAGATGATCCTGCGGTCATGCTCTTCGTAGTAGTCTTTTTCTGATCTCTTTCCAGTGCTCAGCCTTGCCGGATAGACGGTCGGTACATCTTGAAATTTGATTTTGGGCGGTTGGTGACGAATTTGAGGGCGGAGGCAGGGCGCACGCAATGTTCCAATACGGCACTTAAATTTTGAGAATAACTATGATATAATATGATAACACCATTTCAGACCGATTGGATGCTGCCTAATGTTCAGCGCATGATCGGGGAAAAGAGGTTATTATGATCGACCAAACTATTGTTGCAAGACTGCAAAAAGATGTAAAACTCTCACAGACAGAAAAAAGCGTGATGCAGTATCTTGTAGAGAATACAGATGAAGCGATTAAGATTGGAATTCGTGGTGTCGCACAGAAGGGATATACCTCGACGGCAACCGTCATGCGTCTGGCAAAAAAGCTGGGATTTGAAGGTTTTCGTGAGATGGTATACTCATTTCGCAATGAAATGAACCAGGCCTCCAATACTCTGCCGGAGGAATTGCGCGAGCAGATTCATTTTATCTATGACATGCAGAAGCTGGACATCTTTTTCCGCATTTTGGCACGTAAGGGATTTATCTGCATTCAAGCCGAGGGACACTCAGCGCTGCTTGCCGAATATCTGGAGAAAAAGCTGCTGGGCAACGCGTGTATTGTAATCCGCAAAGAATACTTGGGCGCAGACACCATTGTGCGCAACTTCCGTGACCAACTGGACGCGATGGTCATTATCTCCAAGTCGGGCAATTCGATTGCCGGTGTCGAGGTGGCGAACAAGTGCAAAAAGGCGCAGATTCCGACGGTTGTCTTTACGGGCAATGCGCGCAGCGAGCTCAGCCGCATCTGTGACACGGTGTTCATCATCAAGGACAGTCATCCCTTTGATCCGGAAAACCTGCAGGCCAATTACTTTTTCGGCTACTGCATTTTAGCCTTTGAGGAAATCTTTGCAATCTACAATCATCAAATTTAAATCGAAACATGAAAAAACAGCCGCATTTCTGCGGCTGTTTTCTTTTGACGGAGTGCGAAATTACTTTAGTTCAGGCCAGTAATCCTTGTTTGCCTCCATCAGCTCATCGAGGACGGCCTTGCCCACAGCGTAGGAGGGGACAGTACGGTTGAGCAGGACGGCCTGAAGTGCCTTCTGATAGGAACCGGTCAGCGCAGCTTCGACGGCCAGTTTCTCGTAGCCCTTCTGTGCTTCCATGAGGGACTTGTGGAACTGGGGGATGTAGCCGACCGAAACCGGCTCGATGCCGCCAGCGCTGACGTAGCAGGGAACCTCGACCACAGCGTCGTGGTTAAAGTTTCCGATTGCGCCGTGGTTCATGGTGTTGATGATAAAACGTTCATGGGTGTTGTTGATGATTGCGTTTGCAATATCAACGATGTAGTTGCCATGTACACCGGTGTGCAGTGAGCTGTCCTTGGTGGTACCGGCTGCGATGCAGCGCTCGCAGTCGTCAAAGACGACCTTTTCACGCACATCGAGTACATAATTTGCACGGGTGTAGTTGGGGTCCATGTGCGAGACGATCTCGTTGTGGAAGTAGTAGTAAGAGATGTAGACGAGCGGGAGGAACTCAGGGTATGCCTGGAAGCCCTCGATCACATGCTTGTACATCTCGCCCCAGTAGTTGTCGTGCTTTTCCTCGGCCTCTGCGTTGACCAGGCTGACCGTCTCGGACAGTACGCGCTCGCGCAGGGCGGGGAGCAGGTCGTTGCCGTCCTTGTCGTAGATGTTGGTGAACCAGCCGAAGTGGTTGAGGCCAAAGTACTTGAAGGTCAGGTCCTTGTGCGGGATACCCAGGAAGTCTGCGATGGTCTCCTCCTGCGAGATGGGCATATCGCAGATGCACAGTGCCTTGGCGTTGGGGTAGGTGCGGTAGATTGCTTCGGAGATCATGGCCTCGGGGTTAGAGTAGTTGAGAATCCATGCGTTGGGGCAAATCTCCTGTGCCTTGCCTACGATGTCCAGGATTGCCGGAATGCAGCGCAGTGCGAAGGAGAAGCCGCCCAGACCGCAGGTTTCCTGACCGAGGATGCCGTGGCTCAGCGGGATTTTTTCGTCCTTCTCGCGCTGCTGGTTGCAGCCCGGACGAATCTGAACGAACAGGAAATCAGCGCCGCGGAATGCGGTTTCGATGTCTGTGGTGTACGAGACCGGTACGCCCTGCGCATGTTCACGGGCGTATAACTCGCAGAACTGACCGGTGCGTGCAACGCGGGCTGCGTCGATATCGTACAGAACGATTTCGCTGAGCTTGAGGTCGTCCTTGCGCGAGAGCAGGACGGCGACGATGGCGGGGGTGTAGGAAGAACCGGCGCCGACGACGACAAATTTATTTTTCTTCATGGGAAAGGCCTCCTGAGTCGTGGAAAACGGTTTAGATGATCTGCTCGATTTCAGCCATAACCTGCTGAACTTCCGAGCCAATGATGATCTGTACGCTGGTATCGGACAGGGTGATGACGCCCTTGACGCCCATCTGCTTGATCTTTTCCAGATTCATCAGCGAAGCGTCCTTGGTCTCGACACGCAGACGGGTCATGCAGTGGCCAATATTTTCGATGTTGGCAGCACCGCCCAGATTTTCGACGATCTTCTTAGCAATGTAAGCGTAATTCTTGTTGGACAGGGTTGCGTTCTTTTCTTCCTCGGTGATTTCTTCGGAATCGATGAAGTCATCCTCACGGCCCAGGGTCTTGAGGTTGTACTTGACGATCAGGAAGCGGAAGGTGAAGTAGTAGAGTGCGAAGAATGCGATGCCAACCGGGATAATCAGGATGACATTGCTGCCAAGACCCCAGTTGAGTACGAGGTCGATGATGTTACCGCCCGAGGAGAAGCCGATGCGGATGCCGAGCAGGTAGCAGACAGCGCCTGCCAGACCGGTGTACAGTGCGTGAACAAAGTACAGCTGGGGTGCAACGAACATGAAGGAGAACTCGAGGGGCTCGGTGATACCGGTGACGAAAGAGGTGATGGCCGAGGAGGTCATCAGACCCTTGACTTCGCTCTTGCGCTTCTTTGCGCACTTGTACATGGCCAGTGCAGCACCGGGCAGACCGAACATCATAACGACGAAGAACATGGACAGGAACAGGCCGGCAGTGGGATCGCCTGCGAGGAAGCGGGTCATCTCACCGGTAACGACCGTGCCGTCTGCCTGGGTGTAAGAGCCGAGGTTAAAGTAGATGTAAGAGTTGAAGACATGATGCAGACCGACCGGGATGAGCAGACGGTTGAGGAAACCGAAGATGAAGACACCGACAGCGCCGAGCTTGGCAATACCGATTGCGAAGCCGTCGAGTACCATCTGAATGGGCGGCCAGATAAAGCTCAGCACATAGCCGAGGCCAACGGTTGCGATGGGAGCGAGGGTGATAACGAACTTTTCACCGGTAAAGAAGTCGAAGATTTTGGGGGTCTTCCAATCCTTACTGTGGTTGAAGATCCATGCGGTGAAGCAGCCGACGATGATACCGGCGAAGATGCCCATGCTGATGGTCTCGTCGAGTGCAGCCAGCGTGGACTTGAGTACCAGGATGGACAGCAAGCTCGCAACCATGGGCGATACCTTGTCCTTTGCCTTGGCGAAGGCAACAACGGCACCGAGTGCAAAGAGAATGTCCATGTTGCCGAATACGATATCACCGGCCGACTTGAGCAGCGGGATATCGAGCATATCCGGGGAAGCGATACGGGACAGGATACCGGCAACCGGCATGGCAGTAACCGGAACGAGCATAGATCGGCCGAGTTGTGCTAACTTTTTCTTAAAACTGTTCAGTGCCGCTTTCATTTGCGTACCTCCTGATAAAATGTTTTATAATTTGCCAGGGAAACGTCTTCTAACTGTTCGATAAATGCCTTGGTGGCCGGGCTGATGAGCAGATCGACCTCACACATGCGGTGCAGGTTGAACGAAGAGTGCAGCATGACGGCGGTATCCAGATAAGCCGGATGGCACATGATCTCAACGCAGTCCAGCGTCTTGAACGCCTCGAGCAGAATGCGGTGCATGTTGGACTCGATCGCCGGTGCATACTCGGTCAGCGGCGTGTGGAAATGTGCACCTGAACCCTCGATGAAATCGACGAGATAGTTCGGACACGGAACACCCTGCACGTGATTGTCGGTGCAGTCGCGTCTGGAATTTCGTACCGGCAGGTCATACTCGCGTGCCAGACGGACAAAAACGTCCTCCAGACCGCGGAACGTATGTACATGGTGGTGAGAATCCAGATGGGTCGGCTCGATGCCGGCTGCAAGCACCTTTTCAATCTGTGCCTTCCATTCACGGTAGACTTCATCTTTGTCTAACGGCTGTTCTTCATTGTGATAGTAAGCCTGGGAATGGAAATCACCGTTGGGTTCGGTGAGGGTTTTGTGGTCGGTCAGTACCGGACGGCCACAGGTCAAGGTCAGGTGCACGCCTACACCCAAGGAAGGATGCGCCTTGGCCAGAGAGACCGCGTGATCGAATCCGGGCATTCCGGCCATGAGCGTGGTCGAGGTGAGCACGCCGCGCAGATGACTTTCAATAATGCCGTAGTTGACTCCGTAGGAGTAACCAAAGTCATCCGCATTCAAGATCAGATGTTTCATATTCTCTCCCCTTTGTTTGGACTGACCTTAGTATAGACATTGCCATTTGCAGTGTAAATAGGCCGAGAGGCTTTGGTAACAATTTACAAAAAGATGTTTTTTGTGTCTATGAAAATTGGATAAATCTCATTCTGCTGATTTGTGAAAAACGACATTTTGAGACAGAATGCGGCGAAAAACAGAATGATAGAGCATGAAAAATGGAGATTTCTGGAAACAAAGGGGGATTGTGATAGGAAAGATGCGGTTTTCCATCATATTCCCTATGGATATGGAATCATTCTGCAAGATGTTAAAGTAAAAGAGGATACCGGTTACATGTTTATAAAATGGTGTAAATTGCATAAGAAACGACAAGTTTCATGGTAAAAACGTAAAAAATAGAAAAATGAGATTGACAATAAAAGCGGAAAATGATATGATGCAGACAATGATAGGGAAGCGGTTACACATCGAACAACCCGGAAAAGGGGAGTGTTATATGGTTACAATACAGGATATTGCCGAGATTGCAGGCGTTTCCAAGGCGACTGTATCCCGCGTTATCAATCGCACCGGCTATGTCAATGAAAAGACGCGTGAGCGCGTGCAGGCGGTGATCGATCAGTACCATTACAGCCCGTCGGCCTCGGCGGTCAATCTGTCCCGGCGCGAGACCAATACGATCGGCGTCATCGTACCCGAGATCGCCAATACATTTTTTGGAGAATTGCTGCACGGCATCGGTGAAGTGATTGATCAGACCGATTTCACCTCGTTTTATTTTGACAGCGACAACAACAGCGACAAAGAAGAGCGTGCCATTTTGGCTTTGGAGCAGCAGCGCGTGCGCGGTTTGCTCATCACACCGGCGCAGGATTCGGACGCTGCGGTCAATCGACGGCTGTATAGCTATCTGGAACGACTGAATGTGCCGACTGTAGTTGTTGATCGTGATTTTCCCGGTTCCAAATGGGACGGGGTTTTCTTTGAGAACTACCAGAGTGGATACTGCGCAGCGGAGGCGTTGATTGCGGCGGGAAACCGAACGCTGGGCATGATTACCGGAGATTTGCGCCTCAAAATTGCGCGGGAGCGTTACGAAGGCTTTTTGCAGGCCGCACAGGACGGCGGCTGTCCGGTGTCCGAACAGCATATTTACCAGGGCGATTTCACTATCGAAGGGGCGTATGCAGCCGCAAAGCGCATGCTGGAGTCGGATGACCGTCCGCAGGCTGTCCTGACCAGCAATAACTTGACCTCGCTGGGATTTTTGAAGGCAGTCACCGAGAAGGGGATGCAGATTGGACGGGATATCGCGGTCATCGGCATTGACCACATCCCGGAATTGGATATCTTAAACTATGGGTTCAGCTGTGTGGCGCGCGACACCGTACAGATGGGACGGTTGGCCATGCAGGTGCTTCTCGAGCGCATGCAAAACCCGGACAAACAGCGGCAAATCTGCATGATTCCGCACCGGCTCATTCTTAAGGGCAGCGAAAAAATGGATGCATGATCCATTTTTTTACCCGGATATGTAACCGGTTACACACGAGCGTTTGTTCATACATTTACAAAAATAGAAAGGAAGAGAGACATGATTTACAAGTCGGTCGAAAAAATTCAGGAGAAGATTTCGTGCATTGGTATTGGCTGCTGGAACTTTGGCGGAGACTGGGACAGCAGCGCGGAAGAAAATTCGATTGCGATTGTTCACGCGGCCATGGATTTCGGCATCAACTTCTTTGATGTGGCACCAGTATACGGCTGGGGTGTGTCCGAGCAGATTCTGGGCAAGGCCCTCAAGCAGGACGGCAGACGTGAGAAGGTACTGATTGCGTCCAAGGGCGGCCTGCTGTGGAATGAAGCGCATCAGACCACCAATAACCTGTCGCGTGACAGCCTGATTCGTGAGTGCGAAGACAGCTTACGCCGGTTGCAGACCGACTATATCGATATCTACCAGATGCACTGGCCCGATCCGAACGTACCGCTTGAAGAGACCGCTGAGGCACTCATCCGATTAAAGGAGCAGGGCAAGATTCGATATGTGGGACTGAGCAACTTTGCACAGGAAGACGTTGACAAGATGATGACCATGGTGTCGGTCGACTGCCAGCAGAGTCTGTACAACATGCTCGAGCGCAACACGACATCCTATCACGGCATTCCGTTGCCTTATCGCACCGAGGACGAGGTGCTGCCCAATGTCAAAAAGAACGGTCAGGCATTTTTGCCGTACAGTCCGTTGTTCCAGGGACTGCTTGCCGGTCGTTTTCTGGATGGACAGAAATTCTCGGCGCGTGATATTCGCAATGAAAATCCGAAGCTGTCGGGCGAACAGTTTGAGGCGTATGCCGTATGCGCACGGCAGCTGCGGACGCTGGCCGAAGAGATGGGCAGACCGCTCAATGAGCTGGCGCTCAACTGGCTGCGCCAGAAACCCGAAGTGACTTCGATCATCGGCGGCGCTTCCAGCTATGCACAGCTCGAAAAGAATGTACACTGCACGACCTGGGAGATCACAGACGAGCAGATGCAGCGCATTGAAGAGATCATTCATCCGTTTGCACATCGATAAGCAGGATAGGAGGAAGAACATGATTGCGAAGTATTGCACGGGCTTGCAGCACATTGGCATTCCGACCGATGACCCGGCAGGCACAGAGGCGTTTTACGAGAAGTTGGGATTTGTAACGGTATACCGCACATCGACCGCCAGCGGCCCGGTGATTTTCACCGAGCTGGGCAATTTGCAGCTGGAAATCTACCAGCAGCAGCCGGCACGGACGGCGGGCGCAATCGATCACATTGCGATTGACGTGACCGATATTGAGGCGTGCTATACCTGGGCACAGGAAAACGGGATGGACATCATCTCGAACGGGATTGAGTCCCATGCGTTCTGGGACAATGGCATTCGCTACTTCATCATTGCAGGCCCGAATGCCGAGAAAATTGAATTTTGTCAGATTTTGTGAGTAGGAGAACGATATGGAACAGATCAAGCTGAATAACGGTGTAATGATGCCGAGTGTTGGCTACGGCACTTGGAAGGCACCGACGAGTGAGATTACGATTGCAGCCGTCCGCGATGCCATCGAGAGTGGTTATCGTCTGATTGACTGCGCAGCGGTTTACGGTAATGAAAAAGAGGTCGGACAGGGTATTCACGCGGCAGGCGCTGCGCGTGAAGAACTGTTTATTGTAGGTAAGCTGTGGAACGACGTGCGCGGTTACGACGAGACCATGGAAGCGTTTGCGCAGACTTGTGCCGACTTGCAGGTGGACTACCTGGATATGTATATGCTGCACTGGCCGCGTCCGCACAAGTACCATGACAACTACATCGAGATGAATGCAGCGTCGTGGAAGGCGATGGAGGACTTATTCAAAGCCGGTAAGGTGCGCAGTTTGGCGGTCAGCAACTTTAAAGTGCATCATCTGGAAGAGTTGATGGAACGGGCAGAGATCATACCGGTGGTCAATCAGGTGGAATTCCACCCGAGCTGTTTGCAAACCGAGATTCGTACCTTCTGCGCACAGCATGACATTGCCGTACAGGGCTACAGCACGTTGGCCAACGGCAAGGTGTTCCAGTGCCCGGAGATCGAGCAGATCAGCCGGGAACTCGGCGTGAGCGTTGCCCAGCTGTGCACGCGGTATGCGATGCAGCACGGTGTCACACCGCTGGTTAAGAGCGTCAATGCCGAGCGCATTCGGGATAATCTGAAACTGGATTTCACGCTGGATGCGCAGATGATGCAGCGTATGGATGCGATCACGACCTGCGGCGGTTCGTACAAGGACAGCGACGAGATTACATTCTAAAACAGAAGCATGAAAAAAGACCGATTCTCTGAATCGGTCTTTTTATGTTTACAGATGCCGTCCCTGCTCGTTGAGGTATTGCAGATAGCGCAGCAGGAGAAATTCGTTGATGAGGAAGATCTGACGCATCGACCAATAGGCCGATTTCAGACCGGTATTGACCTGATGAGTAAAGAAGGGGATGTTGAAGTCACTGAAATAGATCAAGCGGTTACTCTGGATGCGGCAGATCGAAA
Source organism: Butyricicoccus pullicaecorum (assembly GCF_002160355.1). NCBI lineage: Bacteria > Bacillati > Bacillota > Clostridia > Eubacteriales > Butyricicoccaceae > Butyricicoccus > Butyricicoccus pullicaecorum. The sequence continues at coordinate 198,579 of NZ_NFKK01000002.1, forward strand.
TGACCGTGCGCCCCATGCGCTTGAGTTGCTCGGCAACCTGATTGATGAATTCGTTATTACCCGATAGGGAGATAAAGATGATGACGTCGCCTTCCTCGATACGCGGAAGCACTTGCAGCATTTCGTCCGAGCCGTCGATGGTGCGCATGAGCCATTTGGTGATAAAGAATACACGGCGCAGATCGTAGGCTGCGAGCTGCTGGATACTGCCCGAACCAAAGACGTAGATCGTGCGCGCATGCTCAAGCACGTGAAACAGGTCGTTTAGGTCGACCGTGCGGATGTACTCGAGCGTCTGTTGATAGTCCTGCGCGACCTGCTCAATCTCGGCAGGCTGGAAGCCGGCGGGTGCCTGCTGGTTTTGCCAGCGCAGAATAAATTTGAGCTCGCCAAAGCCTTTCAGACCGAGCTTGCGCGCAAAGCGGATGATGGTCGTGTGCGAGATATGGCAGGCTTCGGCCAGATCGTCGATACTCATATCCTGACATGCGGCCTCGTTTGCGCTGATGTACTGCCAGATATGTAAGTCGTTATCGCTCAGCTTGTGGTAATTCTGTTCGATCAGCTCGTGCAGGGTCATGCTCTTTCTCCTTTTTCCTCAGATACTCCAGATATTTCAGATACAGCAGCTCGATCAGGATAAAGAAGGAGGTCGTCGGTAGGTAGGGACGCTGCAGCTTCTGCTGTTGGATGGATATAGTCGTGATGTAGAGCTGGATATCGGAAATCTGGGCAAGGGTGTTGTCGCGCAGCTGGGTGATGGATACGAGCGGGACGTTGCGTACCTTGACCGCGTGTGCCAGTTCTACGATGGTGCGGGACTCGCCGGACAGTGACAGCATGACGACCAGATCTCGGCGGGTCAGGTTTTCCAGCATGACCGAGCCCTCACTCGGGCCGTTGATGGGATAGAACCACTTGTCGGCCGACAGGAACATGCGGCGCATTTCGTTTGCGACGGCATCCTGCACCATGCCCGAGCTGCAAATATAGAGGTTTTCCGATTCGTCGATCAGTCGAAGCAGCTGGGTGTAGTCGGCGGTGCTGATTTCATCAATCGCCTGCTTGTAGATGGTGCAGGTCTGTGAAATTGGGTCGGGAGGCAGCTGTTCCTGACCGCTTTCCATTTCCAGACAGACGCGCAGGTCACGATAGCCGTGATAGCCCAGTTTTTTGGCAAAACGCAGGATGGTTGTGCGTGAGACGTTGCACTTTGCGCCCAGCTGTTCGATGGACAGGCTGGAGCAGGTCGCGCGGTGCTTCTGGATGTAGTTCCAGATGAGCATATCGGTTTCACCCAGTTGATGACGATAGGTGTTGAATCGTTCATCCAGTTTCATACGCGGAAAAATCTCCTTTGTGGGATGGATACCGTGCGGATTACGGCAGCTTACGTGAGATTTGGATACTTTCAGTATAAAGGATTTTGCGGGAGCTGTCCATAGCGTGCATGCGGTAAAAAAAGATGCACCATAAAGCCAGCTTTACGGTGCATCGAACAATTCAGGCTAAGCCTGCATTGGAGGGGACTTTTACTTCAGTTCGGGCCAGTAACCCTTGTTTGCCTCGATCAGATCGTCCAGGATGAGCTTTGCAATGCGTGCGCTCGGAACGGTCTTGGACAGGGTCAGTGCCTGCCACAGCTTCTGGTAGCTGCCTTCAATCCAAGCTTCAACTGCCAGCTTCTCAACGCTGACCTGCTGCTCCATCAGACCCTTCTGGAACTGCGGGATAGCACCCTGGCAGATGCGCTCGTAGCCGTTCGAGCCAACGATGCAGGGAATCTCAACCATTGCGGTGCGGTCAAAGTTCTCAACTGCGCCCTCGTTGGGAACGATCAGCAGGAAGCGCTCGCCGGTGTTCTCAGCGATTGCACATGCCAGGTCAACGATGTAGGTTGCGTGTGCGTCAGCTTCGAAGCCGCAGCCCTTTGCAGTGCCCTTTGCGATGATATCGCGGCACATGCCGAAGACATGCTTTTCACGGCCGTCCATAACCTCGTTTGCACGGGTGTACTCCGGGTTGGAGTGCTCAACAACGTAGTCAGGGAACAGGTAGTACTTCAGGTAGGTGTTCGGGATGGTGGACGGATCGACTGCATATACGTCGCGTGCCTTCTGGAAGGTCTCGATCCAGCTCTGGTCAACGTGCTGGTTGGTGTTGCTCAGTGCGTCAGCAAAACCGTTTGCAGCCATGTGCTCCTTGATGGCGGGCATCAGATCGTTGCCGTCCTTGTCGTAGATCTTGTGCCACCAGCCGAAGTGGTTGAGGCCGTAGTAGCCGACCTTCATCTCCTTGCGGCTCTTCAGACCGACCATGTTTGCCATCTTCTCTTCCAGATCGATGGGCATGTCGCAGATGTTCAGAATCTTGGAGTTCGGACGCAGGCGGCGGGTTGCCTCAGCAACGATGGCTGCCGGGTTGGAGTAGTTGAGCATCCATGCGTTGGGGCTGTACTTCTCCATGTAGTCCAGAATTTCCAGAACGCCGCCGATGGAGCGCATACCGTAAGCGATACCGCCGGGGCCGCAGGTCTCCTGACCAACAACGCCGTACTTGAGCGGAATCTTCTCGTCCTTCTCACGCATTGCGTACTTACCAACGCGGATGTGAGCCAGAACGAAGTCGATATCGGTGAAAGCGGTCTCGGGATCGGTGGTGTAGCCGAACTCGATGTCGGGAGCATTTTCCTTGAGGTAAATCTCGCAAGCCTTTGCAACGGTCTCCTGACGCTCTGCATCGTTATCGTAGAACATGATCTTGCGGATCGGGAAGCGGTCGCGCTCCTCGAGCAGCATCAGAGCGATGCCAGGGGTAAAGGTGGAGCCGCCGCCAGCGACTGTTACTGCATACTTCTTGTTAGACATAAGTCGTTCCTCCTGTACTATGTACATTAGTAAAATATGGGTTGATTTGTTAGCTTAAATTACGCCGACCTGCATCGAAGCGAAGAAGCAGATGCCTGCGAGAAGCAGGACGACGACACTGCCGCCGACCTCGGCGAACAGGCGTCTGGTCTGGATCTTTCGGAACGCGGCCATGGGGCCGAAACCGGTGTGCTTTTTGCAGCGCCACAGGATGAGGGCGAAGCCGATCACGCCGACCGTGCTCATCATCAGCAGTTCCGCAAGGAACAGGAATGCGAGGTTGACCATCGCGTAGGGAGCGCGGCCATCACCCAGACGGCGCTGGCTGAGAATCAGAATCCAACCGGCATAGGGCTGGATCATCGCCGAGAGGAAGGAGATCGCCATGGTCGGATTGCCGGCCAAAATGCCCTGCGAATCCAGGCTTGCACCGCCCGTACCGATTCCGACATAGCCGAGATACAGGAACGGCATGCAGAACAAGACTATTTTCAAGATCGTAAACCAGCGATTGAGTTTATCGTCCTGCACTGCGGACGGTACACGCAGTAAATTCTCCATTTTGATCTCCTTTTCTCAGATTGTTACAGCAATTCTTCTACCTGAGCGCGGACCTTGGGAACCGACAGGCCGACGATGACCTGGACCGATTTGCCCTTGACCATTGCACCGTGTGCGCCGATGGACTTGAAATATGTATCGGGCTGTACGATGCTGATGTCCTTGACATTGACACGCAGACGGGTCGCGCAGTTGGTCACGTCTACGATGTTATCCTTGCCGCCCAGACCTTCGAGGATCTTAGCAGCCAGTTCCTGCTTGCTGTTAGCAGCGGCGCCGCCCTTGTCAGCAGCTTGCTTGTCGCGGTACTCCTGCTTGGAGTAGAACTTAACGCCCTCGTCATCTTCACGACCTGGAGTCTTGAAGTTGAACTTGACGATGAGGAAGCGGAATACCAGGAACCATACCAGCGTGCCGCACAGGCCGATGACCAGCATCAGCAGGTACTGCTTCCAGTGGTTTGCCATCAGAGGAATCCAGTTGAGGGACGCCATTTCGATTGCGCCGCCCGAGTGGATACCGACGATGCCTGCGAGGTACATAACAGTGGACAGGGTTGCTGCCAGCAGTGCGTGTACAACGAAGAGCGGAGGTGCGATAAACAGGAAGGTAAATTCGATCGGCTCGGTGACGCCGCACAGGATTGCGGTCAGCGTCATGGGAAGCAGCAGAGCCAGAACCTGCTTTTTCTTCTCCGGACGTGCGGTCTTATAGAAGGCCAGCGCGATACCGGGGCAGCCGAATACCTTGGAGAAGCCGGTTGCAGTAAAGCCTGCCTGCGGAACCAGCGAGCGCAGCGACTCGGTGGAAGCTGCGATTTCGGGCAGCTTGTTTGCCCAGTAAGAGTACAGACCGCCCGGGACAACTGCGTTGTCGTAGTAGAACGGAGAGTACAGAATGTGGTGCAGACCGAAGGGAATGAGTGCACGCTCGAGGAATACGAAGACCCAGATGCCCAGTGCACCGGTCGACTTGACGAAGCCCTGGAAAGCGAACATGCCAAGCTGAATCTTGGGCCAGATGAATGCTGCGAGCAGTGCGACCGGAATCATAACGAAGAAACCGATCATAAATACGAAGGTGGAACCGTTGAACGAACCCAGCCAGTCAGGCAGCTCGGTATCGAAGAAACGGTTGTGCAGGTAAATGACGATGCCCGAGATCGCAAGTGCACCCAACATGCCCATGTCTAGGGTCTTGATGTTTGCGATCATCGCCAAACCGCTCGTGCCGCCAACCTCGGCACTGAAGTCAACACCGAATACCGATCCCCACTGGGAAAGCATGGTGCTGAGGAAGTAATGGAAGGTCAGGTACAAAACCAGCGCTTCCATGCAGCAGCGTGCATTCTGTTTCTTTGCCATACCAATCGGTAGCGCAACAGCGAACAGCAGCGGCAGCTGATTGAACACAGTCCAACCACCCTGAAGGACTACGTTCCAGCACTGATAGAACAGGCTGTCCGGGGAAGCAAGGTCACCCATGATTGCTTCGGTTGTGAATAAGGTACCCACACCGATTACAATACCCGCGAATGCAAACAGCAATACAGGAGTAAACATTGCACCGCCAAACTTTTGAATTTTTTGCATCATACCAGGAGTTCACGCCCTTTCTCTTATCCAATCCAGGTGGCCACCTGAGCTGTTGAACATAGAATATCAGCTTTCTTCTGCCTTTGCAATGCATTTGGAAGAGGATGGGAGAGCGTCGCCTAATTGATATATTTTCACATTTTGTGTGAATTTTCACGAGTCGAATTGTGCCGCAAAAGAGATTCCGCAGAGCCTGTAAAAGCGGGAGATTCAGAAGTATTTTGCGGAAAATGGTTTTGATTGTGCGGTAAAAGCTCGGTGAGAAGAAAAATGAGAGCAAAGCACGGCAATATGAAACAAAAAAAGAGATCACCTGACTGTAAAAACAGGGTAATCTCACGAAAGAACGGAAAATGTTAAAGAAATAACGGGTTTTCGGCGGGAATTAAATCAAATTTGCGGCCAAATAAGCGCTGTGTGTGCGCGGTCACGCCTTAGTGAATTTGTAAAAATTCACACATTCACAAGTGCGGTGACAACAAAAAAGGTAACGTCAAATGAACTGACGTTACCTTGTAATGCGTTTTACCAATATGAGATTATGCGATTAAAAATAGGTGTAGTTGCACGGCTTTTCATCCCATCCAATCGCGTTCTGCACATCCCGTGCAAAGCTTGGGTCACTGAGCTGCACCCGTCCCAGACGCAGGAGCTCGGGCAGCGAGACCGCGCCGATGACGAACGACGAGAAGTCCGAAATGTCGGCGATCAGCAGGGTATCCGGCTGAACGTCGGACGATTCGGGGAGCAGGGTGACCGTTTGATCCTGGATGTGCAGCAGGTAGGTGCGTGCGTTGTGCGGGAGAAAACTGTCGCTGATCGAGACACCCAGCACGAAAGGTCGGGAGACCGGCGCACAGGTGTGGGTCTGAACGGCGAAATACTGTGCAACATCGAACAGACGAATCATGTTGCCCATGGTTCGCCGGCCGATTTCGTGGATGCAGCCGTCATGCGCCCGGTTCTCGCCGCTGTCCGGATTGGTAAACATCAGGTGCAGCGCGGGGTCGGGCGAGTAGATGCGCACCCGTTCGATCTGATCGACCTGACTTGCCAGGAAGGTCATGAACTGTTCGAGCGTGTCCAGATCATCATAGATCATTTCGCGCACGCACAGGTCGTGATACATGTCGGTGTAGTGGTCGACCGGGACGAATTCAAAGGTCAGATAGCCGGTAATGCGTCCCTCCTTACGGCACAGGACAACATAGGGCATATCAAAAATACGGTGCGGGTCCATGAAGTCATGGACGGTCGCGCCGTTGGTACGAGCCGCGTACGCGCGGTAGTAGTCGAGCACAGCCTGTTTGTCGGCGGGTTCTGCATAGCACAGATCCTGTTTGTGCCCGAATGAGCGGATGGCTGAGACACGGGGAGAATAAAAATACGCCTCCATACAGTGTCCGTAGCCCATTTTTCGATAAAAGGCGGGGTTGAACGGGTGAAGACAGCCGACTGCTGTGCCCAGCTTGCAATAATAGTGCATGAGGACACAGAGCAGGTCGCGGGCGATATGTTCCTTCTTGTGCAGAAAATTGGTGGAGACATAGGCCGCCGCACCCATGGGCATCATCACGCCTCTGACGTTGAGGGTGAAATCCATCATCAGAATGGAGCCAATAAGTGTTCCGTTGTCGTCGAAACAGCCGAGGTAGCGTCCCTCGTTTGGATGATACAGCTCGAGTTCCATCGCTTCCAGAAGAGCGGGCGGCGTTTTGGACGGAAATGCGGTCAAAACATTCCGTTTCAGCTGCTCGACTTCCTGCGGAAGTACGAATCTGATATCCATTTTTTCACTCCTTTGCTGAGTATATCAGCCGGCTGGAACGGCTGATACGCGCACCAGCTGCTTTTATTATGGATGTTTCGCATAAAAAGTCAAGTAGCATTTTGGTGTTAACTGTCAAAATGCTGAAAAAGATTTGTTTTTGCCATTGACGGCGGCGAATAAAAAGGGTATGATATAGGCAAATGGTGGAGCCACGGCGAGGCAGCATGCGGCATTCCAACATCAGAATAGGTGCGATGTAGCGTCTTGACTTCTGGAAAAATTTTAGGGGTTCAAGGCGCCTTTTTGCGCTTTTGAACCAAAGCCCGCATTTTGTAGGAGGCGGTGTGTGTTGGATAAATTCGATTTGCATACCAAAATCTTCATCGGAAGCGCATCTTTCGATAAAATGTTAGAGCAGAGGCGGCGCGTGTTCATTGTCACGGACAAGTTCATGCACGAAAGCGGTCGCGTCAGTTATCTGACCGACAAGATCAAAGCCGAGGGCGCCAAGTGGGAGATCTTCTCCGACGTCACTCCCGATCCGGACATCGAAACGGTCACGGCGGGTGTCGCCAAAATCTTGGACTTTCAGCCCGATACCGTCATCGCACTGGGCGGCGGATCGCCCATCGATGCGGCCAAGGCCATCGTCTATTTTGCGGCCAAGCAGATCGATCTGCGTGACTGTCCCTTTGTCGCCGTGCCGACCACGAGTGGAACGGGCAGCGAGGTCAGTAAATTTGCGGTCATCACCGACCGTGCCCGCGGCATCAAATATCCACTGATTGACGATACGTTATTACCCGACTATGCGGTACTCGACGCCGAGCTGACGTGCAGCGTACCGCCCAAGGTCACAGCCGATACCGGTCTGGACGTGCTGACCCATGCGATTGAAGCATTTGTCTGCACCGAAGCCAACGCATTCACCGATGCACTGGCCGAAAAGTCGGTCAAGCTGGTTGACCATTATCTGTTGCTCGCTTACAAGGAACCCGAAAACCGGGAGGCAAGACAGGGCATGCACAACGCATCCTGCCTTGCAGGTGCAGCCTTTTCCAATGCCGGACTTGGCCTGTGCCACAGTATGGCGCACGCGATGGGTGCACAGTTCCATATTCCGCACGGACGCGCAAACGCCATCCTGCTGCCCGTCGTTATGAGCTTTAACGCAGGCTGTGAGACCACGCTGACCCCGGTTGCAACGCGCTACGCTGAGCTTGCATCGCTCATCGGCATGGGCGCGACCAGCATGCGTCAGAGTGCACTCAACCTCATCCACATGGTACGCCGCTTGCAGCAGCGCATGGGTGTTCCGCAGTGCATCAAGGATGCCGGTGTCTCGGCAGAGGACTTTGAGGCGGCTCTGGATGCAATGGCAGACGCAGCGCTCGCTGATCGCTGCACCGCGACCAATCCCAAGCCGTGCACCAAGGAAGATATCATAGAACTGTACCGTCAGGCATATTCCAAGAGCAATCGGAAGGGCCTGTCATAACAATTGATGCGGTGAGAGAGGAATCAAAATGGTAGAGTTAGACGAAAAAACCCGCATCATACAGGAATTTGTGCCCGGTAAACAGGTCACCCTGGCGCATGTGATCGCAAGCCCGGTCACACAGCTGTATGAAAAGCTGGGACTGATCGACGGCGAGGGCGCGATTGGTATTTTTACCATCACCCCGAGTGAGGCTGCCATGATCGCAGCCGACGTTGCAAGCAAGGCGGCCGACGTTTCCATCGGCTTTGTCGATCGCTTTAACGGCTCGCTGGTCATTACCGGCGATGTCGCAGCGGTCGAGGCATCGCTGCACGACGTTATGTCCGTCCTGTGCGATAAGATGGGCTTTGCTTCGGCACCGATTACCAAGACCTGAGGCAATTATGGAAGAAAAAAGAATCATTCTGATCGGCCGTTCGGCAGCAGGAAAAACCACCTTGTGCCAGTATTTGAGCCATCAGGACTTACATTATCACAAAACGCAGACCGTGCAGATTGTTAATCAGTGTATGATCGACACACCGGGCGAGTACCTCGAACGGCGCTCTATGCGCGGCGCACTGATGGTGACTTCGGTCGATGCCGAACTCATCGTGCTGGTGCAGGACGCAACCGAAAACGGTACGATGTTCCCGCCGGCGTACAACAGCATGTTTGCAAAGCCCACGGTCGGAATCGTGACCAAGAGCGATATTGCAACACCAGAGCAGATTGAAAAAGCAAAAAAATATCTGAAAATGGCAGGTGCCAGAAAGGTTTTTGTGACAAGCAGCGTGACCGGGGAAGGATTTGACGAACTGGTCGAACTGCTGGGCTATCCTGAGCGTCCCAGAGACCAAACACAGCAACCCTAGGGAGGAAGACATGGCAAACCCCGCGCTCCGGATTGTGATTGCCGATGACGAGCCAATCACACGGATGGATTTGAAAGAATTTTTGGAAGAAAGAGGATACAGCGTACTCGGAGAGGCGACCGACGGCTTTGATGCCATCGAGATGTGCAAGAAGATCAAGCCCGATCTGGTGCTGATGGACATCAAGATGCCATTGCTCGACGGCCTTTCCGCCGCTCGTATTTTGCAGCAGGAGCAGATCGGCGCGACCATCGTGCTTCTGACCGCGTACAGTGAACGGGAATTTATCGACAGTGCAAAAGAGATCGGCGTGAGCGGATATCTGGTCAAGCCCATTGATGAAAAGTCGATCATTCCGTGCATTGAACTGGCGGTTGCACGCAGTCGCGAGATGCAGAAACTGCAAAAGGACATTGCAAAAGTAGAAGAACGTCTGGAAAGCCGCAGCATCATTGAGAAAGCCAAGGGCAAGATCATGGAGCGCAACGGCTTGTGCGAGCAGGAAGCTTACGATTTCATCCGAAAACTCAGCTTAACCAAAAACCTGTCCATGCGCCGGGTTGCCGAGATCATTTTGCAGGCCGGAGGATAAGCATGGATCAGATTACTTCGCTGTGTAAGCAATATACCGATTTGACCGATCAGGAAATCGCCATGATCGCGGGCATGTCGGGTATGCTCCAGCCGTTGGCCAATCTGGAGGATGCGGATATTTTCATTGACTGTCCGACACGGGACGGTGACGCGATCGTGGTGGCCGAGGCCAAACCCGAGGACGCACCGTCTTCGTACAAACTCACGGTCGTCGGTCTGCTGGCCAAACCGGAGAACGAACCGGCTGTCGCCCGGACGTTTATGCTGGGTGTGGCGACCAAGCAGGTCAAGGCGATCACCCAGGAGCGCACACGGGTTATTCAGTCGGTCGAGCCGATTAAAAACGGTGACCGCGTGATCGGTGTGCTGATTCAGGAAAAACGAGATGAGACCGGCGCGGTGCGTGACCGTCTGCATCTGTCCGAACAGAGCTTTCAGCGCATGGCCGACATGCTGCTGCACGTCTCGGGTGAGAACAGTTGGCTGCCGGAGTGCATTGACGAGGCGCTTTTGATCGTGGATAAGGAAGGAATGGTCACATTCCGCAACTCACTGGCTCGCGAGCTGTATGAACGGCTGGGCTATGTGGGCGATATCCTCGGACAGCGCTACGAGAATGTACGACTCATCGACGACCCGGCTGAGGGTGAGGACTCGGACGGTTATACTTCGGTAGAAACCCTGGTCGGTTCGCACGCTCTGTCCATCAAACGCATTCAAATCTGCTCGGAAGAGGTCGATTTCGGTATTATTATCCGGGATATCACTTCCCAGCGTGAGCAGGAAAAGCAGCTGATTTTAAAATCGGTTGCCATTAAGGAAATCCATCATCGAGTTAAAAATAACTTACAGACCATCGCCAGTTTGCTCCGCTTACAGACGCGCCGGACGGAAAATGAGTCTACGCGCGAGGTGCTCAGCGAGAGCATGAACCGCATTTTGTCCATCGCCGCCACCCATGAGCTGCTTGCACGCAGCGGCGTCGATCAGGTCATGCTGGGCGAGGTGCTGGTCAATATTAAAAATAACGCGGTACGCTATTTTGCACCGCAATATCTCAAGCTGCATATTGCAGTCGAGGGAGACGACTTTTTGGTCGACTCCGAAGTTGCAACATCGGTTGCCCTGATTACCAATGAATTGCTTCAGAATTCTCTGAAGTACGCGTTTTTGAACCGGGAAAACGGCTCGATCCGCATTCAGGTAACGCATGGTGACCTGTATTCCACTATCACCGTCGTAGACGACGGATGTGGATTTGATGTAGGCGCTGCACGCAATGACCGTCTGGGTCTGAGCATTGTGCAGACCTTGGTCAAAGATAAACTACATGGCCGCCTGTCCATCCAGTCGGATGAGAGCGGTACGACCGTGACCTTTGACTTCCAAACACAACTGATCGACCTGACCGGTGTGACGTAATACCGGCCGGAAACAGAACCGAACGACGCAGTCCGGATGCCGCAGGATTTTCCTGCGCTTCGGACTGTTTTTATTTTTCCAAAAGGCAGGTGACGTCATGCAGGAGATTGTTAAGAGCGTGGGCATCGATATCGGCACATCCACGACGCAGCTGGTGTTCAGCCGGCTGGTGGTCGAGAATCTGGCCGGAAGCTATGCGGTGCCGCGCGTCTCGATTGTGCAGAAAGAGGTCGTCTATCGAAGCAATATCTACTTTACTCCGCTGTTGTCCGCGACCGAGATTGACGCGGAAGCGGTCAAAAAGATTGTCTGGGAAGAGTACAAGGCGGCGGGCATGACACCGCATGATCTCAAGACCGGCGCGGTCATCATCACCGGTGAGACCGCCCGCAAGCAGAACGCCAATCAGGTGCTCGAAGCGCTGTCCGACTTGGCAGGTGACTTCGTCGTTGCCACCGCAGGTCCCGATCTTGAGAGTGTGCTGTCGGCACGCGGCGCGGGCGCCGATCGGATTTCCGAAGAAGAGCGCAAGACGGTCGCCAATATCGACGTTGGCGGCGGTACTTCCAATATCGCCCTCTATCAAAAGGGTATTTTGAAAGGCGTAAGCTGCCTGGATATCGGCGGACGACTGATTCAAGTTAAAAACGGTAAGATTTCGTATATTTTCTCAAAAACACAGGCGCTGGCCAAAAACCATGGCATCGACATTCAGGTAGGACAGCAGGCGGACATCCCGGCACTGACCCGCTTGTGCGAGATCATGGCCGATCAGCTGGCACAGGCGCTGTTCCTCAAACCGCAGGACGCGGAACATCGCGGACTGTATACCAATGATGGCACGTCCATCCCTTCGGAGCCGCCTGTGCAGGGCGTGACCTTCTCCGGAGGCGTGGCTGATTATATTTACAATCCCACAACGGAGGATGTATTCCGTTATGGGGACATCGGCGTATTGCTTGGACGAGCCATACGCAGCCACCCGGCGTTTGGGCAGATTGAGCTGTATCAGGCTGCCGAAACCATCCGTGCGACGGTCGTAGGTGCGGGCACGCATACGACCGAGGTGAGCGGCAGTACAATCACCTACGCAGCCGACCGGCTGCCAATCAAGAATGTGCCCATTTTGAAAGTATCGGAGGAAGACGAAGCGGTGCTGGAAACGCTGTCGGCTTCCATCATCAATCAGATGCCGCTCTACCGGCCCGAGGGCAGGACCGAGCAGATCGCCATTGCATTCACAGGACGCGGGCGCACCAGCTTTGCGGACATTCAGATGCTGGCGGAAGCGGTAATCAAAGGCGCGAAGGAGGCGATCGAATCCCCATTTCCCTTAGTCCTGGTGATCGAAAATGATATCGGTAAAGTGCTGGGCAACGCGATTCGGGTCAAACTCGAACACAAAAAGGATGTCATCTGTATCGACGGCATCCGCACGCTGAGCGGCGACTATATCGATATCGGAGAACCACTTGCGAACGGGCACGTGGTGCCTGTTGTAATCAAGACATTGATCTTCAATTCTTGAAAAACTAACGAGAGGTGAGTGAATGTGATACTGAAAACCAAGCTTTTTGGCCATACTTACGAGTTTAAGTCGCTCAGAGAGGTCATGGCAAAGGCCAACGAAGAAAAATCGGGCGACAAGCTGGCAGGCATTGCTGCAGAGGATGCGCAGGAGCGCGTTGCAGCCAAGGTCGTCCTGTCTCATATCACGCTCAATGAGATCCGCAACAATCCGGCGGTTCCCTACGAAGAAGACGAAGTTACCCGTATCATTCAGGATTCGGTAAACGAGACCATCTTCGCACAGTTCAAGAACATGACTGTTGCAGAGTTCCGTGAATGGCTGCTCGACGAGCGCACCGACGGTGAGATGATCCGCCGTGCATCGCGTGGTCTGACCAGTGAGATCGTTGCAGCTGTTTGTAAGCTCATGAGCAACCTTGACCTCATCTATGCGGCCAAGAAAATGCGCGTATCCGCTCATTGTAATACGACCATCGGTCTGCCGGGTACGTTCTCGTCCCGTCTGCAGCCCAACCACACCACCGACGATCCCAAGGGCATCATCGCATCGGTTATGGAAGGTCTGTCCCTTGGCTGCGGCGACGCAGTTATCGGCCTGAACCCCGTTGACGACTCGGTCGAGAGCGTTGCGCGTATCCTCAAGATGTTCGATGAATTCAAGAATAAGTGGGAAGTTCCGACTCAGATCTGCGTGCTGGCTCACGTTACCACCCAGACCGAGGCGGCTGATAAGTTCGGTGCTCCGATCGACCTGATGTTCCAGTCCATCGCAGGTTCCCAGAAGGGCAACGAGGCCTTCGGCCTGACCGCTCAGATGCTGGACGAAGGCCGCGACATGATGCTCCACAAGGGCACCTCCACCGGCCCGAACGTCATGTACTTCGAGACCGGCCAAGGCTCCGAGCTGTCGTCTGAAGCACATAACGGCTGGGACCAGGTTACCATGGAAGCACGCTGCTACGGTTTTGCTAAGCGCTACCATCCGTTCCTCGTCAACACGGTCGTCGGCTTCATCGGCCCCGAGTACCTGTACGATTCCAAGCAGGTCATCCGTGCAGGCCTGGAAGACCACTTCATGGGCAAGCTGACCGGTATCCCGATGGGCTGTGACGCATGCTACACCAACCACATGAAGGCTGACCAGAACGATATCGAGAACCTGGCAACGCTGCTGGTTGCTGCGGGCTGCAACTATATCATGGGTGTACCGCAGGGTGATGACTGCATGCTGATGTACCAGTGCACCGGCTATCACGAAGCAGCTGCACTGCGCGAAGTCTTTGGACTGCGCCCGATCAAGGAATTTGATCAGTGGCTGGAGAAGATGGGCTTCTCGGAGAACGGCAAGCTGACACCCAAGGCGGGCGACGCTTCGGTCTTTATGACAAAGTAAGAAGGAGGCGCAGACTGAATGGATCAGAAGGATTTAAAAGCGATCATCGAACAGGTGCTTGCAGAAATGAATATTTCGGGTGCTGCGGCTGAAACGGCTGCGTCTGCTGCTCAGGCAGCATGCTGCGCAGGCAGCGCACCGGTTGTAGAAGACGGCTGCATCCCGGATGTAACCGAGGTTAACATCCGTACCCAGTATCTGGTAAAGAATCCCGAGCACGGTGAGGAGTACGCAGAGCTCAAGGCAAACGCTCCCTGCCGTCTGGGCATCGGCAAGGCTGGTGCTCGTTATAAGACCGATCCCATGCTGCAGTTCCGTGCCGCACACTCGGCCGCACAGGATGCCGTATTCAATGACGTCGATCATGATTTCGTAGAAAAGCAGATGGGTCTGTTCATCGTACAGACGCAGTGTGAAAACAAGGACGTTTATCTGACCCGTCCTGACCTGGGCCGTAAGCTGTCCCCCGAGGCAGTTGCAACGCTCAAGGAAAAGTGCAAAAAGTCCCCCACCGTACAGATCTATGTTGCTGACGGTCTGTCCTCTGCGGCAGTTGCAGCGAATGTCGCTGACCTGCTGCCCGCAATCATGCAGGGCCTGCAGAGCTACCGCATCGACGTAGGCACCCCGTTCTTCGTAAAGTTCGGTCGTGTCGGTGTTATGGATGAGATCTCCGAGCTGCTGGGCGCAGAAGTTACCTGTACCCTGATCGGTGAACGTCCGGGCCTGATTACCGCCGAGTCCATGTCGGCATATATTGCTTACAAGGCAACGGTCGGCATGCCCGAGGCGCGCAGAACGGTCGTCTCCAACATCCATAAAAACGGTACGATCCCTGCTGAGGCAGGCGCGCACATTGCGGAGATCATCAAGATCATGCTGGAAAAGAAGGCCAGCGGAACCGACTTGAAACTGTAACAGGGAGGCAATAAAAATGAAAAGAGATCCTGTAAGAGCAACCGTTCTGGCATCTAAAATTATTCCGAACGTCTCTCCCGATCTTGCCAAGCAGCTGAATCTGGAACCCGATCAGAAGTCTCTGGCACTTCTGACCACCGACTGTGATGATGTTGGCTACACCGCAGTGGATGAAGCAACCAAGAAGGCGGACGTTAAGGTCGTATATGCAAAGAGCTTCTACGGCGGCGCAGCAAACGCAAACACCAAGCTGGCCGGTGAGTTCATCGGTATCCTGGCAGGCCCCAATCCGGCAGAGGTTAAGGCTGGCCTGCAGGCAGCAGTTGATATGGTAGAGAACGTTGCACACTTTATCTCGGCAAACGAGGACGACAGCATCGTATACTACGCACAGTGCATTTCCCGTACTGGTTCTTACCTGTCCGAGGGCGCTGGCATCCAGGAAGGCGAAGCACTGGCTTACCTGATCGCACCGCCGCTTGAGGCAATGTACGGCGTGGATGCTGCGCTCAAGGCAGCAGACGTTAAGATGTGCGTTCTGTACGCACCCCCGTCCGAGACCAACTTCGGCGGAGCACTGCTGACGGGCAGTCAGTCGGCCTGCAAGTCGGCCTGTGAGGCCTTTGCAGCAGCGGTTGAGTTCGTTGCAGATACCCCGAGAGTCGAATAATCTCCCAAAGTGATGCGGAAACGAGCATTTCCGCATGGAAACGGAGGGAAAAATTATGAATGCTCTCGGTATGATTGAGACCCGCGGCCTGGTCGCCTCAATCGAGGCGGCCGACGCGATGGTCAAAGCAGCGAGTGTGACGCTCATCAGCAAGACGCATGTCGGCGGCGGACTGGTAACCGTGATGGTGGAAGGTGATGTAGGCGCGGTCAAGGCCGCGACCGATGCGGGTGCGGCAGCAGCCGAGCGCGTCGGAGAACTCATCTCCGTACACGTCATTCCGCGTCCGGCAGCCGATGTTGCGCACATCCTGGACAGAAGACCGGAGCCCAAGCCGGAACCGGAACCCGAGCCCCCGGCACCTGAGCCGGAGCCCGAACCTGAAGTACCGGAACCCGAAGAGGCAGCCCACACCGAGGAAATGAAGGAAGAACAGCCGGAAGAAGCTCACGCAGAGAAAATGGATCTGTCGGAGCTGACACCGGAAGCGCTCGGTAAAATGACGGTTGCCAAGCTTCGTATCGTGGCACGCGAACTGGGAACGACCGGCATGTCCAGACGGGACATTCGCTTCGCAAAGAAGGAAGATCTGATCGAGCGCATCACCAAGGCGCTCGGACAGGAGGGATAATATATGCAGCTTTATGACAAGGACCTGCTTTCCATGCAGGAAGTTCGCGAGCTGGTTGGTGCGGCCAAGAAGGCACAGCAGGAGCTTGCGGAAAAGACGCAGGCCGAGGTAGACCGCATCGTGCGGTCGATCGCAGACGCAGGCGTGCGCAATGCACGGCGTCTGGCGCAGATGGCGCATGAAGACACCGGATTCGGTATCGTCGACGATAAGGTCATCAAGAACGTATTCGCAAGCCGCGGTGTTTACGAGTACATCAAGGACCTCAAGACCATCGGCGAGCTCGAGCGCGACGAGGAGAAGAAGCTCCGTGTCATCGCAGTTCCGGTCGGCGTCATCGCCGGTCTGATCCCCTCGACCAACCCCACCTCGACCGCACTGTTCAAGGCGGAAATTGCCATTAAGTCGGGCAACGCGATCGTATTCTCGCCCCATCCCAGCGCACTGCGCTGCATCTCGGAGACCGTAAAGGTCATCCGTCAGGCGATCGCGGAGGCGGGTGCAAATGAGAATCTGGTATCCTGCATCTCCATTCCGACCATGCAGGCAACCGATAACCTGATGAAACACCCCGATGTTGCAATGATCCTTGCGACCGGTGGTTCGGCGATGGTACGTGCCGCTTACTCGTCCGGTACGCCGGCAATCGGCGTCGGCCCGGGCAACGGCCCCGCATACATCGAGCGCACTGCCGATATCCCGCTGGCGGTCAAGCGCATCATCGACTCTAAGACCTTTGATAACGGCACGATCTGTGCTTCCGAACAGTCGGTCATCTGTGATGCCGATATGCGTCCGGCCATTCAGGCTGAGATGGAGAAGCAGGGTGCGTACTTCCTCAATCCTGAGGAGCGCGCAAAGCTCGGCAAGTTCATTCTGCGTGCAAACGGCACCATGAACCCCGAGATCGTTGGCCGCAGCGTACAGACCATCGCAGAGCTTGCTGGTCTGGATGTTCCGGCAAGTGCACGTGTACTGGTTGCCGATGAAGACGGCGTTGGACGCGGTCATCCGTACTCCAACGAGAAGCTGGGTCCCATCCTGGCGTTCTACACCGGTACTGATTATAAGGATGTATGCGATATTTGCAGCACCATCCTGCACTATGAAGGCAAGGGACATTCGTTCTCGATGCATACCAAGGACGAGAAGATTGTGGATTACTTCTCGAAGCGTATTCCGTGTTCTCGTATGATGGTCAACACCCCGAGCGCACTGGGCGGTATCGGTGCAAGCACCGGTCTGATGCCCTCGCTGACGCTGGGCTGTGGTGCAATCGGCGGCAGCGCGACGAGCGAAAACGTCGGCCCGCTCAATCTGCTCAACCGTCGCTATGTTGCGTACGGTCAGTGCGAGCTGGAAGACATCCGCAAGAACGTGCCCGATTGCTCGGACGGCATCTGCAAGGTCAATCCGGCGCCTGAGATGATGGACCCGAAGATGGTCGATGAGATCGTCGCTCGCATCATCGCACGGCTGCAGACCGTAAACTAAACACACGTTAGGATTCTAAGGAGGAATATACAATGGCAACGATGCAGGCATTGGGTATGATCGAGACCAAGGGTCTCGTCGCTTCGGTAGAAGCAGCCGACGCAATGGTAAAGGCAGCCAATGTTACCCTGATCGGTAAGGTTCATGTAGGCGGCGGCCTGGTTACCGTTATGGTACGCGGCGATGTCGGCGCAGTTAAGGCAGCAACCGACGCTGGCGCAGCAGCAGCTGAGCGCGTTGGCGAGCTGATTTCCGTACATGTCATTCCGCGTCCCCACGAAGAGGTAGAGTTCATCCTGCCCACGCTGGGATAAGAATTGAAAGGAGAAACACGTTATGGCAGTCGTACAAGCATTGGGTATGATCGAGACCAAGGGCTTGGTTGGATCGATCGAGGCAGCCGACGCAATGGTCAAGGCAGCAAACGTTACTTTGATCGGTAAGGTTCATGTAGGCGGCGGTCTGGTCACCGTTATGGTACGCGGCGATGTCGGTGCAGTCAAGGCAGCAACCGACGCAGGCGCAGCGGCAGCAGAGCGGGTCGGCGATCTGATCTCGGTACACGTCATTCCGCGTCCGCACAATGAAGTCGAATTCATCCTGCCGACCCTCAACAATCAGTAAGAAAGTCGGTATCAATGACCTTGACAGGGGGTGAATCGCTTGAAGGTCATCACAGAAGCGATCCTGCGCGACGAGCTGCGTGCGTCCGAGCCTGAGGTGTATTATATTCCGGATGGAAAGATCCTGTCTCCTGCGGCCAGGGAATATTTGCAGCAGCGCAAGATCAAAATTTCCAAGGATCAGCCGCCTGTTGTGCAGGCAACCGAGGTTCCCCCAATGCCTACCGTGGACGTGCAGGCTGCGCCGCAGGAGCCGCGTCCCAAGTTTGTCGATTATGAAACCGGGGCGTTCTACATGGAGAAGCCCGAGCATATGACCCATTTGTTTGGCAATACGCTCGTGCCCAAGAATCATCCGCGTATCCTGTTCCGCGGCAAGCTGGACAGCCTGCAGGCCGAAATCGTTCTGATTCAGGCCGAGCTGCACGCACAGGGGGAGAGCCCCAAGCTGATTGGCGACTTGGGCGATATTCTCACTGTCCTGCGCGAAATGATGCGCTGTGACGTTTTGGAGGAACCGTTCAAAAATGAGATCATCATTGGATTGACCCACGCTGAGCTGCGCGAGCGATCCCACGATCCCATGCGATTTTTCCACATCCAGCAGATGATCCTGCCCGATTACACCATGGGCAGAGCGTACGCCATGTTAAACCGCCTGCGCACCCAGGTGCGTGAGACCGAAGTTGCCGCCAATCAGGCATTTCGGGAGGGCAAGAAGTGTACGCGTGCCGACATCATTGAAGAACTCAACCGCATGTCGAGCGCTGTGCACATCATGATGTGTATGTATCTGGCTGGTATGTACGATAAGGACAGAAAGTAAGGGGGATTGCGTATGGAACAGATTATTCAGGCCGTACTGGATGCCATCCCTCGTGCCGGACTGGTTGAAGTTGAGGTATCCGCGCGTCACGTTCATCTGACGCGCGAACACCTTGAGATTTTGTTTGGAAAGGGTGCGGAGCTGACGCCCAAGCGTCCGCTTTCGCAGCCCGGACAGTTTTTGTCCGAGGAGCGCGTGACGCTGATCGGTCCCAAGGGCCGCAAGGAGCGCACCGCGATTCTGGGGCCGATTCGTCCAGCCACACAGGTCGAGCTGTCCAAGAGCGACTGTGTCGAGCTGGGTGTCAAAGCACCGGTACGTGAGTCGGGTGACGTCGCAGGTTCGGGTTCGATTTCGATTGAAGGCCCCTGCGGCTCGATCAAGATTGCAGAAGGCGCAATCATTGCCCACAATCATGTACACTTGACCCCAGAGGTTGCGCGCATTATGGGCGTTACCGACAAGCAGCGCGTAAGCGTAGAGGTGTTCACCGAACGACCGGTTACCTTCCGTGATGTCATCATCCGCGTCAGCGAAAAGTTCAGCTGCCGGATGCACATTGACTTTGACGAGGCAAACGCAGCATTGGTGAGCGGATTTACGCTTGGAAAAATCATTAAATAACGCCCAAATTCAGTAAAGGATGCAAGACTTATGATGGATCTCGAACGTGTAAACGCGTATATGGAGCGCGTAAAAGCTTCTGAAACCCAGACGTTCAAGCCGGTGAGCGATAAGCTCAAGGTAGGACTCGATCTGGGTACGGCATATATTGTACTGGTCGTGCTGGACGAAGAGAACAACCCGGTTGCCTGTGAAAAACAGGCAGCATCGGTGCTCAAGGACGGCGTGGTCGTGGACTATTCGGGTGCGCTGCGCATCGTGCGTGAGCTCAAGGAAAAGCTGGAAGCCCGGCTTTCCGGACTGGAGCTTTTGAACTGTGCGATCGCCATGCCGGCCGGAACCGAATCCAGTGCACGTACCCATCAGTATGTCGCAGAGGGAGCCGGATTCGAGGTCACAAACGTGCTCGACGAGCCGAGCGCAGCCAACTCCATCTATCAGATTGATGACGGTGTGGTTGTGGACATCGGCGGCGGCACGACCGGCCTTGCCATCCTCAAGGACGGCAAAGTTGTCCAGATTGAGGACGAGCCGACCGGCGGCACCCATGTGACGCTGGTTCTGGCCGGAAATTATCACATTCCTTTTGCTGAGGCTGAACAGATCAAGCAGGACTACAAGCGTCATCGTGAGATTCTGCCGGTTGTTCGACCGGTGGTGGAAAAGATGGCCAGCATCGTGGGACGGTACATCAACCGGGATGAGATCGACACCATTTATCTGTGCGGCGGTACCTGCTGCCTGACCGGAATCGAGCAGATTTTTGAAAAGCAGACCGGTATCCGCACGATCAAACCCGCCGACCCGTTCCTGGTAACGCCGGCAGGCATCGCGATGAACTGTAAGATTTGATCCCATCAAAAATACAGAAAGGAGGGAAGAGAGGTGGATTTTAACCAGTTGGTAGAGGAGATTGTGGCACGGGTCGCAGCCAAGATCGAAGCGGAATCGGCTCCGGTCGCGGCTCCAGTGGATTCCGGAAAGCCCAAGCTGCTCATCCTGACCCAGGAACACGGTACGCTGTGTCATCAGATGTTGGAAAGCCCGCGGCTTGCCGAATATTATCAGACCGAATGTGCCCTGCTTCAGGATTACCAGTGTGCGCTCGAGTCGTATGAGGCGGTCATCCTGTTCGGACTAGACCTGGAACTGATGGGTCGACTGAGCGGCGGCCTGTGTGAGACACCGGCTTCCCGATTGGCACAGAAGGCGCTGCTCCTGGGCAAGAAGGTATTCGTGCCGCAGGAGACCGTAGAGCTTTTAAAGTATGCGGACAGCGCACCGGCAGCCTACTACCAGCATCTGTATGGTCAGCTGACGCTCCTGCAGCAGGCCGGTATGACCATTTGTCCGCTTGGTAACCTGGAAGAGGCGATCCTGTCGGGCGAATGTGCACCGGCAGTCAAGCCGCCTGCACCGGTCGAGGTGATTCAGGTTCCGACTGCGGCACCGGCAGCCCCGGCGGCATCGGGTGACTGTGCACGGATTGATAAGCGCATCGTAACCGAGCGCGATGTCAACGCGGTGTACAAGCGCGGCATGACGACCGTATATGTATGCCAAAAGGCGATCATCACCGATCTGGCGCGTGAATATGCACAGGCGCGTGGTGTTGAGATCGTACGAGACTGACGAATAGGTGGAATTGACATGAAAGTTGCAAAGGTGATCGGCAATATCTGGTCGACCCGTAAAGATGAAAAACTCAGAAGCTATAAGCTGCTGGTCGTCCAACCCATCAATTTGCTGACAGGTGCAAAGGAAGCAGCGCCGATTATCGCAGCCGATACCATCGGCGCCGGCGTGGGCGAGACCGTCATTTATGTTGGCGGCAGCTCGGCGCGCAGTGCAGCGGGTGATATGAGCGTGCCGGTCGATGCAACTGTGGTCGGCATCGTCGACGACCAGGAGCTCCACCCGGAAGTATTGGAGTAAGGTGGTGAAGGATCAATGAATCTGCTGGATGCGATCCGGGAGGCAGGTATTGTCGGTGCCGGCGGCGCGGGATTTCCCACGCATGTCAAACTGAAGGCGAAAGCCGAATGGTTTATCGTAAACGCGGCCGAATGTGAGCCGCTGATCGAGACCGACAAATATCTCTGCCGTACATACGCCGACCGCATTGTCGCGGCGGCTGTGATCGTAGCCGGACATTTGCAGGCCGAACATACGGTGATTGCGCTCAAGAAGAAGTACCGTGCCGAGATCGATGCGCTGCGTGCAGCCATCGACAAGGCCGGTGCGGCGATTGAAATTTGCGAGATGGGTGTATTTTACCCGGCAGGCGACGAACAGACCATGGTGCAGTTCGTCACCGGCAAGACCGTACCCGAACGCGGATTGCCGCTCGATGTGGGTGCGGTGGTGGATAATGTTGGCACCCTGCTGGGCATCTACGATGCCATGACAGAGGGCAAGAGCGTTTCGTCCAAGTACCTGTCGGTTGTCGGTGAGGTACGGGAGCCGATCATGATCCATACCCCGATCGGTACCCCAATCACCCAGTGTATCGAGGCGGCAAAGCCGCATTTGACCGATTACGCAGTCATTGTCGGTGGACCGATGATGGGTCGGGTATTGTCCGACCGGGAGGCTATCCGCAATGCAGTCGTGACCAAGACGACGGGCAATCTGATCGTACTGCCGCGCGATCATTATCTGATCACCCGTGCAGGCCGTCCCATGGAGCGCATTCGCGCACAGGCGCGGACGGCGTGCATTCAGTGCCGGATGTGTACCGATCTGTGCCCGCGTTATCAAATCGGACACCAGATTCGTCCGCACATGGTCATGCGCAACCTGTATCGCGAACAGACGATTTCGTCGAACGAAGAATTTCTCCGCGCCTTTGGCGATGCGGCAAACTGCTGCAGCTGCGGCGTGTGCGAGATGTTCGCCTGCCCGATGGGATTGTCGCCGCGTAAGGTCAACGAGTACATGAAGGGCGCGCTGCGCGAGCGCGGTTTGCAGCCCGAGCGAAACATGAAGCCCGAGGCGCGTCCAGAGCTGGATATGCGCCGCATCCCGACCGAGCGATTGATCGCACGGCTGGGACTGAGTGCATACAGCGGTCTGCACGCGCATACCTGTATCGAACTGTCTCCGGACGAAGTATTCGTGCCGTTTGCACAGCACATCGGCAAGCCGGCGCAGCCGGTCTGCAAGGCAGGCGATACGGTAAACAAGGGCGATTTGATCGCACAGGCGGCGGAAGGAGCACTTTCTGCCAACATACACGCCGGTATTACAGGCGTAATCACTGAAGTAAGCGCTGCCGGAGCACGGATTTCCGGCAGGAAGGAGGGGTAAACGGTGGCAACTGCGATTGGTATGGTCGAGCTGACCAGCATTGCCCGCGGTATTGAGACCTGTGACTATATGGTCAAGGCGGCGCAGGTAGATCTGCTGCGTTCGAGCACTGTTTGCCCGGGCAAGTACATGATTATTGTCGGCGGCGAGACCGGCGACGTACGTGCGGCGATGGCGGAGGGAATCAAGCGCGGCGGTGAGCTCGTAGTAGACACGCTGATGCTTCCCAACGTGCACGAACAGCTGATCCCGGCGATCAGCATGACCAATCAGGTCGATGTGCGCGGCGCGGTCGGCGTACTGGAATTTTACTCGATTGCTTCGGCAATCATCGCGGCGGATGTAGCAGCCAAGGCAGCCAACATCACGCTCATTGAGGTGCGTACCGGATACGCAATAGGGGGAAAGGGTTTTGTAACCCTGACCGGCGATGTCGGAGCGGTACGTGCAGCAGTGGAAGCGGCGCGAAAGGATGCAGAATTGCTTGTTGAGACCACGGTCATCCCGCGGCCGGACAAGAAGCTGTTCGACGCGCTGCTGTAACAGATGTGCAGTCTCAGAAAAAAGAAGGAGGAACACACATGAGCGTATTCACCGATAGTTTGCAAGCCTGGATTTCCGGTCTTTCGATCAACTCTGTCATCATGATGATCATGATGATCTTTATGCTGGTCGGCGCAATCGATAAGATTCTCGGTAACAAGTTCGGTTACGGAGAAGAATTTGAAAACGGTTTTAATGCAATCGGTGCGCTGGCACTGTCCATGGCAGGCGTTGTTGCTGCAGCTCCTGTCCTGTCGACCGTGCTCGGCCCCATCCTCAAGCCTCTCTACACCGCAATCGGCGCGGATGCTTCCATGTTCGCAACCACGCTGCTCGCATGTGATATGGGCGGCTATCCGCTGGCTATGGAGCTGGCAGCAGATCCTGCAATCGGTAACTTTGCAGGTCTGATTCTGGGCACCATGATGGGCCCGACCATCGTATTCACCATCCCCGTTGCACTGGGTATCATCAAGAAGGAAGACCGCTCCTACCTGGGCGCAGGCGTTCTGGCTGGTATGATCACCATTCCGATCGGCTGTATCGTCGGCGGTCTGGCCATGAACATGACCGAGTACAAGATGGACATTGGTCGTATTCTGATCAACCTCGTGCCCGTTATCGTGATCGCAGCGCTGATCGTTCTTGGTCTGTGGTTTGCACCGGCTAAGATGATCGCTGGCTTTAACGTATTCGGCGCAGGCGTTACCATCGTTATCACCGCGCTGACTGCAATCGCAGTCTTCCAGCAGATCACCGGTATTTACTTCCCGCTGTTCGACGTTATGTCCATCAAGGACGAAGTCACCGGTATCTCTCCGCTGGACTCCGGCCTTCTGGTTTGCGGACAGATCGGTATCGTACTGATCGGTGCGTTCCCGATGGTCAAGTGGATCACCAGAACCTTTGGCGGCGTCCTGAATAAGGTTGGCGCAGCACTGGGCATGAACGAGACTGGTTCTGCTGGTCTGGTTGCAACGCTGGCAAACAACATCGCAATGTTTAACATCATGGGCGAGATGAACCCGAAGGGCAAGATCCTGAACGTTGCATTTGCAGTTTCCGCTGCATTCGTATTCGGCGACCACCTGGGCTTCACCGCAGGTGTTGAGCAGCAGATGGTATTCCCGGTCATCCTGGGCAAGCTGGTTGCTGGTATCACCGCTCTGATTCTGGCGAACGTTCTGGCACCCAAGCTGCTGAGCAAGATCGAGAGCGCGGACAAGTAAGAAAGGATTTGGACGTACTATGAATATCAGTGAATCCTTAATCCGCGACATTGTCGAGCGCGTGCTGCGCGAGGCAGTCGAATCGGAAAAGGCTCCGTTTGAAAAGCATGTCGACCCGAGCGGCATCATCGGCATCAAGACGTCTACGGTCAAGTGCGAACCGTTCGAGCAGGACGGCGTTGCACTGAAGGATCTGGTGACGCTCGAAGAGGCACCGCGTATGGGCGCAGGCGTGATGGAGCTTGACCACACGAGCTTTGAGTGGACTCTGACTTATGACGAGTACGATATGGTCATCGAAGGCGAACTGGAGATCGAGATTGACGGACGCATTGTCCGCGGCGGCCCGGGCGATATCATTTATATCCCCAAGGGAAGCCACATCCACTTCCAGACCCCGACCTTTACCCGCTATGCGTACTTTGTCTATCCTGCAAACTGGCAGGAGCTGACCTGAGTTCCGGGGGACTTGTAAGTAAGCCGAGACCTCCTTGTACTTTTTGTACAAGGAGGTCTTTTTTTGCCGCAAAAGTGGTCAAAAAAGACAGGAAAAGATACAAATAAACGAGAGAGTAAAAAATCCACAGTAAAAGTTGGGCAGAATAACCGGATGTATTTTACTAAAATATATTGATTTTTTAGTAAAGGGTTTATATAATAAAAATAACAGTGGTTGTATTCATTGGAAGAACATGTGTTGAAGAGGAGACGAGAATTATGAAAAGCCCAATCGCCCTGCAGCAGGATCTGCAAAACGGAGCAATCAATGCACGGCTTCAGTCTCTGTGCGGTCTGGACGGCACCGAACTGGAGGAAAAGCGTCAGCGACTGCTGCATTTAATCCAAGCATACAGTGAAAAATTCGGAACAGACGGGGAAGTATCCCTGTTTTCCAGCCCCGGACGCACCGAGATGGGCGGCAATCACACCGACCATCAGCACGGCTGCGTACTGGCAGGCCCGGTTAATCTAGATATGATGGCATGCGCCGGCGCAAACGGCACGATGATAGCCGTCATCCACTCGGCAGGCTATCCGGCAATCGAGGTTGACCTGTCGGTTCTGACCCCGCAGGAGGATGAGCTCGGCTCGTCTGCTGCACTGGTACGCGGCATCGCAAGCCGTCTGCACGATATGGGTTACCAGATCGGCGGCTTCAATGCCTGTGTAGACTCCACCGTTCTGGGTGGTTCCGGTCTGTCCTCGTCCGCGGCTTACGAGGTGCTGATTGGCATTATCATGAACCATCTGTTCTGCGAGGATGCCATCGACGCGGTTGCCATCGCACAGATCGGCCAGTACGCGGAAAATAAGTTCTTTGGCAAGCCCTGCGGCCTGATGGATCAGCTGGCTTGTGCAGTCGGCGGTATCATCTCGATCGACTTCAACGATCCCGCCGTTCCGATCGTCAATAAGATCAACTATGACCTGCGCTCGTCCGGTCATGTCCTGTGCATCATCGATTCGGGTGCAGACCATGCCGACCTGACCGATGAATACGCAGCCGTTTCGTCCGAAATGAAGGCCGTTGCGGCATATTTCGGCAAGCAGGTACTGCGCGAGGTCGACGAAAAGGAGTTCTGGAGCAATCTGGCAGAGGTGCGCAAGCAGGCTGGCGACCGTGCAGTGCTGCGTGCGATGCACTTCTTCTCGGATAACCAGCTGGCACTCAAGGAAGCGCGTGCGCTCGAGCAGGATGACTTCCAGTACTTCCTGTCGCTGGTCGATCAGTCCGGTCGTTCGTCTGCAATGCTGCTGCAGAACCTGTTCTGCACCGCACGTCCGCAGGAGCAGGCCGTACCGCTCACCATCGCACTGGCACAGCATCTGCTGGGCGGCGAGGGCGCTGTCCGCGTACACGGCGGCGGTTTTGCAGGTACCATTCAGGCTTACGTACCGGTTTCCATGAAGGATGCATTCCGTGCTGGCATGGAAGCTGTTCTGGGCGAGGGCTGCTGCCACTTCCTGGGCATTCGCCTGGAGGGCGGCGTCGTGATCGCGTAAGTAACATATAGGGTTTTGTTGGTTTGATCGTTTTTTAGGGGAGGTTTTCTATCATGTCTATTTTGGTTTTAGGCGGTGCTGGTTACATCGGTTCGCATACCGCACGCGCATTGGTTGATGCAGGTCATGACGTTGTCGTTGCCGACAATCTGGAAACTGGTTTCCGTGCAGCAGTTCCTGCAAAGGCACGTTTCTATGAGGGTGATATCCGTGACCGCGCTTTTGTCGATCATGTATTTGACAGCGAGAAGATCGACGGCGTTATCCACTTCGCAGCAAACTCGCAGGTTGGCGAGAGCATGCGCGATCCGCTCAAGTACTATGACAACAACCTGAGCGGCACCAAAACCCTGCTCGAGAGCATGGTTGCACACAATGTACTCAAGATCGTATTCTCGTCCACCGCAGCGACCTACGGTGAGCCCGAGCGCGTGCCGATCCTGGAGACCGACCGCACCGAGCCGACCAACTGCTACGGTGAAACCAAGCTGTCGATGGAAAAGATGATGAAGTGGGTATCTGTCGCACACGGCCTGCGCTTTGTTGCACTGCGCTACTTTAACGCCTGCGGCGCACATCCGGACGGCACGATCGGTGAGGCACACAACCCGGAAACCCATCTGATTCCGCTCATCCTGCAGGTTCCGAACGGTCAGCGTGAGGCAATCTCGATCTTCGGCAATGACTATCCGACGCCCGACGGCACTTGCATCCGTGACTATATCCATGTCTGCGACCTGGCACAGGCGCACATCCTGGCACTGGAATACCTGATGAACGGCGGCGAAAATAATGTATTCAACCTCGGCAACGGCGTTGGCTTCTCGGTTAAGGAAGTCATCGACGAGGCACGCCGCGTGACCGGTCATCCGATTCCGGCCAAGGAAGAGGCACGCCGTGCAGGCGACCCGGCACAGCTGATCGCATCGAGCGAAAAGGCCAAGACCGTACTGGGCTGGAAGCCGGAATATGATGATTTGAACACCATCATCAAGACCGCTTGGGATTGGCACAGCAAGCATCCGCACGGATATGCGGACTGAGAGGGAGGCACACGGACATGATTGATACCGCAGTGGCCAAGCTGGTGCGATATGCCGAGAATACCGGCCTGATCGCACCCGAAGACCATATTTGGGCAGTCAATACGCTGCTCGAAGCACTGAAGCTGGACAGCTACGAGGAACCGGTGCTGGACGATGCACCGATCGACCTGCCCGCAGTTCTGGATGAGCTGATGGACGACGCACATGCACGCGGCGTGATGGAGAATGATTCCATCGTCTACCGTGATCTGTTTGATACCAGCCTGATGGGCCGCCTGACCCCGCCGCCGCGCGAGGTCATCGCAAAGTTCCGTGCACTGTACGCACAGAACCCGGTCGAGGCAACCAACTGGTACTATAAGTTCAGCCAGGATACCAACTACATCCGCCGCGACCGCATCGCGCGTGATATGCAGTGGAAGGCTGATACCGCATACGGTGAGCTGGACATCACCATTAACCTGTCCAAGCCCGAGAAGGACCCCAAGGCGATTGCAGCGGCACGCGACCTGCCGGCGGCAAGCTATCCCAAGTGCCAGCTGTGCCCGGAGAATGCCGGCTACGCAGGCCGTGTCAACCATCCGGCACGCCAGAACCACCGCATTATCCCGATCACCATTGATCAGACCCCGTGGTACATGCAGTATTCTCCGTACGTCTACTATAACGAGCACTGCATCGTGTTTAACTCGGTTCATACGCCCATGAAGATCGACCGCGCCTGCTTCCGCAAGCTGCTCGACTTCATCGGACAGTTCCCGCACTACTTTGTCGGTTCCAATGCCGACCTGCCCATCGTCGGCGGTTCCATTCTGGCACACGACCACTTCCAGGGCGGACGGTATGAGTTCGCGATGGCCAAGGCACCGGTCGAGACCGAGCTGCACTTTACCGGCTTTGACGACATCCGTGCAGGCATCGTGCGCTGGCCGATGTCGGTCATCCGCCTGACCGCTGCCGACCCCGACCGTCTGGTCGAGCTGGCAGATCGCATTCTGAACGCTTGGCGTGGCTATACCGACGCAGAGGCGACCATTTTTGCCGAGACCGACGGCGTACCGCACAACACGATCACCCCGATTGCACGCCGCCGCGGCAGCGATTACGAGATCGATCTGGTACTGCGCAACAACCTGACCACCGAAGAGCATCCGCTCGGTCTGTATCATCCGCACGCCGAGCTGCACCACATTAAGAAAGAAAATATCGGCCTGATTGAGGTCATGGGCCTTGCTGTTCTGCCCGCACGCCTGAAAAATGAGCTGGCTGTACTGGGCGAGAAGATGGTCAAGGGTGAAGACCTGCGCGCCGACCCGCTGACTGCATCTCATGCAGAGTGGGCAGAGCGCATCATGCAGGAAAATGAGGTCACCGCGGACAATGTCACCGACATTCTGCAAAGAGAGGTTGGCCTGGTCTTTGCACAGGTGCTGGAGCACGCGGGCGTATATAAGCGAACCGAGGAGGGCAAAAAGGCATTCCTGCGGTTTGCGGAAAGCGTGAACGCATGAAAATTACATGTACACCGTTTGGTGTCACCGCAGCCGGTCAGATGATTGACCGCTACACGCTGACCGATGGCGCGTGTTCGGCATCCATTCTGACGCTGGGCGGTATCTTGCAGTCGCTGATCGTTCCCGATCGCGACGGAAAGCCGACCGATATTGTGCTGGGCTTTGATTCGGTCGCAGCATACGAAGCGCAGGATTGCTACATCGGCGCGCTGCTCGGACGCTGTGCCAATCGCCTTGCGGATGGCCGCATTAAGATCAATGACAAGTCGTACACGCTGGCCTGCAACGATAATGGCGTCAACCATCTGCATGGCGGCATGGTCGGCTTTGACCGTCGCGTCTGGCAGGCTGCTGTATTGCCGGACGGCTTGCAGCTGCGCTACCTGAGTCCGGACGGGGAAGAAGGCTATCCGGGAACCATGCGGGTGACCGCGATCTATCGCTTGGAAGCGGGTAAGCTGACGTTAGAGTTCTTCGCAGAGAGCGATCAGGACACCGTCTGCAACCTGTCCAGTCACAGCTACTTCAACCTGAGCGGACATGCGTCCGGCTCGGTTGGAGATCAGACCGTTCAGGTCTGCGCCGAACGCTATACACCGCTGGGCAAGACCAATGCACCGATCGGTGAGGTAGCACTTGTGGAGAATACACCGTTTGACCTGCGCACGGCCAAGCGTCTGGATGCAGGCTGGGACAGCAATTTTGAACAGATCGTACTGGCTGGCGGCTATGACCACAACTATATTCCGGACGGCGCGGGCATGCGTACCTTCGCGCAGGCGCATTCTCCTAAGACTGGTATTACGCTGACCGTCGCATCCGACATGCCGGGTGTGCAGCTGTATACCGGAAACTTCCTGAATGACCGTCTGCCGACCGGCAAGGACGGAGCGGCTTACGACCGCCGACATGCATTCTGCCTGGAAACCCAGTTCTGGCCCAATGCGTTTGCCTGCCCGATCTTCCCGCAGCCTGTCTTGCGAATCGGTCAGACTTATCATCATACCACAACTTATCAGTATTCTGTCGACCGCTGAGGTAAATCAGAATCACTGCTCTTCTTTTTCCTTCACATGAGGTACAGCACAGAGTGTAAAAGCTCTGTGCTGTACCTTTTTTATGCAAAAATTGGGCAGTCGTACGGACTGCACAGCTGCGCTGTGAGTGCTTGGAATATGGAAGGGGATTTCCCATATGTCTGACACGCTGGAATGGCTCTGAGGGTATCTCTGAGCGGCAGACAGAGTAAGGAAATGGCTGCGTTACTGCATGATAAAACGGTCTGAGAACGGGCAGGAGAGGGCTTTGCCCAGTAGGGGTAAGTTAAACATCAGGCGTACCAAATGCAGCACAGAACGGCTCACAGACCGGCTGTGACAGGGCAGATCACAGGGGAAAGACTGCCTGTAAACAGGGCATTGAAGATGCTCGGAAGGTCAGGAAAATGAAAAAATCTGCCGCGTGCATGCAGCAGACACAAGAGGACATAAAAAAGTACCGGCAGCTGTTTTCCAGCTGCCGGTAATCTATTGGGGAGTGCAAAATCACTTTTTGCCGAGGTACTTGCGCAGGTCGAGAGCGACTGCAAGGATGATAACGAAGCCCTGTACGATGTAGGTGATTGCCGGATCGACACCCATGAACTGCAAGCAGATCTTCAGGGTCTCAAATACCAGAACACCGATCAGAACACCGGAAACACGGCCGACACCACCGTTGGTGGAAACGCCGCCGATCGTACAAGCTGCGATTGCTTCCAGCTCATAGCCGAAGCCGGTTGCGGTTGAAGCGCCGCCTGCCTTTGCGCCCAGCAGGAAACCGCCGAGGCCGTACAGAACAGCTGCGAGGATGTAAATGCGGATCAGAGCGGCAGAAACGTTAACGCCTGCGACTTCGGCTGCATTCTCGTTGCCGCCGATTGCGTACATGTACTTACCATGACGGGTCTTGTTGAACAGAACCCACATGTAAATGCCGACGAGCAGGGCGATGATGGGCAGGTAGGGGATGGGACCCAGGCTGCCGAAAGCGATCTGAGAGTAGCTCTGCTTGAAGCCGCCGAGAGGCTGGTTGTTGGTGATAACCGAGCACAGACCGTAAACGATGGTCTGCATACCCAAGGTAGCGATGAACGGGGGAACCTTCAGGAATGCGATAACGCAGCCGTTGATCGCGCCGAAGAAAGCAACGATCAGCAGAACGATGATCAGTGCAACAGCGACCGGCATGTCAGGCAGCCAGGGCAGCATGCGTGCGGTGTAGGTAACGTCCTGCAGCAGCATAGCGGACAGGCAGGCGGACAGACCAACCATACGGCCGGCCGACAGGTCGGTACCCTTGGTGATGAGGCATCCAGATACGCCGCAGGCGATGATGAATCGGGGCGCGACGTTGATGAGCAGGTTTTTGCCGTTGCTGCCCGTGAAGAAGTTCTGTGTGGTCAGACCAACGAAGAGTGCGAGCAGAGCGATCAGAATAATAATCGCGTTGTTTGAGGCAAATTGCTTGACGCTTTTGGCGTTGATTTTGCCTTTCTGTGCAGAGAGATTAGCCATATTTCTTTTTCCTCCTACTTACTCAAAACGGGTTGCCAGTTCCATGATGTTCTCCTGATTGGCTTCCTTGCCATCGAGAACACCGGTGCAGCGACCGTCACACATAACCATAATGCGGTCGGACATGCCCATCAGCTCACTCATCTCGGACGAGATCAGGATGATGCTCTTGCCCTGTTTCGCCAGATCGGCGATAATGCAGTAGATTTCGTATTTTGCACCGACGTCGATACCGCGGGTGGGTTCGTCCAGAATGAAGATATCCGGATCATTTGCCAGCCAGCGGCTGATCAGAACCTTCTGCTGGTTACCGCCGGACAGCGTCTGAATCAGTGTCTTGGAAGAAGGAGTTTTGATGGACAGCTTTGCAACGTTATCCTGTACCAGCTTTTCGATCTTTTGGTCGTCCAGCAGGCAGCCGCCGATCAAGTACTTATTGAGCGAAGCGATGGATACGTTATCTGCGATGGACAGCACGCCCATGATACCGGTCGCGCGTCGATCCTCGGTCAGCAGTGCGATACCGCTCTTGATCGCATCGGCAGGCCGATTGATCTTGAGCTCTTTCCCTTTATACTTGACCGTGCCCTTGCTGTGGCAGCGCAGACCGAACAGGCCTTCCATCAGCTCGGTACGCTGTGCACCGACCAGACCGGCAACGCCCAGAATCTCGCCCTTGCGGACGTTGAAGGAGACGTTGCGGAAGCTCTTGGGATTGATGGAAGTGAAGTCATTGACTTCAAATACGACTTCACCGGGGTGATTGTCGCGATGGGGATACAGATTGCTGAGCTCTCGACCAACCATCTTGGTGATAATCATATCGGTGGTCAGCTCCTTTGCTGCCCAGGTACCGATGTACTGACCGTCACGCATGATGGTGACTTCGTCCGAGATGCGCAGAATCTCGTCCATCTTATGGCTGATGTAGACGATGGAGACACCGCGGTCACGCAGCTCGTCTACGATGGTGAACAGCGCTTCGACTTCGGCAGCCGTCAGCGAGGAAGTCGGCTCGTCCAGGATGAGCACCTTGCAGTCTGCCGAGACTGCCTTTGCGATCTCAACCAGCTGCATCTGAGAAACACTCAGCGTACCCAGCTTGGTCTTGGGATCGTAGGGAAGATGGACTTCCTTCAGTACAGCGGCTGCGTCCTCGTACATCTTCTGATGATCGATGAACGAAAACGGACCGAACTTCTTGAGCGGGAAGCGACCGGTGTAGATGTTCTCACCGACGCTGCGCTCGGGAATGGGCTGAAGCTCCTGGTGCACCATGGCGATGCCGCGATGCAGTGCATCGAGCGGGCCCTTGATCTGCACCTTTTCCCCCTCATAATAAACTTCGCCCTCGTCCATGTGATAAATGCCGAACATGCATTTCATCAGTGTGGATTTTCCGGCACCGTTTTCGCCCATCAGCGCATGAACCGTACCGGGACGCAGCTTCAGTTGAGCGTGATTGAGTGCTTTGACGCCGGGGAACATTTTTACCACGCCCCGCATTTCCAAACGATATTCCGACACTTGGCCGACCCCTTTCTATGGAAGATCCTCAAAACATTCCTGTTTTAAAAAATACAGCTTTACTGGCTTATTTATTCGGTAAGGCTGCATTTGTTAGAACAGCAAGGGATAAAGAAAACGAGGTACGTGCGCTAAGCACACGCACCTCGTTCGGATTGCTATGAAGAGAAGAAAGTTCAGAACATTACTTGATGTATTCCTGAGCGTTCTCGGGGGTTACCTTGACGTAGTCAACGTAGATGGACTGCTCGCCAGCTGCAAAGGTCTTGCCACCGAGGAGGTCTTCCATGGAAGCAACAGCCTGAGTAGCCTGGCCGTTTGCATCGTTCAGAACGGTACCGGTCATGTTGCCAGCAACAACTTCGTTCAGAGCAGCGTCCAGTGCGTCAACGCCTACCAGGTAGATGTCTTCGTTTACAGTGCGGCCTGCTGCCTGGATTGCCTGCAGAGCACCGATTGCCATGTCGTCATTGTTGCAGAATACGACTTCGATCTGATCGCCGAACTTAGCAAGGTCGTTCTGAGCAATTTCCTGGCCCTTGTTGCGGTCCCAGTCGCCGCGCTGCAGGTCGAGCTGCTCAACGGTCATGCCAGCGTCGGTCAGAGCCTTAACGGAGTACTCGGTACGCAGCTTGGCATCGATGTTCTCGGGGTCGCCCTGAATCATGATGTAGGAGATCTTGCCGTCGCCGTTGATGTCGCCCTTGTTCTCGGTCTCGAGAATCAGCTCGCCCTGGAAGGTACCGGACTGAGCAGCGTCACAGCCGACGTAAACGAGCTTCTCGTAAGCTGCCATCTGGTCAGCGGTGGGCTCACGGTTGATGATGACGGTCGGGATATCAGCCTGCTTAACAGATGCGATGATGCTGTCAGCAGCGGAGGTCATAACCGGGTTGATGATCAGCGCGTCAACGCCCTGGGTGATGAAGGTGTTGATCTGCTCGGTCTGCTTAGCCTGGTCGTTGTTGCCGTCTACTACGGTAACCTCATAACCCTTTTCCTCCAGCTGAGCCTGCAGGGCGTTACGGTAGGTGGTCATGAATGCGTCGTCGAACTTGTAGATGCAAACGCCAACCTTGAGCTTCTCGCCCGTGGACTCAGCGGTCTGGGTGTCACCCGAGGTGGAGGTGTCAGCGGCCTGGTTTCCACCGCAAGCTGCGAGGGAAAGACACATTGCTGCGGACAGCATCAGCGCAAAAAATCGTTTCATGATAAATTCGCTCCTTTTCACTTTTACTCTTCTTTCTTTTCTCCGAGCAGTCCGTCTCTTTACTCAGGCGGTCTGTTCTTTGTGTTTCCATTGTAGCACTAGGAAAGACGGGATGGCAAGCGTAGAATGTGTTTTTACTAAATTTTTAGTTCCTCTCACAATTTCCTATCTGTGCCTTTGGGAAAATTGCACAAGGCATTTGCTGAATCCTACAATTTATAACTAATGAATTTGACGTTACAGCAAAAAGATGGATAAATTCCTGTGTTTTCGAGCAAATTTTTACTTGATTTTCGGGTGTAGTTCAGATTAAAATGGGTAATAGAATTTACTTGGTAAAATTCGATAACAGTGTAATTGATTAAAAAGGCGGTGCTGACGATGGCGACTCTCAAAGAGCTTGCAGCCTATACAAATCTTTCTATTGCGACCATATCGCGTATCCTCAATAATGACCCCACCATGGTAGCCAGCGAAGATACGCGCCGCCGTGTCTTGGAAGCCGCCGGCGCGTTGGGATATAAGAAGCACAATAAGGGCAAAGTGAGCGCGGTGCTGCGTTTTGGCGTGGCTGAGATGCTCACGCCGGCAGAACAGCTGGAAGACCCGTTTTATCTGTATTTGAAAAATTTCGTGGCACAGGAGTGCATGGAGCAGAAGATCGACTTGATTCCGCTTCTGCGGGACGGAGAGAGTTTTACCTGTCCCTATCCGCTGCCGCTCAACGGCATCATTGCCATCGGAATTTTTACCAGAACGCAGATTGAAGCGCTGCATCAGCTGAGTGATACGCTGGTTTTTGTGGATTCCTCGCCCGATGAAGCGCGCAGCGATTCGGTGGTCATCAACTACCGTTTGGGCATCGAGCACGCACTCGATCACCTGTTTTCGCTGGGACATCGCCAGATTGGCTTTGTCGGCCCGGCAGATAAACTGGATGACTGGAAACAGCCCGCACCCGAGGTGCGCCGTCAGCTGTTCATTCACTTTATGAGTGCGCGCAATGACTATGACAGCAGTTTCCTCATCGATGTACCTACCAATGCAGCACTCACAGAGCGTGCGGTAACTGAGCACCTGCGTCAGGGTAAACCGCTGCCAACCGCTTTCCTGACGGCAAACGAAGAAAATGCAATCGGTACCGTACGTGCGCTCAAGGCAGCAGGCCTGTCCATTCCGCAGGATGTGTCGATCATTTCCTTTAACGACACCCCGCTGTCCGAGCTCATGGAACCGCCGCTGACCTCCATTTCCACCCGTGTACAGGAGATGAGCAGCATTGCGGTACATCTGCTGACCGAGCGGTCGAGCAGCACGGGATATTTGAGAGATATTCCGGTGAAATTAATCGTTCCGCCGACGCTGGTTGTCCGTGCGAGCACGGCTGCACCTCCGGTTGGCTCGGCTTCCGACGATATGATCGAGATGCAGGATGACTGATGATAAAAGCCTGTTATTTCAAAAAGTATATATTAAAATCCTGATAATGCGTTTTTACAATCCCCGTGCTGTGAGAAAAGCAGCATGGGGATTTTTTGTCACATGTCATAATCATACATGAAACGGAAAGAAAATCCTGTCGGAAACAAGTACGGTAGGCAAAATTTTACATGAAATTTTACTGAAATTATGATTTCGATTTCACAAGGGACTTTGGGGCAATTACGAGCAGATATCGTGTCTATGAAAGATCAGTATTTCGTGACAAAAACAGCGAATTTTTACGCATATCAGCCATATAAAGGTGAGAATGTGACAAAAATGCAATTGACAAGATCTGGAAGCGGTGATATACTCCTGATTAAGAAAAGAGTTAGCTTAAACTAACCGAGAGAACGCACGGTCGACCGATAAAAGAGGGAACCTCTCTATGGCGGTTAGTTGAAACTAACTCGAGATTTGAAGGAGGAAGATTTTTGAAGCAGAAGAATTTGATTGCGGCAGTCTTTGCCGCAGCGCTGGTACTGCAAACACAGGCAGCAGCGGCAGAATTCTCGGATTTTCCGACCGATTGGTCGGCAGCAGCACTGACACGCGCGGTAAACGACGGCTTGCTGTCGGGCGCGAATGGTAAGATCAATCCGAGCGGAAAATTGACCCGTGCAGAGATGGCTGCCATCATGAATCGTGCCTTTGGTGCGACCGAGCAGGCAAAGTTAGACGGGTATCAGGATGTCAGCCCGCAGGCGTGGTATCATACCGAACTGGCCAAAGCGGTGCAGATGGGAACCTTCCGGGGAGGGGACGGCAAATTGCTTCCCGACCGTGAAATTACACGCGAGCAGGCATTTACGGTGCTTGCCCGCGCCTTTGCGCTGCAAGACGGTAAAAGTACGGCATTGAACGGCTTTACCGACGGCGATCAGGTTTCGGACTGGGCAAAGGGCGCGGTCGCAGCGCTGGTGGAAGGCGGATATGTGGGCGGTGCACAGGGCAAATTGAATCCCCAGAGTGGTATCACCCGCGCAGAATTTGCACAGGTCATGTGCAACCTGGTCGGTATGTATATTGATGCACCGCAGACGGTCACGCAGGCTGCACAGGGCAATCTTGTCGTGCGTGCATCGGGTGCGACCCTGCAGGGCATGACGGTGAGCGGTGATTTGGTGCTGGCTGACGGCATTGGCACCGGAGACGCAACATTGGAAAAAATGACCGTGGACGGTCGTCTGATCGTGCGCGGTGGTGGTGCGGACTCGATTCATCTGATTGAAACCAAGATCAAGGGCAGCGTTGTGCTGAAAAATCCCAACACGGCGACCCGCTTGGAGACCAAAGACAGCGCACTCGACAAGGTAGATGCATCCAGCGATCTGATTGTTGACGGTGACATTGCCGAGGTCCATTTGACCAGCTCGGCAAAGGTAGACATCCGAAGCGGCAAGATCGGTACGATTACGGTCGATGAACAGGCCAAGGGCAGCCAGATCACAGTCGAAAGCGGTGCACAAGTGGAATCGATTGCAGTCAACGGTGCACAGGTCGAGATCAGCGGCAAGGGTACGGTCAAGACCGTGCAGGCAGATGCAAATGACGTGACGGTGACAACGCCCAATACCGAGGTCACCGCGGCAAGCGGTACCAGCGGCGTCAAGGCAGGCGGTCAGATGGTCAAGGCCGGACAGAAGGCCAAGATCAGTGCCGACGGCACGGATGCGGCAGTGAGCGATATCAAGCTGGAAGAGGGCGAGATGCCTAAGAGCGATAAGCCGGGCTCGGGCACGGTACATCGTTCGATGAAACGGGATTCCTCTGCGTCCGGCAGTTCGTCTGACACACCCAGCGGTACGCCCGACCAGACCAAACCGTCCGAAAATCCGTCTGGTAAACCGGAAGCCGACCTCAAACTCGCGGCAAATCTGATCGACCTCAAGTATGCACAGTACGTGGTGATTACCTTTGCTGAGAACACCAAGGTGACCGAGTACACGGTGGAAATCGACGGTCAGGCGATCAACGAGCGCGATCTGCGATACGTTGACCACAGCGGACGGATTGTGAAATGGGAGCCGATGAACGGCTGGAAGCTCAACGATGCACACACGGTGACCGTCACCCGCAAGGCGGACGGCAGTCGTCAGACCGTACCGGTTGAGCCGCTCGGAAAGAAGAAGTAAGGAGGGGAAAAGACCATGAATTGCAAGAAATTCGGTCGTGCAGCGGCATCGATGGCGCTGGTCCTGTCGGTCGTCAGTACATCGGCCATGGCCGCGCCGGCTGATCTTATGGGTCATGATTCGCTGTACGTCTGGGACTACCATCTGACCAATTACGATAAAAACGGAAGCATTCGTGTCACACCGGAGAAGACCACGTTTGCCCTGCCGGGTGACCAGCAGGACAGCGGTGTTCCGGCGTATTTCGCGCCTGATGCCGTGATTTCCGAGACCGGCGGCGGTGGATACGGGGTCAGCGGACAGGTCGAGATCCAGCTCAGCTACGAGAGCGAGCGCGACCGGGCATGGGTCGATGCCATCCGCACCGATGACAGCAGCAGCGTGCAGCTGGTATCGTTCGATGAAAACAAGCGCACGGTCAATGCTGCGCTGGGCTGCTCGTTTGAGATCGGTGTCAAATCGGACGACGGACAGCATACGGTTGCCAAACTGACCATCCCGCTCGGACAGACCAATTTTTATTCCAATGGACGGTATTACGTGCGCGTTCGTGCCGAGGGCAAGGAGACCGCACTGATTCCCATTCATGTCGTAAACGACAAGGCGCCGACCATCACCCCGCAGCTTGACCCGGTTTGGACGACCGAGCCCAAGGCGTTTTTTGATGTGTCCGATATGACCTATGGCGTGCTTATGCCGGCCTACGCTGCTGAGCTGACCTACCCGGACGGCACGACCAAGTCGCTGACCATCATTAAGGACTGGTATCTGATCGGCAATCTGTTTGTATTATATAATGATAATGAGAAGGAAGCGCTGTTTACACAGCTCGGCACCTATACCCTGACCGTGCATTCGACCGGTTTTAAGGATATGTCGTGCACGTTCGAGATGGAAAAGGGACAGCCCATTCCGGGATACACTGTAGACCGAACACCTACAGCAAAGCCCAAGCCCAAGCCGGTGCGTGTTGACGCAGTCAGCCACGCGACGGGCGGCGGCAGCGGCAGCGGCGGCGAAGGCAGCATGGTCATGCCGGCAAACATTATTTTTAATGAAGACCTGCTGAGCAATGCGCAGATTCTCGGCAAGCTGGGACTGCGCACGCCGGAGAGCAACAGCATCAACAGACGCTGGAGTTTTCTGATGAAGAATAAGTGGGATGCAGTGTATGATGCAGACAGACGGCATGGATACGACTGGATGGATTATATGGATGCCGTGCAGCGTGCCAAGAAAAACGGCGAGTATCTGACTTTTGAGGAGTATGCAAAGCACGGAAAACTCAGCGGCGGCAATCCGTATGCCATCAAGGAAGTGCTGGAAGACGGTCTGCTTGGTGAAACCCAGATGGGCGGCGTTTATCTGGGCAAACTGGCGCCGACCATGGAACTGATCGACGCAAAGGGACAGAAACGACCTGACCAGCTCGTCCCCGAAGGCGAAGATATGATTCTGTCGTGCGACGATTCGACCTATCTCAAGGCAATCACGGGGATTATGGTCGATGGTCATCAGTTCCCGCGTTTGGAAGAGGGCAGAGACTACAAGATCGAAGACGATCGCCTGACCGTTTATGGTCGCTCGCTGGCGGACTTCGATTTTGGTCCCAAGCGCATTACGCTGGATGCCGATGGCTACCGCAGAACCTACCTTAATATCGTTTATGGCAAGAATCTGGAACAGAATGTCCAGCTGGAAGCCAAGAAGCCGACGTTTGGACATGATGAGGCGGTCTTTGTCCGACTCACAAACACCCAGGGTGACTTTATGAAGCACCTGCAAAAGGTTGAGATCATCGATCCCAAGGGTGTGACGACCCAGCTGCTGACCAAGGATCAGGGCGGCGATTCCAGCAACGACTGGTACACGGTCAACGACAACACGACGATTGGCATTCTGCCGGGTGCGTTTACACAAAACGGAACTTACACCGTTCAGGTGACTGCCAAGTATTACGGCATGCGTTCGACCAAGGTGGAACTGAGCGGTGAATTGCCCGCGCTGGGTATTTCTAAGGTCAGCGGTACGCGCACTGCACCGGAAGGAACCTATCAGCTGACGCTGAACGAGGAAAACGGCAAATGGAGACTGAAAAAGTATCAGATTGCGGTCAACGGAACCCGATATCTGGAACAGACGGAGTCGGACACCCTGCGTGACAATATGTTTTGCTGGAATGTCAGAACGGAAAATCAGCCTGTACTCTATCTCAGCTCGAGCGCATTCAGCAAGGAGCAGAACGAGATTCTGATTACGCTGGAAGGCTATGCACCGGTGCGCATGCTGGTAGATGCATCCAGCGGCTATGCCGTGATGACGCGGGAGGAGACCATGCCTGAGGGCAAGGAAGCGCCGGCATTTGATAGTGCACAGCGTGTGACCGATACGGCAAAGCCCGACCACTATCGCATTCACCTAAACGGAGACGCACAGGATTATCTGAATGCGATCGGTGCGTATACCAAGGTAACCGTGCAGCATGGCGACGACACCAAGACCTACCAGCATCAGAAGATCCTGTCGGGCAAGCACAGCTTTGCGGTACAGGATGGACTGCTGGAGCTGACTGCGGACGGCTTCCAGACCGGAGAGAACACGGTGACCATCGCGCAGGTCGGTGGATTCAAGCCTCTGACCTTTACGGTCACGGTATCCGAGGAAGCACCGAGCGACGACTTTGACGCGCGTGCGCAGATGCCGACAGTGGAAAAGATGTACGGATATTATAAGCTGAGCTATAAGTCATTCCCGAAGCAGGCGGTTGCAGACTGGATGCGCACGGTGACCGGCGTACAGGTCAACGAGACCTCGTATACTTCGACAGAGTATGCAAGCAGCGTTTACCATGACACCGAATATAATGTATACTCGGAAAAACGAACGATTTATCTGGGTGCCAAAGCGTTCCAGGACGGAAAGGACAACACCATTGTTCTGACCAGCGGTAAGGATACGCTGACGCTGCGCATGACCTCTGATCTTAAAATCGAGGTCGTAAACTAACGCACATATCATAGGATTACTTCCCAATATAAAAAAGACGGCTGACCGCGAGGTCAGTCGTCTTTTTTGGAGTAGTAGGGGAAATTTTATGCTTCAAGCGATGCGATCACTTCATTCCGATAGGGAATGGAGGGGACCGCACCGGCACGGGATACCGCGATGGAAGAAGCCTTTGCGCTCATGCGCAAAATGTCGGGGATTTCCATGCCCTGTGCAAGACCGGCGATGAAATAGCCGGTAAACGTGTCGCCAGCAGCGGTGGTGTCCACAGCCTTGACCGGGAAGATGGGCTGGAAATGCTTGCAGGACTGGTCGGCATAGACCGCGCCGTCCGAACCCAGTGTCAGCACGACGGCTGCGTGCGGGAAACGCTCACGGATGCTGTCAATGATCGCGTCGGGCTCGCGGCAGCCGGTCAGCTGGTAGCCCTCGATTTCATTAAGCAGGAACAGGGAAATCTTGGTCATATCAACCGCTTTGAGCTTGTCGTCGAAGGGGGAAGGGTTGAGTACGATCTTCATACCTTGTGCATAGCCGCGGTCGACGATGTAGGGCAGCAGATTGACCTCGTTTTGCAGCAGCAGGATATCACCCGAGTCAAACTGGCTGATGACTTCATCAACATAGGCCTCGGTCAGTGCCTGATTGGCACCGCCGTAGAGCAGAATGCAGTTTTGTGCGTTTTTGTCGATCTGGATGATTGCATGACCGGTGCGTGCATCGACCGTGCGGATATAGTCGGCATGAATGCCGTACTCCCGGCAAGCGTCCAGAAATACGCCGCCGTCCGCACCGATCATACCGCCCTGGTAGACTTCCACACCGGCTTTTGCCAGTGCGACCGACTGGTTCATACCCTTTCCACCCAAAAACAGCTGTAATTGGGTGGAGGACTGGGTTTCACCGGGTTCGACGATATGATCGACCGTGTACACATGATCGAGGTTCATGGAACCGATGTTGAGTACTTTCATAAGACACTCCTTATGCGTTGTCCTTGGTAATCAGAGTTACCTCGACGGGAATGGATTTTTCGATGGTCTCGCCGTTAATGAGCTTGACTGCGTTCTCAACAGCGGTCTGACCGATCAGATCGGGCTGCTGTGCGATGGTAGCGCCCATGCGTCCGGCCTTGATGGCAGCGATCGCGTCATCGGTTGCGTCGAAGCCGACCACCAGAATGTCCTTGCCAGCGCCTGCGACAGCCTCGACAGCACCGAGCGCCATCTCATCATTCGCTGCAAAGACCGCCTTGATGTTGCCATTGGACTGGAGCATGTTCTCCATGACCGTCATACCCTCGGTGCGGTCGAAGTTTGCGGTCTGGCTGGCGACGACGTTCAGCTTTTCATCTGCGATGTTGTGGAAGCCTTCACCGCGGTCGATGGCAGCCGATGCACCCGGGGTGCCCTGGAGCTCCGCGACCTCGACGCCCTCGCCCAGGGTATCGACGATGTACTGGGTTGCGAGTTCAGCGCCGGCGACGTTGTCGGACGCGATCTGGCAGTCAATGTCAACGCCGTTGACCGCGCGGTCAACCGAGATGACCTTGACGCCCTGATCCATGGCAGCCTGCACGGCACCGGTGACCGCATCCGAGTCAACCGGGTTGACGATCAGCACGCTGATGTTCTTGGAAACCAGGTCTTCAATGTCGCTGACCTGCTTGGTGACGTCATCGCCTGCGTCTACGACGGTCAGCGAAACGCCCAGATCCTGTGCAGCCTTTTCCGCGCCCTCGGCTAGGGTGACAAAGAACGGGTTGTTCTGGGTGGAGATCGAAAGACCGATCGCACCGCTCTTTTCACTGGCCGAAGAACCCGAGCCTTCACCGTCAATGGTGACCATACAGCCGCTCAAGGTGAACACGGTCAGTGCACTTAATACGAACGCAATAAATTTTTTCATTGGTAAATCCCTCTTCTCATCTCTTGCTGTCGGACAGTACGGCTACCAGAATGACGATTGCCTTGATGACATCCTGATAGTACGACGTGACTTCCAGAATATTCAGACCGTTGTTGAGCACTGCGATAATCAGGACACCGGCAACCGTGCCGATGATCTTACCGCGGCCGCCGCTCATGCTGGTGCCGCCCAGAGCAACCGCTGCGATTGCATCCAGTTCATAGCCGTCGCCCAGCGTCGGCTGTGCGGAGTCGACACGAGAGATCATGATGAGGCCTGCCAATGCGGCGAGGAATCCCGAAATAGAGTATACCATAATTCGCACGCGAGTGGTATTGACACCGACCAGCGTTGCACATTTTTCATTGCTGCCGGTTGCGTAGATACGGCGGCCGAAGCAGGTGCGATTGAGGATGAAATAGAAGATCGCGAAGACCAGAACCAGAATGATCGCCGGAATCGGGATCTTGAGGTCGGGGTTGAAGCTGGAAGCGATGTTGCCCTTACCGATGAGCTTGAACAGAAATGCACCGCTTTCGCTGCTGATGTTGGCAGCCAGACGGGAAATCGGCTTGCCGTCGGTGATAATCATGGCAAGACCACGGTAAGCGGTCATGGTGATGAGGGTTGCGATGAACGGCTGCAATCTGCCCTTGGTGACCAGCAGACCGCTGATTGCACCGAGCAGCGTGCCGACGATGAGTGCGATGATGATGGAGGCAAAAGCGGGGAAGCCGGCCATGAGCAGCTCGGCACAGACGACGGCGCTGAGTGCGAAGGTCGAGCCGACCGACAGATCGATGCCGTCCGACAGGATGACGCAGGTCATACCGACCGCGATCAGTCCGTTAAACGATGCCTGACGGAGCAGGTTCAAGAGGTTGCTGGGCTGACGGAACTCGGCGCTGATGAGGCTTA
This sequence comes from Butyricicoccus pullicaecorum, assembly GCF_002160355.1. NCBI lineage: Bacteria > Bacillati > Bacillota > Clostridia > Eubacteriales > Butyricicoccaceae > Butyricicoccus > Butyricicoccus pullicaecorum. The sequence continues at coordinate 242,839 of NZ_NFKK01000002.1, forward strand.
AAATGATCACAAGTGCCGCCAGTGCAATAAACGCGCCATATTCGCTAACGATGGCGTTTAATTTTTTACTTTTCTGATTCATGCGATGTTACCCCCAGTCGCTAATGTCATAATCTTTGCCTGATCGGCTTCGGCCGCGTTCACGATGCCCGTGACGCGTCCCTCGCATACGACCATGATGCGGTCGCTCATACCCAGCACCTCGGGCAGCTCGGAGGAGACCAGAATGATGGCCACACCCTGCGCCGCGAGCTGGTTTATGATGTTGTAAATCTCTTTCTTTGCACCGATATCCACACCGCGGGTGGGCTCGTCGAGAATGAGGATTTTGGGCTGCTTGTACACCCACTTTGCGATAACGACCTTTTGCTGGTTGCCGCCGCTGAGGCTGCCACATTCCTGATCGGCGTTAAAGCAGCGGATACGGAACTCTTCGATGCCCTGCTTGACCAGTGTATTGCGCTTGGCGTTCGAGATCACACCGCGATTGGACACACGGTCGAGGTTTGCAAGTTCGATGTTCTGCGCGATGCTCTTGTCGAGCAGCAGACCTTCGGTCTTGCGGTCTTCGGTGATGAAACCGATGCCCGCGTGAATGGCGTCGCGGGTGTTGTGAATCTTGACCTCGGCACCGTCGATGAAGATTTTACCTTCCACAACCGGCAGATTGCCGAAGATGGCCTGCATGATCTCGGTGCGTCCGGCACCCATCAGACCGCTGACGCCCAGTACCTCACCGGCATGTACCGAGAAATTGACGCCGTGGAAGAGCGATTTGTGAGACAGATTTTCTACGCGGAGCACTTCACCACCGATGGTCAGGTGACGCTGCGGGAAGCGCTCGCCGATGGTACGGCCGATCATCATCTGAACGACATCGTCCATCGTGATGTCTTTGATGTAGCGGGTATCGATGTACTCACCGTCGCGCAGGATGGTGATGCGGTCGCACAGTGCAAAGATTTCCTCCATGCGGTGCGAGATGTACACGATGGATACACCCTTGGCCTTGAGCGACTTCATGACCTCGAAGAGCACTTCGGTCTCGCTCTGGGTGAGTGCTGCGGTCGGTTCGTCCATGATGAGTACCTTGGCATCGACCATCAGTGCTTTACAGATTTCGACCATCTGCTGCTGGCCGACACTCAGCTCGGACATGACCGCGCCGACCGGGATATGTACGCCCATCTTGTCCATGATTTCCTGCGCCTTCTTGCGCATAGCCTTGCGGTCGCAGACACCGAACTTGTTGGCAATCTCCTTGCCCATGAACAGGTTTTCCTCAACCGTCAGATCAAAGAGAACGTTGAGTTCCTGATAGATGAACACGATACCGGCCTTTTCGGCTTCCTGCGGGTTCTTGTAGCGAACCTCCTTGCCGTCGACCAAAATGGTGCCGCTGTCATACTGGTAAACACCGGTCAGGATCTTCATCAGGGTGGATTTACCTGCACCGTTTTCGCCCATCAGGGCGTGAACTTCGCCATCTTTGAGGAAGAAACCGGCGTTTTTCAGCACCTGATTGGAGGTGAATGCCTTGTTGATCCCCTTCATTTCGATATGCATGGTATCCCTCTCTTTCAATCGGCAAAAATGCAGCCCGACTGTAAAATGATGTTGGCGTAGGGTGTGGTCTCGCCGGTGCGGATGACAGCCTTGCAGTCCGCGGTCTTTGCCTTGAACGCGGTGTGGGGCACAAACTCAACGTCAACCTTCTGTCCCTTGAAAAGAGCCTGGATTTTTGCGAGCATGTCGGGGTTCTGGTCGGTGATTTCCTCGGCGAGGATGATCTTTTCCACTTTCATGTCCTGTAAGACAAGCTCGAGCACGCGGATGAAGGGTGGTTCTCCGAATGCGAGTGCGAGGTCGATGCGTTCGGTGCTGTCGGGAATGGGCAGGCCGCAGTCGCCGATCGCGATTTGGTCGGTGTGTCCCATGTACGACAGAACACGGGAAACATCGCTGTTGAGAATGCCGTTTCTTTTCATGTTTGTGATCTCTCCTTTTCCCTGTGAGATTTCAATACGCCGTAAAAGTTTCTTTGAAACCCGTTTCAAGTGAGTTCATCATACGCTTGACCCGATAAAAAGTCAACAGGTTGATTTACATTTCTACGTTTCCGCCAGATTGGAAAGGCGGTTATTGGCAATTTTAGACAAGGATATTTTAGACAAAAATAAGTTAAAAAATTAACAAAAACCGAGCAGCATATACGATAAACTAGGTGTTTTGCACAGAAGAGGAGAGCAGAGGGAAGAGGACGGTCGGAGCCTTCGCAGAGAACGGTCTTTTGCGTGAAAATGTATAGAAAGTTGTCCTTGTTGTGCCTGTATTCCGATGCTATAATGCTAGTGTAAGAGTTATTCCATGGCGAGGTGTGATATGGCCAGCATTCGTGACGTGGCTAAGCTTGCGGGCGTATCGCCTGCAACCGTATCCCGTGTGATGAACGGAACGGCAAACGTGACAGAGGAAAAAAGAGAAAAGGTACTGCGGGCGATCAGTGAGACCGATTTTGTGCCCAATGAGGTGGCGCGCACGCTGTTTAAAAAGTCCAGTAAGACCATCGGATTCATCATCCCGAGTATTCAGAACCCGTATTTTACCCAGATGGCCGACGTGATCGACCGAGCGGCGAAAGAGCTGGGATTTCGCATCCTGCTGTGCAATGTCGAGCACGACCTCGACCGGGAGCGCTCGGCGATTCAGATGCTGATTTCGGCCAACGCGGACGGCATCATCATCGCGTCCAACAACAGCGAATTGCAGCACGAGCTGTCACAGTGTGAGATTCCGGTCGTTATCCTGGACTCCCTGTTTCGGACGAAGGATGTCAACGCCTATATCTACTGCAATTATTATCAGGGCGGCATGATGGCTGCCGAGCACCTGCACAAATGCGGCTGCCGCAAGATCGTGTGCATCAAGGGACCACAGCAGCTGTTCACTGCGCAGGCGCGTTATCAGGGATATGTCGATTTTTGCGAAGACAACGGCATCGAGCAGCATTCCATTGAGTGTGACTACGATTTTCACGCCGGAATGGCGGTCACCGAGGAGCTGCTGAGCTCCTATCCCGATGTAGACGGCATCATTGCCTGCAACGACATCGTTGCAATCTCGATTTACAAGATTTTGCACAAGCGCAATATTTCGGTGCCCGAGCAGATTCAGCTCATCGGTTTTGATGACGTGCATCTGTCCTCGCTGATCTCACCCGAGCTGACCACCATTCATCAGCCGATCGAGGAGATGGGGCGCAAGGCCATCTCGATCATCTGCGACCCGAAAGGACTGGAAAAGCGGGGCAAGCAGTTTGTGTTCCCGGTTCACCTCATCGAGCGCGAGACCACCTGTATGAAAAAACTTTTGTGACATGAAAACAGGACAGCATGCTGTCCTGTTTTTATACCCGCCTGTGACTTTACAGGGCACAGGGCGATTTGCTATGATAGGGATAGAAACAAATCGCGGAGCGCAATTTTTCTGCACTCTGCTGGAAATTTTCCTGGAAAGAAGGGATTTTTATGCGTCTTTTGCATCTGGCTGACCTGCATCTGGGCAAGCGGGTGAATGGATTTTCCATGCTGGACGATCAGAAATATATCCTGTCACAGATTTTGACCATCATCGATACCTATACGCCGCAGGCGGTTGTGATCGCCGGGGATGTGTACGACCGTACCATTCCGCCTGAGGAAGCAGTCAGCCTGTTCGATCATTTTCTGGTGCAGCTGTCCAAACGCAAACTGGACGTTTTTCTCATCAGCGGCAATCATGATTCTGCCGAGCGCGTCGCCTTTGGAAATCAGCTGATGGAGGCAAGCGGCATTCACGTCTCGCCAGTCTATCAGGGTGAGGTACAGCCCATCGTACTCACAGACGCGGCGGGAGAGGTCGCGTTTTACCTGATTCCGTTTCTCAAACCGGTGCATGTGCGTCCCTTTTTCCCGGATGCCAAGATTGAGGACTACACCGATGCCATGCGCACGGTGGTAGACAGTTTGAAACTGGACACAAACCGCAGAAACGTGGCGGTCGTTCACCAGTTTGTCACCGGCGCGGCGCTGAGCGGCTCGGAAGAGCTGGCAATCGGTGGACTGGACGCGGTGGATGCCAGCGTATTTTCTCCCTTTGACTATGTCGCCCTCGGCCATCTGCACGGTGCACAGCGTGCGGGCGGCGATGGCATCCGCTATGCCGGTTCACCGCTCAAATATTCCATTTCCGAGCGCAACCAGAACAAGAGCGTCACGCTGGTTGACTTGGGCGAAAAGGGTACGGTGAACGTACAGCTCATTCCCTTGCAGCCCAAACGGGATGTCTGCCAGTTCTGTGGAACGTTTGAAGATCTGATGGCACGGCAGGAGGTATGCGAGGACTACTGCGAGATCATCTTGACTGATGAACAGGATGTCCCGAATGCAATGAACCGCCTGCGTGCCCTGTATCCCAACCTCATGCACATGGCCTACGACAACACGCGCACGCGCAGTCAGACTTCGGTATTGGGCGCACGCGCGCCGCTAGCGCAGCCGATCGAATTGTTTGAGGAATTGTATGAGGCGCAGAACGGACAGTCCATGAACGACGAGCAGCGTGCATATATGCGTGAGCTCATCGCGGAAATTTGGGAGGGAGAGCAATGAGACCGATCAAGCTGACCATGTCGGCCTTTGGGCCGTACGCGGGAAAATCGGAATTGGAGCTGGACAAGCTGGGGCAAAACGGTCTGTACCTGATTACCGGCGACACCGGCGCGGGCAAGACCACGCTGTTTGATGCAATCACCTTTGCGCTGTACGGCGAGACCAGCGGGCGCAACCGCAATGCAACCATGCTGCGCTCCAAGTACGCCGATCCCAAAACCCCGACCTATGTGGAATTGGTATTTTGCTATCGCGACCAGCAGTACACCATTCGCCGCAACCCGACTTACGAGCGCCGCGCACTGCGTGGGGATAAAATGACGCAGGAGAATGCTGGTGTCGAGCTGACCATGCCGGACGGTCGGGTACTGACACGCATTAAGCAAGTAAACGATGAGATTCAGGCGATTTTGGGACTGGATTATGAGCAATTCACACAGATTGCCATGATTGCGCAGGGTGACTTTCGTGAACTGCTGCAAGCCAAGACCGATAAGCGCCGGGAGATTTTCCGCTATATCTTCCAGACCGAGCGCTACCAGCAACTGCAAGGTTTGCTGTTCAAGCGCGCAAAAGAGCTGGCAGACCGGTATCGGAACGTAGAAAATGCGGTCAAACAGTGCGTGCGCAGCGTGCGCTGTGCGGAAGATCACCCGATGGCGCTCGAGTGGGAGGCCGTCCGGGCAGAGCAGCGCAGTTTGAGCCAGACCATAGAGCTGCTTACCCAGATCATCCAGACCGATTCAGACAAGCAGCAGGGACGCAAAGAACAGAAGGACATTTTGGACAAGCGTTTGCGCGAGCTGGAAGCGCTCATCGAAAAAGCCGAGCAGATTGCACAGTGGAACCGAGAGCTTGCGCACCTGAAAGAGCAGAAAATGCAGAGTGCGCAACAGCTGGAAGCTTTGGATGAACGCGTTCGACAGGCACAGGATGAAATGCCCAGGGCCGAGGCGCTCGGCAAGCAGATCGCGCTGGAGCAGGAACAGCTGCCGCGCTATGCGGAGATCGACGCACGGGCTGGACAGCTTGTGCGTGAGCAGGAGGCGCTGCAAGCCGATCAAAAGACGCTGGAAGGCAAGCAGAAAACACTGGAAACTGACAGCCAGACCTTGGAAGAACTCAAAAAGCAGCTTGATGCACTCAAAAATGTGCAGACCGAGTGGCAACAGCTCGAGCACGAGCGTGAGCAGATTGCCCAGCGGCTGGACAGCCTGCGCACCTTGCAGGAAAAGTGGAACGGATGCCAAGCGCTTGAGGAACAGACAAAGCAGGCAGAGCAGCAGCTTGCACAGGCGCAGCAGGCGTGGGATGAACTGACCGAGCGTCTGACACGTGACCGTGCCGCACTGGCTGAAGTGCAGGATGCCGGGGAACGGCTGGTCAGAGGGCAGAGTGCACTGGAGCACTTGCAGCGCAGACAAGCTGAACTCGAGCAGATTGGCCGCAAACACCAGGATTATATCGCTTTGCTGGACAAACTGCACATCGCACAGCAGAATTTTGTATGTAAACGGGATGCCTATGAGCAAAAACAGCATGCGTTTAACGCACTCAATCGTGCATTTTTGAGCGGACAGGCGGGATTGCTCGCCAAAGACTTGGCGGAGGGAATGCCGTGTCCGGTGTGTGGTGCGACCACACATCCGCATCTTGCAAGTTTAGCGGATGAAGTGCCGAGTGAGCAGGCGCTCGAGCAGGCCAAACAGCAGGCGGAACGTGCGCTCACGGCCGAGCGGGAGGCCAGTGCGGCAGCGTCCGCCGTGCGGGCGACGGTCGACCGTGCCAAAGAGGAACTGCAAGCCCTGTCACAGGAATTATTAGATGGAAAACCGTTCGATGCGTTGGAAGATTGCCTGACTGCGGCACAAAATGTACTCGAAACTGAGCTTTTGCAGGCCAAACAGGCAGTACAGCAGGCCAAAGAGGCAGCAGAGCACCGAGACACATTGACTGAGCAGATTAAAGCGCAGGAGACCCGGCAGCAAGCGCTGCAAAAGCAGCTGCAAGATAGGCGGGACGCGGTCACGTCGGGCAATGAGCGCTTGCACACTGCACGGGAGAGCGTGCGCGAGCTGGCAGAAAAACTGCTGGACGGCTGCCCGATGGAAGCACTGTCCGAGCGATTGACCGAACAGACCGCGCTGGTCAATCAGCATGCGGAACAGTGCCGGCAGGCCATGCAGCGAAAGCACGCAGAGTGCGAACGAAAACAGCATCTCGAGACCGAGATTCCGCAGCGTGAGCAGGCATGCCGCACGTTGGAGCAGGAGATCGGCGCATGCAAGGTTGAGCAGGCATCCAGAACGACAGCGCTTGCCGAGCGACAGGCCCAGCTTGCCACACTGCGACAGGGATTGCGCTATCCCGATTCGCAAACGGCAGAGCGGGCGATTGCGCAGATGGAAGGAGAGAAACAGACCATCGAGCGCGCGCTGGCTGAGGCACAGGATCGACTGACACAAAAGCAGCAGGAAATCAGCAAAACCGATGGACAGATTCAGACGCTGTCCGGTCAGATAGCGTCCTCGCCGGAAATTGTCCGCGAAAAAATCACAGCGGAATACGAGAAAATCGAGCAGGGAAAGGTGCGGTTGCAGACGGAAAATGAGGAACTTGCCGCAGCATTGGCAGTCAATCAGGACAATCTCGCCCAGCTGCGACAGATCGGACAGGATCAGTCTGCACTTGAGGAAAAGCTCAAAATGGTGCGCAGTCTGGCCAACACAGCCAACGGCGAGGTGACCGGCAAGGAAAAGATCATGCTGGAAACTTACGCACAGGCAACTTATTTTGACCGGGTGGTCGAGCGCGCGAATATCCGATTCCGAGTGATGTCCGACGGACAGTACGAGCTTGTACGCAGACAGGAAGCCGGTAATCTGCGCAGTCAGAGCGGTTTGGACATGAATGTCATCGATCACTATAATGGCACCAGCCGAGACGTTGCCTCGCTGTCGGGCGGTGAAGCGTTCATGGCTTCGCTGTCGCTGGCGCTCGGACTTTCGGACGAGATTCAGGAATCGGCGGGCGGCATCAAGCTGGATACCATGTTTGTCGACGAGGGCTTTGGCACGCTCAGCGAGGACGCGTTGCAGCAGGCGCTTGCCGCGCTGCAAGATCTGAGCGAGGACGGGCAGCGCCTGGTCGGTATCATCTCCCATGTACCCGAGCTGAAGGCCAGAATCACCCGTCAGGTGGTCGTGACCAAGGACAAAATGGGCGGCGGCAGTCGGGTATCCATCCGCACGGAAGAATAAGGAAGAAGTAATAGAGAATCGGGAATAAGTGTTGCAGTTCGTTACTTATTTGCTCACCCTTTTCTTCGGAAGCGGACACAGTGAGCAATTCTGGACAACAAAAACCACCCAATCGGGTGGTTTTTGTTTGTGTGTGGTTTTGTGCTTACAGCTGGAAAATGCAGCCAATCACGGCAGCGGCTCTAATGTAGGCGATGGGATGAAGTTTGAATTTGCGGAGCAGAACGAAGAGCACGACGGCCAGCCCAATGGCGGGGAGATTGAGGGCGGACAGGATGTTTCCGCTTGCGTCGCTCTTTAAAAATGCCATCTGTGCAACACTCAGACCGGCAGCAACGATCAGACCGGTGGAAGCGGGGCGCAATCCGTGGAAAATAGCTGAGACGACGGGGGAGTTTTTAAACTGCTCCATGCACTTGGCGATGAACACGATAATGACGACCGAGGGCGCGGCCAGCGCGAGGGTCGCACAGATTGCACCGGGGACACCCGAGGTCAGAAAACCGACATAAGTGGACATATTGATGCCAATTGCGCCCGGAGTGGACTCCGAAATCGCGATCAGGTTCAAAATATCCTGATTGGTGAACCAACCGGTTTTTTCGGCCATTTCGTACAGAAAGGGCAGAGTCGCCAGACCGCCACCCACGGCAAACAGTCCGGTTTTACAGAATTCGAACATGAGCTGCAATAAAATCATGCCTGTTTACGCCCCCTTACATAGTAGATCACATAACCTGCGATGCCGGACACAACGACCAGCGCGATGGTGGACACGTTGGTAAAGACGGCGAGTGCGCAGATGATGAGGAAGATAGCGATGCCGATTTTGTCGGTGATGGATTTTTTGCCCAGCTTGAGCACAGCATCAAGAATGAGTGCGCAGACGCAAATCCGAACCCCGGCAAATGCATGCTTGACCAAGGGAAACGAGGCGTAATTTTGCAGAAATGCTGCGATGAGCACGATAATGATGAGCGACGGACTGAGAAATCCGAGTGTCGCCACGATCGAACCGGGCAATTTTTTGTATTTGTAGCCGATAAAGGTCGAGGTGTTGAGCGCGATAATACCGGGGGTGCACTGACCGATGGCGTAATAATCCATTAGTTCCTCTTCGCTCGCCCAGTGGTATTTCTCCACGATCACGCGCTGGAGCAGCGACAGCATGGCGTAGCCGCCGCCAAAGGTACAAATCCCGATGCTGAAAAACACCCGGTACAGCTTCCATAAATCTTTCATCTTGTGTCCTCCTTATTTTTATGTGCATACAGCCTGTGGTCTGCTATAATAGAAAGTAATCGATGCAGAAAGAAGGCTGACCTCTGTGAAACTATCCCAACTCAAGTATTTTCAGGTCGTGTGCAAGCATAACAACCTGACTCGCGCTGCCGAAGAACTGCATATTTCGCAGCCGGGTTTGACGCATGTTATTCATGAGCTGGAACAGGAATTCGGTTTGACCCTGTTTCTGCGGCAGAATAAGGGACTGGTTCTGACCGAGGAAGGCAGAAAATTCCTGGAAGAAGCCAATCTTCTGTTACAGCAGAGCGATTATTTTGTCAGCCGCATGAAATTTCTGGGACAATCCAACCAGATTATCCGTATCGGTCTGCCGCCGGCCAGTGCGACGCTGTTTTTCCCGTCTATCATGCACATGCTGCACAGACAGTCACCGCAGATTAAAATTGACGTTGTAGAGATCGGCAGCCTGACCAATCAGCAGAAGATACTGGATGGAGAGCTGGACGCGGCGCTGATCTCGACCAACACGCCGGTTTCGGCAGCATTTGGCGGTTATCTGCTCGCGCGAACCAGAATTTGCCTGTACGTGGCAGCCGATCACCCGTTTGCCGAGCGGGAACAGATTTCGCTGCGCGAGGTGTGTTCTATACCGCTGGTCATGCCCACAGAGGAATCTTTTTTGACCACAAACACACTCAAAACCTGTGCGCAGAATAAATTAACACCCAATATCATGCTACACACCAACCAAATTGCCATCGTCAGTCAGTTGGTGCAAAACGGGACAGCAGGGACGCTGGTGTTTCACGGCACGCTGCCGGAGTGCGCCGCATATCGCGCCATTCCGGTGCAGGAGTTTGATGACGTGTACATTTATCTGATCTGGAATCAGTATAATCCGCTCAGTACAGCGCTCAAACAGCTCATTCGTGCGACAAAAACGGTCTATCCACAGCCAATGGCCGATTTCTATTGTAGAGAGATCGAAGCGGAAAGTCCAATACTTAATACTTAGTCTGTCATAAAAAAATTCAATACCATGTCCATGTATTTGTATCATGGCGTGACACCGCAGGGGGATTTTTGGGTATCAAAAATCCCCCTGAGCATGCTCAGAGGGATTTGGCGACCGGGATGCTTTGCGTTACATCCGGCGATAGACAATGCTGGGACGGCCGCCTGTGCCGTAATTGATTTCCGACTGTACCCGGCCGATTTCGACGAGGTAATTGACGTACCGGCGCACGGTGACGGTGGACAGGCCGACGTGCTCGGAAATCTGCTCGCAGGTGTACTGCTCGTCAGTTTGAGACAGAAATTCCAGAATGTGCTCGAGTGTTTTGGCCTGCATGCCCTTGGGCGCGGGCAGATTGGGTGCTGCGATGGGATCAGCGGCATCGACAAACAGACGATCGAGATTTTGCTGATTGACTGAGCCGCCGCGCAGCGCCTCTTTCCGGCGGCAGAAGTTGTCAAGCGCCTGCCGGAAGCGCTCATAGGAGAAGGGTTTAACCAGAAAATCGGCAACACCCAGCCGCAGCAGCGATTCGACGGTCTCGGAGTCGTTTGCGGCGGTAATCATAATGACCTCTGCGCTGACACCGGCAGCACGCATGCGGTGCAGCAGCTCCAGACCGCTCATCTGGGGCATGTAGACATCTAAAATGACCAGATCGACCGCATGAATGCGCAGGTACTCCCAGGCTGCATTGCCCGCTTCAAAGGTACGGATGACATGGAATCGGCCGTCCTTTTCGGTGAAGCGTGCGTTGAGCATGGAAATCATGGGGTCATCTTCAACGATCACAACTTGGTACATGTGTGTTCCTCCAGTGTCGGGGTGTGGTTGGGGATGGTGACGACGAACGTCGTGCCGACCATGGGCACCGACTCGACGCGGATGGTGCCGCCGCACGACTCGATGGCCTCGCGCACCAGATACAGGCCGGTGCCGCGCTCTTTACCCTTGGTCGAGTATCCGCGCTCGAAAATGTGGGACAGTACCTCGGGATTCATGCCCGGGCCGGTGTCGTCTACGCTCAAAATCAGTCCGAGCTCTTCCTCACGGATGCTGACCGTGACCTCACGGGACAGCGAAGTCGGCGCGTCGCGGAAGGCGTCGAATGCGTTGTCGATCAGATTGCCCAGGATGGTGATGTATAGGTCGGTGCTCAGGTAGGAGCAGAGCGCGTGCACCTTGGTGGCCGGGTCGAGTTTGAGCTCGATGCCAAGCTCGGACGCGTGGCTCATCTTGCCGATGAGCAGGGCAGCGACCGACGGGTCGGCAATGCGCTCGGCGATAAAGCCGATGGACTGGGAACGGGACTGGGTGATGTGCAACACATATTCCTCGGCCTTATCGGCTTCGCCCAGTTCGAGCAGACCCAAGATGACATGTAGTTTGTTCATAAAGTCGTGCATGTGGGCGCGCATGGCCTCGACAATGTGTCGTACACCGGTCAGATCTTCGGCCAGACGGGTGACCTCGGTGCGGTTGCGGAAGATAGCGACCGCGCCCTCGATGACGTTTCCGCGGCGTAACGGGATGCGGTCGGACAAAATATGTACCTGTCGGCCAACATCGACGCTGACGCTGTACGCGCCTTCGCCGGTGCGGATGACGTCGAGCAGTCCGGTGTCGTTGTACAGCTCGTCGAGCGGACGATCCTGCCAGGTTTGTCCTTGCAGGTGGAGCATTTCCTGCGCCGCGGCATTGATATAGATGATATGTCCATTGGTGTCGACTGCCAGCACGCCCTCTTCAAGCGCTTCCAGAATATCCATGCGCTGGCAGAACAGATCGGTCAGGTCGCTGGGCTCAAAGCCGAGCAGTTCGCCTTTGAGGTGTTGAGTGAAGCGCAGCGAGAGGTAAATGCCGACCGCGAGCGCGATGATGGCGACAATGAGGTACTGACCGAGCGTGATGAACACCTGGCTGTGAATCTCGCTCAGGTAGACACCGGCAGCGACCATGCCGATGACGTGTTCACCGGTCACGTCATAGACGGCAGCGTAGGCACAGCGCTCCATGCCGGCGGGCGCCTTACCGTCGGCTAAGATCACGCGGTCGCCGTCCTCCAGATGGATGAGGGTGTCCTCGGGCAGACTGTTTTCTGCCGTGCCGGACGCGCACACGATACCATTTGGATCGATGACCGCAATGACATCCAGCCGCGCCAGATCGTTGGCCGTGCGCTGCAGAAAGGCCGAAAGCACCTCAGGGGTATCCTGTCCAAGCAGACACCGGCGGGTGTGGTCCATGTTTGCGACGATCTGCGCGTTGGTCAAAAGGCGCTGATCGAGCGTGCGCTGTTCGCGCTGTAAGGTTAAAACCAGCGTGCTGCCCAGTGCGATGACCAGCGTCAGCGCGATGCCTAAAATGCTGTATACCATAGCCCGACGGCGCAGCGTCGGCGGGCGATTTGGCTTCATCGGAATATTCCCCCTTTACTCCGTGCAATGATGCATCCATTATAGACTCTTTGTGCAATGTTATCAATTCCCTTCTCTGGATTTTTACTTTTTCGACAAAACGACCCCTTTTATTTTTTTTACTTTTTTAAGGTTGTGTTTCCAGAATATGGGGTCTACAATAGGCGACGTTCAAAAACAAGCAGGGAAGGAGTGAGGATTTTTGGAGGATATCAAGGCAGAGCTCATCGCGCAGCTGCAAAACAAGACGGCGTTTGAGATCCCGATTTTTGGCGGGATCGCGATTCCGCAGTCGGTGGCAGTGAGCTGGGGCATCATCCTTCTGCTGACCGCGCTGGCCATCTTTCTGACACGCGGTATGCAGCTCAGGCCAACCGGCAAGCGGCAGATGATTGCCGAATGGCTGGTCGGATTTATCAATGATTTCTGCAAGGACTCGCTGGGGCATCACTGGCGCACGTTCGCACCGTACCTCGGTTCGGTCGGTCTGTATCTGGCCTGTGCCAATCTGTCCGGTCTGTTTGGAGTCACCCCACCGACCAAAGATCTCAACGTGACAGCCGGTCTTGCGCTGATGAGCGTGGTTCTGATCTACGGTGCGAGCTTCCGCGTGCACGGCTTGGGCGGCGGACTGAAAAAGTTTGCCGAGCCGGTCGCGATTGTCGCACCGCTCAATATCTTAGAGATCGGAATTCGACCGCTGTCGCTGTGTATGCGACTGTTTGGCAACATCTTCGCCGGTTTCGTCATTATGGAGCTGATCAAGATGGTCATTCCTGTGGTATTGCCCATCCCGTTCAGCCTGTACTTTGACGTATTCGACGGCATGATCCAGGCAGTTGTATTCGTGTTCCTGACGACGCTTTTCCTGGCCGAGTCCATCGAGTGAGCACATCCAAAAACGTAAGCAAACACATCATTTCTAAGGAGGAACTTTATCATGGGTATCGCAATTGGAGCAGGCATCGCCGTTCTGACCGGTCTGGGTGCCGGTGTCGGTATCGGTCTGGCAACCGCAAAGTCTTCGGAGGCGATTGCACGCCAGCCTGAGGCAGCAGGTCAGATCAGCAAGAACCTGATTCTTGGCTGTGCACTGGCCGAGGCAACCGCAATTTACGGCTTCCTGATCGCCATTCTGCTCATCTTCATGAGCTGATTGGAGGCGGCTGACCGTGCTTCTGAATATCAATGCAAATGTGATCTGGACGGTCGTTGACCTGCTGATTCTGTTTTTGCTGATGAAAAAATTCCTGTTCGGCCCGGTGACCGCCATGCTCGACCAGCGTGCCGCAGCCATCAACGCCGATCTGGACGATGCCAAGGCGCAGAAGCAGGCGGCAGACGTACTGCTTGCCGACCATGAGCGTCAAATCGGCGAGGCGAGAGCCGAGGCAGGCCGCATTGTGGCCGATGCCAAGCGTCGCGCCGAGGCAGCTTATGAGCAGAAACTTGCGCAGGCGCAGGAAGAGATCCAGCGCATGCAGCAGCAGGCCGCGCGTCAGATCGAAGCAGACCGCCGTGCCATGCTGGCACAGACTCGCCGCGAAATCGCCCGTCTGTCGCTTTTGGCGGCTTCCAAGGTCGCGCAGCAGCGCATGGACGCGGACAACGAGTTCGCGCTGGTCGATGACTTCCTGTCGGAAATGGAGGATGCGTCATGAGTGAGACCGCGTATCGCTACGCCGCCGCGCTTCGCCGCACCGACTGCCGAGCGGATGTGTTTCTCACATCCGCTCGCGCCATACCTGCCCAGAGCGAGCTGTGGCAGGTGATGATCGACCCGTCGATCGGACTGCGCGAAAAACATGCGGTTTTAGACCGCTTACCCGAACTCAAAGAGCAGCCCATGCTGCGAAATTTCTATAAATTGCTGGTCGATAAGAAGCGTTTTTCCATGCTGCCCGAGATTGCCGATGCCTATCACGACATTCTGCTGCACGAGCGGGGTGAGAGCGTGTGCACGCTGCGCTGTGTGCGTGTGCCCGATGACCAGCGCTTGTCTGCCATCGCCCGCACGCTGTGCCGTCAGCACAATTTGCGCGGTGTGGAGATGCACGTCGTGCTTGACCCCGACCTCATCGGCGGTTTTGTCATCGAGATCGACGGCGTGACCTATGATAAGAGCGTGCGCGGCCAGATTGCAGGCATGGCGCAACGCATTCAAAGAGGTGAAAGAAATTGAATTCTTCCGAAGAAATTATCTCGATTCTGCAAGAAGAAATCGAGTCTTATGATACAAGAACCCAGCGCAGCGAGACCGGTGTTGTGCTGGAGATCGGTGACGGTATCGCCACGGTTTACGGCCTGGACAAGGCGGTATATGGCGAGCTGGTCGAGTTTGACACCGGTGCACGCGGCATCGTGCTCAATCTGGAGCGCGACTGCGTGGGTATCGTCCTGCTCGGCGCCGAGACCGGCCTGCACGAAGGTTCGGTCGTTCGCCGTACCGGACGTGCAGCAGATGTCGGCGTCGGTGATGCCCTGATTGGCCGCACAGTCGATGCACTGGGCACACCGATCGACGGTCTGGGTCCCATCGAGACCACCGAGACCCGCCCGATCGAGCACGAGGCTTCGGGTGTCATCTCGCGTGAGCCGGTCAATGTACCGCTCCAGACCGGTATTCTGGCAATCGACGCCATGGTACCAATTGGCCGCGGTCAGCGTGAGCTGATCATCGGTGACCGCCAGACCGGTAAGACCGCGATTGCCGTGGATACCATCTTGAACCAGAAGGGACAGGATGTTATCTGCATCTACGTTGCCATCGGTCAGAAGGCATCCACCATCGCCAAGCTGCGCGGCACGCTGGCACAGCACGGTGCGATGGATTATACCATCATCGTATCCTCTCCGGCGAGCGATCCGGCACCGCTTCAGTACATTGCACCGTACGCGGGCACCGCGATGGGCGAGTACTTTATGAGTCAGGGCAAGGACGTGCTGATCGTGTACGATGACCTGTCCAAGCATGCGGTTGCTTACCGTACCCTGTCGCTGCTGCTCCATCGCTCTCCCGGTCGTGAGGCATATCCGGGCGACGTTTTCTATCTGCACTCTCGTCTGCTCGAGCGTTCCTGCCGTCTGACCAAGGAGTACGGCGGCGGTTCCATGACCGCGCTGCCCATCATCGAGACGCAGGCAGGCGACGTTTCGGCCTACATTCCGACCAACGTCATTTCCATCACCGACGGCCAGATCTATCTGGAAAGTGACCTGTTCTTCTCGGGCATGCGTCCGGCAGTCAATGTCGGTCTGTCGGTTTCCCGTGTCGGCGGTGCCGCACAGACCAAGGCCATCAAAAAGACCGCAGGTACGCTGCGTATCGATCTGGCACGCTTCCGCGAACTGGAAGTCTTCACTCAGTTCAGCTCGGACCTGGATGCTGCGACCCAGCAGGCACTCGATCACGGCAAACGCCTGATGGAGATTTTGAAGCAGCCGCTGTACCAGCCCAAGCCGGTTAACCGCATGGTTGTCATCCTCTATATTGCAACCGGCGGCCTGCTGTCTGACGTTCCGCTTGACCGCGTACGCACCTTCACCGAAGAGTTCACCGATGCGTTTGCGGCGGCAAAGCCCGAGGTGATGGACGAGATTGCCCAGACCGGTGCGCTGTCGGGCGCGGCAGCCGAGGTCATCCGCACCGAGCTTGCGGCATATAAGGAACAGGTGAGCGCGCAATGGCAACAATAAAAGAGATCCGCACGCGCATGAAGAGCGTGGAACAGACGCTCAAGATCACAAACGCGATGTATTTGATCTCGTCTTCCAAGCTGCGCAAGGCCAGACAGATGCTGTCTGACGTGCAGCCTTATTTCCAGAAGATCACCGAGACCATTTCGGATATCCTGCACCACTCGCCCGAGATCGAGCACTGCTTCTTCGACAAGCGTCCGCACAAGAAGGGTGCCGAGCGCAAGGTCGGCTATGTCGTCATCACGGGTGATAAGGGTCTGGCCGGTGCCTATAACCATAACATTATCAAACTCACCGAGCAGCTGGTCGCCAAGACCCCGGGCGCGATTGTGTTCCCGGTCGGACAGTTTGGACGCAATTATTTTATCACGCACGGCGTGATCGAACAGGATGACGAGAGCTTTCTGTACACCGTACAGGACCCCACGACTCACCGTGCCATGGAGATGAGTGAATTTTTGCTCGGACAGTTTACCCGCGGGGAGCTGGACGAAGTATATATCATTTACACCGAGATGGTATCCTCGGTGCGACTGGAACCCACCGTGCGCAAACTGCTGCCGCTCGACGTGGATGCGTTTCCGTGGAAGCCGCGCACACCCGAGCTGTATCATCAGACGGTCGAATACGTCCCGTCGGCAAAGAGTGTATTGAGCCAGCTGGTGCCCGGCTATGCAAAGGGCATCCTGTTCGGTGCGCTGGTCGAGTCCTTTTGCAGCGAGCAGAACGCCCGCATGACCGCGATGGACTCCTCGACCAAGAATGCCCGCGAAATGCTGCGCGCACTTTCGCTGGTCTATAACCGGGTGCGTCAGTCGGCCATTACCCAAGAAATTACCGAGATCGTAGGCGGCTCGCAGCAGAAAAAGCAGACACCGGTGCCGAAAAAGCACGAAAACTGTGTGCGCGTGATTCATTTTGACGCCGCAGGCAATGTCCTGCCGTGATCGTTCATTTCAGAAAGTGAGGGAATCCCCTTATGCAACATAAAGGCATCATCGTCCAGGTGCTTGGCCCAATCGTTGACGTCATGTTCGATGACGGCAAGCTCCCGGAAATCAATGAAGCGCTGACCGTGACGCTGGACGGCAGCCGTCAGGTCATGGAGGTCGCACAGCATGTCGGCGGCGACACCGTGCGCTGCATCATGCTCTCGCCCAGTGAGGGTCTGGGTCGCGGTGTGGAAGTCATCGCGACCGGCAAGCCGATCGAGGTTCCGGTCGGTGAGGAAGTGCTCGGCCGTATGTTCAACGTGCTGGGCGACGCGATTGACAACGGAGAAGCGGTCAAGAGTGCGGAAACCTGGTCGATTCATCGCGATCCGCCGCCGTTTACCGAGCAAAGCCCGGTTGTACAGATTTTGGAGACCGGTATTAAGGTCATCGACCTGCTGGCACCCTACGCCCGCGGCGGTAAGATTGGCCTGTTCGGCGGTGCAGGTGTCGGCAAGACCGTGCTGATTCAGGAGCTCATCCGCAACATCGCTACCGAGCACGGCGGTTACTCCATTTTCACCGGCGTTGGTGAGCGTACCCGTGAGGGCAACGACCTGTGGCGCGAGATGAAGGAGTCGGGCGTTCTGAACAAGACCGCATTGGTCTTCGGTCAGATGAACGAGCCGCCCGGAGCACGTATGCGCGTCGCACTGACCGGTCTGACCATGGCTGAGTACTTCCGCGACCGCCAGAAGCAGGATGTACTGCTGTTTGTCGACAATATTTTCCGCTATGTACAGGCAGGTTCCGAGGTTTCGGCACTGATGGGACGCATGCCGTCGGCGGTTGGCTATCAGCCCACCCTGGCAAACGAGGTCGGTGCCTTGCAGGAGCGCATCACCTCCACCCAGTCGGGTGCAATCACCTCAGTGCAGGCGGTTTACGTCCCGGCGGATGACCTGACCGACCCGGCACCGGCAACCACGTTCACCCATCTGGACGCAACCACCGTTCTGTCCCGTAAGATCGTCGAGCAGGGCATTTATCCGGCTGTCGATCCGCTGGAATCGACCTCGCGTATTCTGGAACCTGACGTAGTCGGCAAGCGGCACTATCAGGTAGCACGCGGCACGCAGGAGCTGCTCCAGCGCTACAAGGAATTGCAGGACATCATCGCCATTCTGGGCATGGAAGAGCTGTCCGAGGACGACAAGAAAACGGTCGAGCGTGCGCGCCGCATCCAGCAGTTCTTCTCCCAGCCCTTCTTTGTCGCAGAGCCGTTCACCGGTCTGGAAGGCCGTTATGTGCCGCTGTCCGAGACCATCCGCAGTTTTGAGGCCATTCTGGGCGGTGAACTGGATAAGTATCCCGAGACCGCGTTCTCCATGGTCGGTACCATTGACGAGATCATCGAAAAGGCACGCGCACAGGGGGCGGTCTGATGGCAGCACAGTTTGAACTGGAAATCCTGACCCCGGAGCGTCAGTTCTTTGTCGGACTGGCCGAGGCCATCGTCCTGCCCAGCATTGACGGCTCGTACGGCGTGCAGGCCGGACACGAACCGGTCGTCATCGCGGTCGAACCGGGCGAATTGCAGTACCAGATCGACGGAACCTGGCACCGTGCAGCGGTCGGACAGGGCTTTGCTGAGATCATGCCCGAGTACGTCATTTTGCTGGCTGCGACGGCTGAGCATCCCGAGGAGATCGACGAGGCACGCGCACGCCGCGCCAAGGAACGCGCCGAGGAGCGTCTGCGCCAGAAGCAGAGCTTGCAGGAGTATTACCGCTCCAAAGCCGCACTGGCACGCGCAATGGCACGACTCAAAACCCGCGTCAAGTAAAGACTTATTTTTCCGGACGGAGCACAGAATTTGTGCTCCGTTTTTTGCTGTACAGACCGATTTTGCACTGGACACGCGAAAAAATGCGGTTGAGCTGAGCGCGGCATGTGTGATAAGATAACGATAAGTACAGATTGCGGCAAAGAGAGAGAAGCTATGAATTACTTAGAGGGAATGCAGTACAAAATCAAGACGGCAGCCGAGGAGGATTGGCATTTTCACCCGGAATTGGAGTTCATCTTTGTCATTGAGGGACAGATTCGGCTGGAAATGCAGGGCAGAAACGACCTGTTGAAAAAGCATGACGTGGTGCTCATCAATGCGGACACACAGCATGCCATCCACGTGCAGGAAAAGGCGATTGTGTGCGTGGTCAATTACTCTTGGCAGCTGCTTTCGACCATGCTGGGCGGGGAAGAGAGCGTGTTTGCCTGCAACAGTGCCGCCGAACATAAGCGCTCTTACCTCAAATTGCAGGCCATTTTTCAGCAGCTGGTCTATCACGCGGTCAGCCGCAAGCACAAGACAAACTGCATCGAGCAGAGCTTGCTGTATCGCCTGCTCGACGAGCTGGTCGAATACTATTTACAGGGCACCAGACTGCATGATTCGCAGGAAGATTTGCGGCTGCACAAAATTCTGCGCTATGTCGGTGCAAATTTTCAGAGTAATATCAGCCTGTCGGCGCTGGCCGACGAGATGTTTGTCTCGACATCCACGCTGTCGCGCTTCTTTCGCAAGAAGACCGGAATCTATTTTGCCGATTATGTCAATCAGGTGCGGCTGGACTATGCCGCGCAGGAGCTTGGATTGACCGACAAGAATGTGACGCAAATTGCAGTAGACAGCGGTTTTTCTAACCTGTCGGCGTTTAACCGTGTCTTTCGCGAGATGTACGGGATGACGCCGTCCGACTACCGCAAGCAGAGCAAAGAGAGCCTCAAAGAGCAGAACACCGAGGAGACCGCACTCAAAGAGCAGCTCAAAGACCAACTGGAATTTGAAATTTTGGAAAATACCCAACGTCCCGCGGCAGCGATCGTGCAGGTGCAGGCAGATGTCAGCAGGGGAGAACCGTACAGCAAGGTGTGGAACCTGACCATGAACGCCGGGTCGTGCAATACGCTTTTGCTGTCCAACATGCAGCAGCATGTACTGTATCTGGCCGAACATCTGGGCTTTCGATACGTGCGCATGTGGAATGTCTTCTCGGTGCCCATGATGATTACCGATGGCAAGCACATGGGCGGGTATCAATATGATCGACTGGACATTGTTCTGGATTTTCTGGTCGAGCATCATTTGATTCCGTTTTTGGACATGGGTGTACGTCCCAACGCGGCAGCCAAGGCCGAGGGCAAGGCGGTCTTTTTTGAGAGCGAGAGCGTGCAGTTTATGTCCCGTGCCGCATGGGAGGCGATGGTCGCTAATTTCATTCAGCATGTCGTCAAGCGCTACGGTGTGGATGTTGTGAGTGAATGGATTTTTGAGCTGGCCTATGACACCGTCCACATTCCCGAGAGTAACTGTTATCAGGACGATGCGTATGATAATGTGGCCGCGTTCTGTTACCTGTACCGACAGCTCAAGGCGGTATCGCAGAACATCCAAGTCGGCGGACCAGGTGCGATTATCGGTTGGCGCGATGCGGATACCCGGGATTTTTTGCAGCGTGTGCAGGAAAATGGCTGCATTCCAGATTTCGCCTCTGCTTTTCTCTTTCCCTATGAGACTGCAATCGAAGATGGCAAAGTTGTGCGTCGACGCGTCACCAACGTCGACAATGAGCGCGAGCAGATTGCATATTTCCGCGAAATGGTCGCGCAGAGCGGCCTTGATTGCAAGATTTATATTTCCGAGTGGAATAACTCGCTGTCCAACCGTGATTATCTCAATGACAGCTGTTTCCGTGCGGCCTATCTCACGGAAAAGATCGAACAGCTGTGGGGTGAGGTGGACATGCTGGGTCTGTGGATGGCATCCGACTGGGTCAGCAATTACTACGACACGGGCAGCCGCATTGCAAACGGCGGCAGCGGACTTTTGACCAAAGACCTCATTCACAAGCCGGTGTACTACGCGCTCAAATTTTTGAGCAGCATGGGTGACAGCCTGATTGACAAGGGCAAGGGCTATCTGATGACCCGCCGCGAGCAACAGGATTACTATATTCTTTGCTATAATTTCAAGTGGTACGATTGCAGCTACTTTGTCAGCCGGGAGGACATTGACGACCCGGCGGTGATTCCCACTCTATTCCAGGACAGCGACCCGCTGACCTTCAAATTCCAGCTGCAAGACCTGCCGTTTGATCGCTGCGTGATCAAAAAGCGTCTGGTCAGTCCCAAAGAGGGCATGATTTTGACCGAGTGGAGTAAATTCCAGTATGCACTGACGCTGGACGCGCCAGATGTGCAATATATCCGGCAGGCTTGTTTCCCGCGCATGTCGATGGAGCGCATGCAGACACAGGGGCATACGTTATCATTCGAGATGGTTTTGCAGCCGCATGAGGTCATGCTGATTCATATTTACCGCGATTTTGACTGATTTTGCCCGATTGGAGCGGCAGCAGGGACAAAACAGAATATTTAACTTCTCAGGTAGCGTGCAACAAATGAACGTCATTTGTTGCACGCTTCTTTTTGCTTTGCTGGATTTGTAAAAATAAGGCAAAGAAATGGAAATGAGAAGGAAGTGGGTTGTGCACAAAGACGATATACTGAATACATCCAAAGGAGATCTCGATACTGGATGCTCGAAGAGAAAGAAAGCATTTGAAAGGAAGTTCAGAGATGGAGAAAAAAATGGCCTCTAAGCTGGCGGTGATCTGCTACGGCTTCGGTGATCTGGCGTCTCAGTTCGTGTGGACATTCGTGGGCAGCTATCTGACGATCTACTACACGGATATCGTCGGTCTGGCACCCGCGATTGTATCGGTTATCATGATGGGCGCACGCATTTGGGACGCGATCAATGACCCGATGATGGGTGCCATCGCAGAGCGTACCCGCAGCAAGTTCGGACGTTTCCGTCCTTATATCGCATTTGGCTGTCCGTTCCTGGCGATCTTCGCCGTACTGACCTTTACCAATCCGTTCGGCGGCGGTAGCGCCGCGGGCGCAATCTGGGCGGCAGTTACTTACATCATCGCCGGTATGCTGTACACTCTGGTAAACATCCCCTATGCAGCACTGTCCGGTGTTATGACCGAGGATGCCAACCAGCGCAACAAGATCAACACTTCGCGCAACATCGGTATGAACCTCGGCATGGTCATCGTCAACGCACTGTCCGCCGGTCTGGCGCTGAGATTTTCCGGTGAGGGCGCGGAGGTTGCAAACGGCCATGGCTACATGATGACCGCGCTGATTTACGCAATCATTTCCATCCCGCTGTTCCTGATCGTATTCGCAACGGCCAAGGAGAAGGTGCAGCCCATGCACGGCACACAGGCCTTCTCGTTCAAGGACACGGTCAACAATCTGGTACGCAACAAGTACCTGATGATCATTACCCTCATCATGCTGCTTCAGATGACCGCTTTCATGGGCAGAATCGCGGTCACCAGCTACTACGTCATCTACTGCCTGGGCTCGTTCACCATGATCGCGCTCATTATGACCATCCCGTCCCTCGGCGGTATCATCGGTTCGTTCTTTGTTCCGTTCTTTGCAAAGCGTTTCGGTAAGCGTGCCGTACTCATGGGTTCCATGCTCATTCAGGCGGTCGGTCTGCTGGTCATCTATTTCGCACCCTTCGATAACATCACTATGGTTCTGGTCGGCTGCTGGATCTTCGGTCTGTTCAACGTTGGCTTCCCCATGACTCTGTCCATGGTCGCTGACTCGGTCGACTACATGGAGCTCAAGACCGGTATCCGTACTGACGGTACCGCGTATGCAACCTATGGTCTGGCAACCAAGGTCGGCAATGCAATCGGCGGTTCGATCGGTGTCCTGCTGCTGGCAGCCTTCGGTTATGTCGCAAACGCCGAACAGACCGTGGAAGCCATGAACGGCATCAACATTGTAGTCAATCTGATTCCGGCAATCCTGTTCATTCTGGGCGCGGCAGCCTGCCTGCTGTGGGACATGAGCGACAAGGATGCGGATGAAATTCGTGAAAAGTTAAAGGCAAAAAACAATCAAACTCAGGAAACGGTTTAAGGAGGACTTTTATTATGAAGAACGGTAAATTGCAGGTAGCAGTCATCGGCTGCGGCGGTATTGCAAATCAGAAACATTTCCCGGCACTCAAGTCGCAGGCAGATAAGTGTGAGATGGTCGCGTTCTGCGACATCCAGCTCGAGCGCGCGGAAAAGGCAGCCAAGGAGTACGGCACCCCGGATGCCAAGGTATACAGTGATTATAACGAACTGCTCAAGGACGAGAGCATCGATGTTGTTCATGTCTGCACTCCGAACGTTGCGCACTGCCCGATCACGGTTGCAGCGTTTGAGGCCGGCAAGCATGTCATGTGCGAAAAGCCCATGGCAGCAACCACCGAGGATGCCGAGAAGATGATGGCAGCATGGAAGAAGTCGGGCAAGAAGTTCACCATCGGCTACCAGAACCGTTTCCGCACCGATGCACAGATGCTCAAGCGTGCCTGCGAGGAGGGCAAGCTGGGTGACATCTACTTCGCCAAGGCACATGCAGTACGTCGCCGTGCTGTTCCGACCTGGGGCGTATTCCCGGACAAGTCCAAGCAGGGCGGCGGTCCGCTGATCGACATCGGTACCCACGCATTGGACATCACCCTGTGGTGCATGGACAACTACAAGCCGGCTACCGTCACCGGTTCGGTCTTTGAGAAGCTGGGTCACCTGCCCGAGGCAACCGAGGGCAACATGTTTGGCCCCTGGGACCCGGAAACCTATGAGGTTGAGGATTCCGCATTCGGCTACATCAAGATGGAGAACGGCGCAACCATTTTCCTCGAGTCTTCCTGGGCGCTGAACGTCAAGGACTCCCGCGAGGCTGCAACCACCCTGTGCGGTACCAAGGCAGGCGCTGAGATGATCGGCGGCATGAGCCAGCAGGGCTACGATCTGGTGTTCAACGAGACCACCGGCGGCGTACTGACCGAAGAGCACATCTCGGATACCGGTGCCATCGCATTCTTCGAGGGCAACAGCGGCGGCTCTCCTGAGGTTAAGGAGTGCAAGCAGTGGCTGGAAGCCATTCTTTCGGACAAGGAGCCGCTGGTAAAGCCCGAGCAGGCATTCGTCGTCACCCAGATTCTGGATACGATTTACAAGTCGGCAGCAGCTGGCAAGGAGATCAAGCTCGGTTAAGGATTACAACGAGGCAGGGGACGGCTGCAATGGCAGTCGGTCCCCGGCCGGATTTATGAGGAGGAATATACATGTCTAAGATCAAGACCTGCGTCAGCCTGTACAGCTTGCAGGATGAATATTTGAACCACCGCATGAATCTGCGTGAGATCATGCAGTATGTCAAGGAAAAGGGTGCGGAAGGCGTTGAGATTCTGCCCGATCAGATGCTCAAGGGTGCACCGGACGTTTCCGAGGAGACCGTGCAGGAATGGAACGCTATGCTGGCCGAGACCGGCCTCAAGCCGGTGATCGCAGACGTGTTCCTCAACATGAACCTGTACAAGAACCGCCTGCTGACCCACAAGGAATGCGTTGATCTGCTGGTCAAGGAGATCAAGCAGGCGCACCGTCTGGGCATTCATCTGATTCGTCTGGTTTCCATGGTACCTTACTGGGTCATCGAACCCCTGCTGCCGTACTGTAAGGAGTACGATGTCACCATCGCCCTGGAAGTCCATGCAGCGATGGCGTTTGATATCCCGGAAACCCGTGCATTCATCGAGGAGATGAAGCGCGTCAATTCTCCCTATGTCGGTCTGGTCATCGATACCGGTATTTTCTGCCGCAAGTTCCCGCGTGTTGTCCGTGCGTATGAGACCCTGAACGGTACGAGCGAGCAGGTATTTGACTACATCGACACCCTGTTTGAGAAGGGCACCGACCTGCACCGCGTGCTGCGTGAGAACAACTTCCAATACCCGGCAGAGCTCGAAAAAGCCATCCAGTCCGAGCACGACCGCATGTTTGTCCCGCTGTGTGATGGCTACGAAAACCTGGATTTCTCGGTACTCGACGAGTACATGCCGTACATCAAGCACTTCCACTTCAAGCTGTTCGAGATGACCGAGAACGGCGAGTACTCCATGGACTACAAGGGTCTGCTCCAGTACCTGCACGACCACGATTACGACGGCTACGTCGCAACCGAGTACGAAGGCAACCGATTTACGCTTCCCGGCCATCCGATGGCAGAGAAGGAGCAGGTTGCAGCACAGCTGTCGTACATCCACAAATGTCTGGATGAGATTCAGGGCTAAGGAGGAAGACAAAGATGTTTGATAATAACGTATTTAAGGCAAATACCTGCGTCAACGTAACCGAACAGGGCGCAGTCGTGGGCTATGAGCTGCAGACCAACATCACCTACTACCGCGGTATCCCGATGTCCATGATCGAGTACATCAAGGTCGCAGTCGACGGCGTAGAGGCTCCGGCCGAGGATATCCGCATTTCGGTCGATCAGCATGACTGGTTTACGCTCAAAGAGGCCGAGACCGTCACGACCTACAAGTGGGAGTACGGCGAGCCGCTTTACATCCGTGTTTTGCAGGAGGGCGGACTGTCCAAGGGCACGCATAAGGTCAAGCTGACAGTTGCCACCCGTACGGCATACATCCCGGTACCGCTCGAGGGTATCAAAGAACGCGACGTTGTGATTGCATAAGAGGAGAACTGGAAGGATATGAAAAAAGTACTCGGCATTTCGTTTGGCCGTAAGATGGGTAACACCGATGTCATGGTAAAGACCGCACTGATGGAGTGCGAGAAGGCAGGCTGTCAGGTCAAGTTCCTGCGCGGTGACGATTTGGACATCAAGCCGTGCACCGGCTGCATTTCGTGCGTGGTCGGCATGACCACCGGCCGCGGTAAGGGCGGCTGTCCGGTTAAGGACGACTTCCACATTCTGGACGAAGCACTGATGGAGTGCGATGCCGTCATCGTCGGCTCTCCGACCTACGTCCTGAGCCCCACCGGCAAGTTCAAGGTGGTCTGTGACCGAATCGGTCCCTCGCACGACATCACTTTCCGCAAGGCAACTTACGAGGAAGGTCTGGCGGCAGGCAAGTCTCCCGACCAGCTGCCCGACCCGCGCAGCTTCAAAAAGCGCGTTGGTGCGCTGATCTCGGTTGGCGGTGCGATGACCAAAAACTGGCTGGCATTCATGCTGCCAACCATGTATGAGTTCACCATGTCCATGGGCATCGACGTTGTGGACATGCATGAATATCACGGCGCGATGGCATGCGAACACGTACTGGGCAACGACACCCAGATGGAGCGCATGCGCACCATGGGCAAGAACATCGCCGAGGCGCTTGCGGCCGAGACCGAGGAAGAGCGCACCCGCTGGCGCGGTGAAGAGCAGGGCGTGTGCCCGGTCTGCCACTGCAACATGCTGACCGTCTCCGAGGACGGCGCACACATCGAATGCCCGGTCTGCGGTATTTCGGGTGAGGCTTCCATGCAGGACGGCAAGCTCAAGGTAAACTTCAGCGAGGCACAGCAGAAGCGTTCGCGTCTGCACTGGGACGGCAAGCTCGAGCACTCCACCGAGATCAAGACCCAGGCAGTCGGCCCCGGTCAGATTCCTGATCTGGCAGAGCGCAAGAAGGCATACCAGGGCTATGCCGAGCAGGATTGGTAAAGAAAGGAGCACAGGACAGATGAAACTGGGACTTGTAAGCGCCATCGCGGACACGATGGGCTATGAAGAGATGATTGATCTGGTCGCACAGGCCGGTCTGGAATGTGTCGAGGTCGCTTGCTGGCCGGCGGGCAAGGCAGAGCGCCGCTATGCAGGCGTGAGCCACATTGATGCCGACCGCGTGCTGGAAGACGATGCCTACGCACAGCATCTGCTCGATTACGCAGCACAGAAGGGCATCGAGATCTCCTCTCTGGCATACTATCCGAACACCATGGACGCTGATCTGGACAAGCGCACCGCAGCCGTCGAACACCTCAAAAAGCTGATCTGTGCATCGGCCAAGTTGGGTGTCAACATGGTCACGACCTTCATTGGCCGAGATCAAACCAAGACAGTCGAGGAAAATCTGGAACTCGTCCGTGAAGTTTGGCCGCCGATCATCGCACTGGCTGAGGCCAAGGGCGTAAAGATCGCGATTGAAAACTGCCCGATGCTGTTCGGTGCAGACCAGTGGCCGGGCGGTCAGAACCTCATGACCACGCCTGCCATCTGGTGCAAGGTCTTCGAGATTCTGCCCAGCGCAAACTTGGGACTCAACTACGACCCCTCGCACTTTGTCTGGCAGATGATCGACTACATCCAGCCGCTCTACGAGTTTAAGGACAAGATTTTCCACGTCCACTATAAGGACATCAAGGTTTATCCCGACCGCCTCCAGCAGGTTGGTATCATGGGCTATCCGCTCGACTTCATGTCGCCCAAGCTGCCCGGTCTGGGTGACGTCAACTGGGGCAAGTATGTATCTGCCCTGACCGATATCGGCTATCAGGGTTACACCTGTATCGAGATCGAGGACAAGGCGTTCGAAGGCTCGGTGGAGGATGTCAAGAAGTCGGTGCTGCTGAGCACAAAATATTTGAGAAATTACGTAATTTGAAGGGAATAGGTGCTTTTTATGGATGATATCAGAATCGGTATCGTAGGCCACGGCTTTATGGGCCACGAGCATGAAAAAATGCTGACCAAGATGGACGGAATCCGCGTGGTTGGTATCTCGGACATTGACCAAAAGCAGCTGGAAGACGTGCAGGAGGGCATCAAGCGCTATGCGTCCAACGATGAGCTGATGCATGACCCGGAAGTTGACGTTGTGCTGATTGCAGCCAACAACAACCAGCATTATGATCTGGTGGTACAGGCCGCCAAGGCCGGCAAGGATATCATCTGTGAAAAGCCGGTTGCCATGACCACCGAGGAGCTGGACGGCATGCTTGCAGTCACCAAAGAATGCGGCGTGAAGTTCACCGTTCACCACCAGCGCCGCCTTGACCCCGATTTCCGCACCATGAAGGCGGTATTCGATCAGGGCAGTCTGGGCAAGGTCTACTCGATCAAGAGCGGTCTGTACGGTTTCAATGGCAACATGCACGACTGGCACGTCTACAAAAAAGAGGGCGGCGGCATGCTGTACGACTGGGGCGTGCATCTGCTCGACCAGATTCTGTGGATGATGCCGGGGGCTAAGATCAAGAGCGTTTACGCCGACCTGCGCAACGTCATTAACTTTGAGGTCGACGATTATTTCAAGATTCTCATGCGGTTTGACAATGATATCATGGCCGAAGTCGAGCTGGGTACCTATTATCTGACCGATAAGATGCACGACAAGTGGTTCGAGCGTCATTGGATGATCGGCGGCAATCAGGGCAGCGCCTATGTCGACGGCTTTGAGCCAGAGGGCAAGATCGTGCGCACCACCCATCTGCTGCAAAACGTATCCGGTCAGCGCACCATGACCGCAGCAGGCCCCACCCGTTCGTTCGGCCCTCCGGCTGAGGGCACCATCGTGACCGAGCCCCTGCCCACGGTGCCCACCTGCCACGAGGACTACTTCGAAAACTACAAGAAGGCCTATCGCGGTGAGGAGGAATTTCTGGTCAAGGTCGAGGAGACCCGCCGCGTGCTCGCACTGATGGAAGCGGTCAGAGAGTCCGCACGCACCGGCCAGTCGGTCGCATTCGAATAAGAAAAGGGACACCGAGCGGGCGTTTTTTCCGGGAAGTGAAACAATATGCTCGGCAGAAAAAGGGCGCTTGCGCCCTTTTCCCTGTTTCGAGGGAAAGAGAGAAAAAGATGAGTAAAACATACGCATTCGGCGTGGATATCGGTGGAACGACGATTAAAATGGGTCTGTTTGAGACCAACGGCAAGCTGCTCGAGATGTGGGAGATTCCGACCCGCACCGAGGCCGACGGAAAATTTATCTTAAACGATATCGCACAGGCTGTGGACGATAAACTGAAAGAAAAGAAGATTTCTACCCTGGACGTGGAGGGCATCGGACTGGGCGTACCCGGTCCGGTTGGCTCGGACGGTACGGTGTTTAAGTGCGTCAATCTGGGCTGGGACGTGTTCAATGTTGAGCACCGCCTGAGCGTGCTCACCGGACTGCGCGTCAAAGCCGGAAATGATGCCAATGTCGCCGCGCTGGGCGAGATGTGGCAGGGTGGCGGTGCCGGATACCAGAACATCGTTATGGTCACGCTGGGTACCGGTGTCGGCGGCGGTATCATCATCGACGGACACATCCTGCCCGGTATCAATGGCGCAGCTGGTGAGATCGGTCACCTGCCGGTCGAGGATAACCAGCCCGAGACCTGCACCTGCGGCAATCAGGGCTGCCTCGAACAGTACAGCTCGGCGACTGCGGTTGCACGCAGCGCCCAGCGCTACTTAGACGAGCACCCCGAAGTCGAGAGTAGCCTGCGTTCTGTGCAGAACATTGAGGCAAAGGACGTGTTCGACGCGGCAAAGCAGGGCGACAAGGTCGCACTGGAGCTGACCGAGCGTGCGTGCGCATACCTCGGCAAGGGACTTGCTATGATCGCATGCGTGGTCAACCCGGAAGCCTTTGTCATCGGTGGTGGTATGGCGCGTGCGGGTGAGATTCTCATGGAGTCCGTTCGTCGCAACTTCAAGCAGAAGGCCTTCCATGCTTCCCGTGAGACCGAGTTTAAAGAAGCAAAACTGGGCAATAACGCCGGAATCTATGGCGGCGTGCGCATGCTGCTGGAGTAAGATGGAAAAAGCACCGAACAAGCGACGTTCGGTGCTTTTTTGTGCTTATTTTTTGAGTGCAATCGTCCAGAACACTACATTCATCAGGATGGTGATGAACAGGACGATGGACATTGCAGCCCAGAATCCAAAATTGATGCCCAGAAAGTCCGTGCTGCCGAACAGATGCAGCCAGAGTGCATTTAAATTCATAGAAAAACCCTCCATTTCTTACAGAAGTTCGCCGAAACGGCGGACATAGGCCTTTTTCAAGCTGGTTGCCAGCACCATATAGAGCAGAATGCAGGGGATGAGGTAGGCAAAATAGCTCAGAGGCAGGGCGGCGAAGCCCAGCATGGTGCCGAGCGGCGTAAACGGGATGGCGGTCAGTACCAGAATGCCGGTGCAGGTCAGCAGCGTCAGCGGTGCCGACGCGCGGCTCTGGATGAACGGGATTTTTGGGGTGCGGATCATGTGAATAACAAGCGTCTGGCTCCACATGGACTCGACAAACCAGCCGGCTTGGAACAGTGCGGCGTAAGCGATCTGCATTTGGGTCAACTCAGTGCCCGAGAAGTGGTTTGCAAGATCGTTGTACAGCACACCGTGCGACACAAACAGCGGACAGAACACAAAGTACATGAAAATGTAGGTGGTAAAGTCAAAAATGGAGCTGGTCGGCCCAATCCACAGCATGAAGCTGCCGACCGAGGAGGCATCCCACTTGCGCGGTACCTTGAGATATTCCTCGTCCACGTGGTCCCACGGAATCGCCGTGCACGACAGGTCGTAGATCAGGTTGAGCAGAATCAGATGAATGCTCATCATGGGCAGAAAGGGCAGCAGTGCCGAGGCAGCCAGAACCGAAAACATGTTGCCGAAGTTGGAAGATGCGGTCATTTTGATATACTTAATCATGTTCGCGTAGGTCTTTCGGCCTTCAATGATGCCCTTTTCCAGTACCATGAGGTCTTTTTCCAGCAGGATGATGTCTGCGCTCTCCTTGGCGATGTCCACCGCAGTATCGACCGAGATACCGATATCTGCCGCCTTCATGGCAGCCGCGTCGTTGATACCGTCGCCCATAAAGCCGACTGTGTGGCCGCTTTCACGCAGCACGCGCACGACGCGGGCTTTCTGCTCGGGGGTCAGCTTGGCGAATACGTCGGTGGTTTCGGCAGCGCGTGCCAGCGCCTCGTCGGACATGGACTCGATCTCGGGTCCGAGCAGCATATTGCGCACTTTCAGACCGACCTGCGCACAGATGGTGCGGGTGACTTTGTCGTTGTCACCGGTCAGAATCTTGGTGGTCACGCCGTACTCACGCAGTGCCTGAATGGCACCGGCAGCGGTCTCCTTGGGCGGGTCGAGGAAGGCCAGATAGCCAAGCAGCACCATGTCGCACTCGTCCTTGACGCCGAACGCGCCGACCGGGGACGGATTGCTCTTTTGTGCGATGGCCAGCACGCGGAAACCCTTAGCGTTGAGCTCATCAACTGTACGAAGAATTTTCTGTCGCAGCGTATGGCCGAGCGGCTGCACCTGACCGTCGTACTCGACAAACGAGCAGATGGACAGCATTTCCTCGACTGCACCCTTGGTGACCATCTGGGTCTTGCCGCTCTTGTCGGCCACGACCGTGGTTAGACGGCGGCGGGCAAAGTCGAAGGGAATCTCGTCGACCTTGACATAGTGCTCGGACAGATCGACCAGACGGGGATCTTCGGCTTCGGACTCCTCGGTCTTGCGAATGATGGCAACATCCATGAGGTTTTTGTATCCGGTCTGGAAGTAGCTGTTGAGGTAGGCGTGACGCAGGACGCGCAGATCGTCCCGACCGTTTACGTCCATGTGATACTCCAGAACGACCTGATCTTGGGTCAGCGTACCGGTCTTATCGGTGCACAGAATGTCGATCGCACCGAAATTCTGGATGGAATTGAGATTTTTGACGATGGTTTTCTGTCGGCTCATGGACACCGCACCCTTGGCCAGACAGGTGGTTACGATCATGGGCAGCATTTCCGGGGTCAGACCGACCGCGATGGAGATGCCGAACAGGAAGGCACCCAGCCAGTCACCCTTGGTCAGACCGTTGATGAGAAAGACCAGAGGAACCATGACCATCATAAAGCGGATGAGCACCCAGGAAACCGCGTTGACGCCCTTGGTGAAGCTGGTCTCGACCGCTTCCTCGGCGACGGCTGAGGCCATCGAGCCAAATAGGGTGTTGTCACCGACGGCTAGCACGACACCGCATGCGCTGCCCGAAATGACGTTGCTGCCCATAAAAGCGATGTTGGAATATTCGGTGATGGCGCAGTCGGTGTCCGGGCTGCAAGCCGGTGTCTTTTCCACCGGTTCGCTCTCGCCGGTCAAACCGGACTGACTGATAAAGAGGTCTTTTGCCTCGATGATGCGCAGATCAGCCGGAATCATGTCGCCGGCCGATAGATGGACGATATCGCCGACCACGACCTCGTCCAGACCAATTTCCTGCATGGGATGACCCTTGCGGTCAACCGTGCAGGTGGTGGTGATCATGGACAGCAGCTTTGCAGCCGCGTTGCCGCTGCGCGATTCCTGAACAAAGCGCAGGACGCCGGAAATAAAGACCATGGTGAGGATGATCACGACGGTCAGACAGTCGAAGTCCTCGGGCGTGCTGCCGAACAGCGAGAGTGCAGGAAACAGCATGTCGGTGACCGCCGAGACCAGCGCGAGGAAGAAGAGGATTGCGGTAAAGGGATTGATGAAAGCACCGGCCACGCGCTGTGCAAGCGACTGCTTTTTCTGGTGGGTGACCTTGTTTGTGCCGAACTGTGCGCGGTGCGCGGTGACGGTCTGTTCGTCCAGACCGCACAGCATGGTGCCGGTCTGGTCTAAGACATCCTTGACCGGCTTGGCAGCTGCATCCCGGATGCAGCGGTTATACGCGTCGCGCTGGAGCGTACATGCAGGGGTGCCGGAATCCTTCCGGCGGGTGTGCAGGTTAAACATGGGACTTACCTCCTGTTTTTTGTGAATGAGGCAAGGAACGAGCGGGATGAGACAGACCAATTCTGCGGACTGTCTGCGGCTTTGGTTGCTTGCCGATTGGGATTCCCGTCAGAATCCATCTGTTTCACCTCCTGTTTTTTCGCATATTGTGCAGTGTAAGTTTAGTATACCGGAGGGCAGGCGCAGTTCCCATGACCAAAACCTTGCGAAATTCTTGCGATTGGGCAAGAAATAAAAAAAGCTGCCGCCCGAAGGCAGCAGCCGGTGTCAGAAAGTGTCGTTAAACTTGTATCCAATGCCCCAGATGGTCAGAATGTACTCGGGCGCGTCGGGATTGGGTTCAATCTTTTTGCGCAGTTTGCGGATAAAGGCCATGATATTGCTGTCGTCGAGCAGATAATCGCCCGACCAGACCGCCTGATAAATCTGTTCTTTAGTAAAGACCTCGCCGCGGTTGCGGGCGAGAAAGCACAGAATGTCGAACTCCTTGGGCGTGAGCGGAATGTCCACACCGTCCCGGGTGACGCTGCGCGCCTTGGGGGAGATGGTGAGCGCGCCGCAGACGATGGTGTCGGCCGGTGCGGGCACGGGTGCATCGGCGGTCAGCTCGAGCAGCAGCGAGGAGGCTTCACCCGCTATGAGACTGCGCACGCCGTCCAGCAAGTCCTGTGCGCTGACCGTTGCGGGCGCTGCGGTGCGCAGTGCATCACACAGCCACTGTGCCAGCGAGGAATCCAAATTGACAAAACCGATGTTCTTTTTCATAGATGGATGCCTCCTTTCTCACAGCAGGGTGTGGTATCGGCGCAGATACCAGGTCTTTGCGACCGTGACGAGCAGCAGATAGAGCACGACAACGGCGGTTAAAAATGCGAAATAGCGCAGGGGAAGCGCAGTCAGTCCGATGAGCGCACCGAGCGGGGTAAAGACCAGCGCGGTGAACAGCACGATGCCGGACAGCGTGACCAGCATGACCGGACGGGAAGGACGGCCCAGCGGCACTTTTTGGGTGCGCAGCAGGTGCAAAATCAGAATCTGTGTCCACATGGACTCCAAAAACCAACCGGTCTGGAACAGAGAGACAAATTGCCGCTGCGCTTCGGGCGAGAGAGCCGAGAAATTTCCGCCGCAAATCTGGGGACACAGCCAGAAAAACAGAAATCCAAAGGTCAGGATATCGAAAAACGAGCTGATGGGTCCGAAAAAGCGCATAAATCGTCCGAGCGTTCGACCCGACCACTCGAGCGGACGGGCGCAGGCTTCGCCGTCGACCTTGTCCCACGGTAGTACCAGACACAGGATGTCGTAGAGCAGATTGAGCAGCAAGAGCTGCACCGAGGTCATGGGGAAGAAGGGCAGGAAGACGCTCGCGATGACGATGGAAAAGATATTGCCAAAGTTGGACGACGCGGTGATCTTGATGTACTTTGTCATGTTGGCGAAGGCTTTTCGGCCTTCCAGAATGCCTGCTTCCAGCACGTTCAGGTCTTTTTTGAGCAGCAGCACGTCGGCGCACTCACGCACCGATTCGGCAGCGGTATCGACCGAGATGCCCACGTCGGCGGCTGTGATGGCGGGCAGATCGTTCATGCCGTCGCCCAGAAAACCGACCGTATGGCCGTTATCCTGCAAGACCTGCACAATGCGCATTTTCTGTTTGGACGACAGCTCGGCAAAGACTGTGCAGCGCTCGACGCAGACCGGAAGCTCGTTGTCGGTCAGTTGGTCGAGAGCTTCGCCGGTCAGCACCGCCGTGGTGTCAATCCCCAGACGGCGGCAGATGGACACCGCGACGCTCTTCTGGTCACCGGTCAGCACTTTGCTGTGCACGTGCAGTGCGTTTAGTTTGTCAATCGCGCTGGCAGCGCTGGCCTTGGGCGCATCAAAAAAGACCAGATAGCCGAGCAGAATCAGGTCGTGCTCGTCGTCCGGGGTCAGGGCTTGCAGCGTGACCGGACGATAGGCGACAGCCAGCACCTTCATGCCGTCTTCCAGCATTTCGTCCACGACCGCATGCACACTGCTCAGACCATCCGCGCCGAAGGGCTGGAGCGCACCGCGGTGCACCACCTGACTGCACCGGCGGCAGACCGCGTCAATGCTGCCCTTGACAATGAGCAGATTGCACGCCTCATCTTTGACCAGTACACTCGAGCAGCGGCGATTGTAGTCAAACGGCAGCTCGTCCAGCTTGGGATGCTGCACCTGAAACCCATCCAACCGTGCATCCCAGCCAGGGAAGGTGCCATAGCGCAAAATTGCCCTGTCCAGATGATTTTCCACGCCGGTGGCGTACCGGCTGCTCAGATAGGCGAGTTCCAGCACCCGCTCGCTCTCGTTACCCAGAACGTCCAGATAGTATTCGAGCAGTACGGTGTCTCCGGTCAGCGTGCCGGTCTTGTCCACACATAAGACATCCATGCTGCCAAAGCCCTGCATGGCGTTGATGTTTTTGACCACGGTCTGTTTGCCTTCCATCGCGGCGCTGCCCTTGGCAAGACAGGCATTGATGACCATGGGCAGCATTTCGGGGGTCAGACCGACCGCAACCGAAAGAGCAAACAGAAAGGCGGCAAACCAGTCGCCCTTGGTCAGACCGACCGCGACAAAGACGATGGGGACGAGCACGGCCATAAAGCGGATGAGCACCCAGGCGATCGAGTTTGCACCGCGGTCGAAGCCGTTCTTGCGCCACAGCGGTGCCTGCATGGTACCGCCCGAAACAGTGTCCGAACCGACGGCCAGAACGATGCCCTGACCGCTGCCGCCGATGACCGAACAGCCCTGAAAGACCGTGTTCTGGTAGGATGCATAGTCACGGGGCAGATGGGAGAGTGCTTGTGCGGTTTTTTCCAGCACGGCACTCTCGCCGGTGATGATGGACTGAGAGACGAACAGGTCATTTGCCTGTATTAGACGCAGATCGGCCGGGACACGGTCGCCGGCAGACAGGCGCACAAGATCGCCCACAACCAGAGCGGACGCGGGCAGACCAATCCACCGGCCATCCCGACAGACTGTGACCTCGGTGTGCGTCAGGTCAGAGAGATGGTCGGAGATGCGCTTTGCACGCAGCTCCTGCACAAAGCGCACCGTGCCGCTGAGCAGCAGCATACAGCATATAATGATGACCGTCGTGGCGTTGCGGCTGAAATTGGAAGCCAGAACGACATCGGTCACCAGAGAGATGACAGCCAGAAGAAACAGAATAACCGTAAAGGGATTGATGAACGCGCGGCGCAGACGGAAGCCGACCGTGTCTGCCGTTCCGCTCGAAACCGCATTGCTGCCAAACTGTGCACGGCTTTTTTCTGCCTGTTCGGTGCTCAGACCGTTCGCTGGGACATGTAGATGGTCACAGACCGCGTCGGCTTCCAGCACGGCGCACTGACGGATGCGCGGATGAACCGAACTGTCCATAGATTCACCTCCGAAAAAACACGTTTCTCTTATCATACCATACAATCTGCGCGCTGCCTGCCCCTAAAATCTTGTTTTTTCCTTGCTTATCCTGATTGAGACAAAAAATCCCTCTGAAACCGGGGGATTCCGATTCCAGAGGGAACAAAAATTTAGGTCAGCAGGGTGCTTTCCAGATCGGAGAGCATCAGGTCGAGTGCGGTGATGCCGCCCTCAGCCGTGTACCAGACTGCCGGGTGCGACAGGTACACGATATGACCGTTCTTGTACGCGTTGGTGCCCATAACCAGCTGGTTTTCCATGATTTCCTGTGCGAGCTTTGCACCGTCGGTACCGACTGCCGCGTCACGATCCATGACAAAGATGTAGTCCGGGTTCTTGTCTACAATGAACTCGAAGGATGCTTCGTTGCCGTGGGTGGAGGTGTCGAGGTTTGCATCAATGCCGATGTTTTGGAAGCCGATCTCGCGGCCAATGATCGAGCAGCGGCCATCGTTGCCCAGTACATTATAGCTGCCGCTGGTGGTCATGCCGATGATGGCGGTCTTGTCCTTGGCAAAGGCAGACAGTGCCTCGATGCGGCCGTCAAAGCCTGCCATCAGCTCGTCGACCTTGCTTTCCATGCCAAACAGGGAAGCGATGGTGGTGGCGTTCTTGCGCACGCTCTCGACCACGCCGACCTCGGTGTCGACCGACAGATAGACGACCGGTGCGATCTCACTGAGCGCGTCATAGCTCGATGCCAGACGGCCGCCGATGAAGATCACGTCCGGCTCGGAAGCCATGACAGCCTCGAGGTCGGCTTCCTTGATGGTGCCGAGATTTGCGACATCGCCGCCAATATAACTCTGTAAGTACTCCAGACTGGTATCTGCCGTGCCGACCACGCGGTCACCGACGCCCAGTGCGTCCAGAATGTCCAGCGAAGCCATGTCCAAAATGGCGATGCGCTGCGGGTCGGACGGCACCTCGAGCGAAATCTCTTCCTTGCTGCCGTTGAGTGAGGTGATGGTCATGGTTTCCGCAGCAGCATTCGCGGAAGCGTCGGAGGTGGATGCGGTCTTGTCTGCGCCGCAGGCGGTCAGACTCAGAACAGCAGCGGCAGCCAGTGCCAGAGAAACAATCTTTTTCATCAGTACATGCTCCTTTTTTCAAAAAGTACCGAAAAATGTGTGTGCTTAATAGTAGATAGACAGCGGTTTTCCCTTGATGTTCAGAATTTCGAAGTCTACCTGGTAGATCTCGGACAGATTTTCCTTGGTCATCACCTCCTCTGCGGTGCCGAATTTTGCGATCTTGCCATCCTTGAACGCACAGATATAATCCGAGTAAAAGGCGGCGTAATTGATCTCGTGAAGAACTAAAATGACCGTTTTACCCAGCTCATCACACAGACGACGCACAATTTTCATCATGTTGGTCGCGTGATAGATGTCGAGGTTATTGGTCGGCTCGTCGAGCAGGACATAATCGGTGTCCTGTGCGATGACCATTGCAATCAGTGCGCGCTGACGCTGACCGCCCGACAGTTCATCGATGAAACGGTCGGCAAAGTCGTGCAGCTCCATATAATCCAGTGCACGGTCGACAATTTCATGGTCTTCCGGGGTCAGACGGTTGCCCGAGTAGGGAAAACGTCCGAAGCAGACCAGCTCACGCACGGTCAGCTTCATCTGAATGTTGTTCTGCTGAGTCAGGATGGCCAGACGCTTGGACAACTCGCGGCTCTTCCACTTGCGCATCTCCTTGCCCTCGAACTCGACCAGACCGCTGTCGTGGGCGATCAGGCGCGAGATCATGCCCATCACAGTAGACTTGCCCGCACCGTTTGGGCCGATGAGCGAGATGACCTTGCCTTTGGGGATGGAAAAGCTGACGCCGTCGACGACCGTTTTGTCGCCGTACTGCTTGGTTAACGACTGAATGTGCATAAATCAGACCTTCTTTCGTGACAGGAGGAGATAGAGGAAGTACAGACCGCCGCCAACCGTGATGAAGACGCTGACCGGTACCGAATAGGTGTAGACGTGCTCGACGATGAGCTGACCGCCAACCAGAACGATCATACCGAACAGGGCAGAGCCTAGAATGAGCTGGCTGTGACGGTAGGTTTTGAGCAGCTGGCGGGACAGGTTTGCGATGATGAGGCCGAGGAAGGAGATCGGGCCGACCATGGCGGTTGCAACCGCGATGCACAGGGTCACGCCCAGAAGCAGACGGCGGATGCAGCGGTCATAGTCGACGCCCAGATTGATGGCTTGTGCTTTGCCGAGGGTGAGCACGTCGAGCAGTGCAAGCTCACGGCGCAGGGCAAAGACGATCACGGCCAGCAGGATGAGCGAAAAGACGATGATCTCCGAGTTGATGTTGTTGAAGCTTGCAACCAGCGTGGTCAGCAGGGTGTCGTACTCATTGGGGTCCATGACGCGGGTGAGAGTGGACTGGATGCTGCCGAAAAAGGAGGTCAGCACGGTGCCCGCCAGCAAGACGTAGAGTACATTGTGCCGGGTCTTTTTAAAAATCCAGCTGTAAATGAGGGTGGCCGAGATGCCCATGAGCACCACGTCCACGGCAAACGACAGATTGGCATTGGTGGCGATCAGACTGCCCGAGCCCAGGAAAAAGACGACTGCCGTGTGGATGAGGGTGTACAGCGAGTTCATGCCCAGCAGACAGGGGGTCACGATGGTGTTGTTGATGACCGACTGAAAGACGATGGACGCGCCGCCGATGGCGAAGGCCGTGATGAGCATGACGATGAGCTTGGGGGTACGCAGCTTCATGGCGTACTGGAACAGCTTGGGATTTGCAAAGTTTACTTCAATGAGCATGTAGCCGGCGGCACAGAGCACGACTAGAGCCAGCATGATAAGCAATTTGGTGCGATTTGCGCGGACTGCGGACAGATTCACGACATTTCGCCTCCTTTCAGATCGGGGAGCGGCGAACAGCAGCTTGTCCCGGGGTTTTTGCCGAGTCGGACGGCTTTGCGTCCGTTTTTCAGGCGATAGAACAGCAGACCAATGAAGATCAGGCTGCCGAGGATGCCGACGATGAGTTCGATGGGCAGCTCGTAGGGGAAGATAACCACGCGGCCGATCATATCACAGACCAGCACGAAGAGCGCACCGAACAGCGCGGTGTCGACCAGTGCGCCGCGAATCTTATCGCCCTTGAACATGGCGACGACGTTGGGAACGATCAGACCGATGTAGGAGATCGAGCCGACGACCACCACGATGGACGCGGTAATCATGGCCGAGATGGTCAGACCGGCGAACAGGACAAGGTTATAGGGAACGCCAAGGTTTTTGGAGAAATCCCGACCCAGACCAACGATGTTGAAGTGGTTTGCAAAGACAAAGGCCAGAATGACCAGCGGAACGGTCAGCCAGACGATCTCATAACGTCCCTTGAGGACAAGCGAGAAGTGACCGACCAGCCAGGTGGACAGTGCCTGTGTCATGTCGTGCTGATAGGCGAGATAGCTGGTCAGACCGCCGATGACGTTGCCGAACATGATGCCCACGAGCGGGACCATGACCGCGTCCTTGAACTGGATGCGCTGGATGAACCAGACAAAGACCCAGGTGCCAAGAATGGCCGCGCCAAAGGCAAAGAGTGCACGGCTCCAGAGCGTGGAGGCCGGGAAGAACAGCAGGGCAAGCAGAATGCCGAACTGTGCCGAGGAGATGGTCGCGCCGGTGGTGGGTGAGACGAATTTATTGCTGCAAAGCTGCTGCATAATGAGTCCGGCGACACTCATGCCCACGCCGGTGCACAGGATGGCGAGCAGTCGGGGCAGGCGGGAGACCACAAAGACCTCCAGCTGGTGCAGATCACCGGATAATAAATCACGGGGTGTCAGGTCGATGACGCCGACAAAGAGCGAACAGATCGCAAGCACGATAAGGGCGAGCGACAGAAGGATGGTGGAACGATTGGATTTGAGCATATCGACTCCCTTTCTCAAACAGGAACGAAGGTTAGTTTAAACTAACCATAACACAAAAAAAGACACAGTGCGTTTCTTGCTTGTTACACACTGCATGCCGGTGTGTATTATAGCACGAAAAGTTAGTTATATGCAACTTGTGAAAATCACAGGAATTTTGAGACAGAATCCTTGCGCTTTTGACGGATTTCACGAGGCGATTGGCAAAGCAAGAAGGAAAATATGGAAAATTTGCGGGCGGATATCTGGGTTTTGCGCCATGCGTTCCATTTTCGTTCATTTTTTGATATAATGGATGCACCTGACAGAGAGCCGCAGGGGAAATGTCGGAAGACGAGGAGAAAACTATGGAAAAAGAGACAAAGGGCGTACGCACCAAGCGACAGTTATACCAGTGTGCGATGAAGTTGTTCCGCGAGCGCGGATTTGACCGGGTTTCGGTGGACGAGATTGTCCGTGAGGCCGGCATGGCCAAAGGGACGTTCTATATCTATTTCAATACCAAATCGGACATTATTTTGGAGATGCTGCGGCAGTATGATACCTATTACGATCAGATCATGGCCGGTTTGCCGGATGATCTGTCTATCGATGAGCAGATGGAAGAGATTGTAAAGGGTGCGTGCCGGTTTACTGAGGAGGTCATCGGTCTGGACCTCATCCGCGTGCTGTATGTCAAGCAGCTAACCGAAGGGCAGGAACATCCGGGACTGCTCAACGAGGATCGAGCCTTGTTTCGCATCCTGTCCGAGCTGCTCACCGCGGGACAGGGCGCCGGAATCTATGACCCGGCTCTGGATGTGCCCGACACCACCCGCCTCATTCTGCACGGCATCCGCGCCAGCTTTTTCGAGTGGTGTTCCAGTCGGGGGCAGTTCGATCTGACCCAGGAATGTCTGTATTTTCTGCATACCTTCTGCCGCGGAATTTATCATACGGCGAAATGAATAAAAATCCGAACGGTGCGTCCGTTCGGATTTTTTGTGTCTGTTTCGCGATTGCGTGCCATATGCTTTGTAAAGTTTAGCGATCAGACCGGTTCTGTTGTACGTCAGACACGGACAAAAGGGGATAGAATCTTATGCTAAATTGGTAAAAAAACGAAAAATTACTTGACGAAGCTCATAAATAGGCATTATAGTATAAGAAAGGAAAAATATGACTATGGTCATATTTTATCGATCACAAAAGAAAGGGTTTGAAAATCAGTATGGGAAAAGAGCGCAAGTCGGGTGGTGTCCTGGGCGCCATCGAACGTGCGGGCAATACCTTGCCGCATCCGTTCATATTATTCTTGTATATCACAGCCGGTTTGGCTGTATTGTCGGCTGTCCTGTCGCTGATGGGGGTATCTGCGGTCAATCCGACAACCGGCGAAACCGTTACGGTACAGAATATCATCAGCCGAGACGGTCTGGTGTGGATTGTGGAGAACATGCTGCTCAACTTCTCGGGCTTTGCACCGCTTGGACTGGTGCTCGCCATGCAGATGGCGATCGGTCTTGCAGAGGGCAGCGGCCTGCTCGATACCTTCATGCGCCGCGCCATTCTGGGCGTTCCGCTGTGGGCACTGAGTGCGACCGTCCTGTTTCTGGGCATCAACGGCAGTATCGCGTCTGAGGCATCCATCATCGTCATTCCGGCACTGGCTGCAACCGCATTTCAGGCGGTGGGCAAGCATCCGATTGCCGGTCTGATTGCAGGCTACGCTGCCACCAACGCCGGTTTCACCGCAAATATCCTCATCACCGGCACCGATGCACTGCTCTACGGTGTCACCGAGGACGCAGCACAGATGATCGACCCGTCGGTCACGCTGACCCCGGCGATCAACTGGTATTTTATGATTGTGTCCTGTCTGGTGCTGACCGTCGTGGGCGTTTTCGTCAATGACCGCATCATTGTACCCCGTCTGGGTGAGTACAAGGGCAGCGAGAAGGCGGACGAGCGCACGGCAACCGATCTGGAAAAGAAGGGTCTGCGCAATGCGGGTATTTTCACCCTCATTTATGCAATCCTGCTGCTGATCTGCCTGGTTCCGCAGAACGGCCTGCTGCGCGGTGAAAACGGCAGCATTCTGGAATCTCCGTTCATCACCGGTCTGGTTCCTATCCTGATTGTCTATTTTGTACTGGCTGGTGTCGTGTACGGCAAGACCGTGGGCACGATCAAAGACAGCGGTGACATCCCGAAGATGATGGCCAATTCGCTCCAGTCGCTGACCGGCTATATCGTTCTGGTCTTTGTCATCGCGCAGTTCATCAACATGTTCAGCTACACCAACCTCGGTACGATCATTGCGGTCAATGCGTCCGATGCCCTGCAGAAGGTCGGCTTTACCGGCATTCCGCTGGTCATCGGTGTCATCCTGCTGACCATCTTGGTGAACTTCTTTATGACCAGCGGCACGGCAAAGTGGTACATCTTTGCACCGATTTTCGTGCCGATGTTCATGCTGCTCGGCTATTCGCCCGAGTTTGCACAGGCCATCTACCGTATCGGTGACTCGATTGCAAACCCGCTCACGCCGATCTATCCCTATCTGCCCATCGTCATCGGTATGGCGCAGAAGTACGAAAAAAATACCGGTATCGGCACCATCATTTCCATGACGCTGCCGTACTCCATCGCCTTCCTCATCGTCTGGATTGTGCAGGTCATCGTGTGGATGGCCTTCAATCTGCCGCTGGGCCCGGGCGCATCGGTATTCCTGGCATAAAAACATACAAGGGCTGCGTATCGTGATGCGCGGCCCTTTTCCCATCGAAAGAGGAGAGAAATATGGGTTATAAAAAATTGCTCTGCGGACGGCTGTA
Organism: Butyricicoccus pullicaecorum; assembly: GCF_002160355.1. Classification (NCBI taxonomy): domain Bacteria; kingdom Bacillati; phylum Bacillota; class Clostridia; order Eubacteriales; family Butyricicoccaceae; genus Butyricicoccus; species Butyricicoccus pullicaecorum. Next base: position 285,919 of record NZ_NFKK01000002.1, read on the forward strand.
CGACGGCATCCGAGACGAAATACAAGAAAATCGAGAAATTCTGATCGAGGACAAGACCATTCTGGAGGTCGGTGCGCATACCGCGACCCCGCAGGGCTGTGAAGTCATCGACCTGACCGCACTGACGGTCACACCCGGTATGATCGACGCGCACGTGCACGCTGCCTTCTTTGATTGGCGCGAGATTCCTAAGGACGCGGTGTACTACTCGGACGGCATGCGCGCGCTGGCGACTGCCGAATGCGCTCGCCGTGCGCTGGCCGGTGGCTTTACCACCATTCGCCACGTCGGCTGGTTCCGTGAGGACTACTCGCTCGACGTGCGCCGCGCCATTGATGCCGGATTCATTGACGGTGCACGCATGGTCGTCGCACCGCACTTCCTGTGCGCGCCCGGCAGCCACGGCGACAGCACCCAGAGCATCGCGACCAATCCTGCACTGTCCCGCTTTATGGAACAGCAATACCCGACGATGGGCAGCGGCGCCGAGTTTTTCCGCGATGCCGTGCGTCACGAGGTCAAAATCGGTGCGGATTTCATTAAAATTATGGCAACCGGCGGATTTTTTACGCCCAACGACTCGCCCGAGGACAAGCAGTTAGCCGATGACGAGCTGCGTGCCATCATCGATACCGCACACTCGCTGCACACCACGGTGACCGCCCACGCCTACACGGCCGAGCTGGTCACCACCCTGGCACAGATGGGCATTGACGGCATCGAGCACGCGTCCATGGTCGACCGCAACACCATCCGCTTGCTGGAAAAACGAGACATTTATGTCGTGCCGACCTTCTGCCCGTATGACGAGATTATTCTGCTGGATGAAGAAAAACTGGCGCAGAAATCACCCGAATTCCAGCGTAAACTGCGCTATTATCGCGAAGCGCTGGTCGAAGGCCGCAAGGCGCTCATTGACAGCAACCTGCGTCTTGGCTACGGCACCGACCTTGTGGTCGGCTATCAGAATTACGAGTGCGGACGCGAATACTCGGCATGGCTGCGCAATGGCGTATCGCCGTACCGCGCACTGCGCGCCGCAACGGCGGAAAATGCTCGAATTCTGGGACTTTCTGACAAGATCGGCACCATTGAACCGGGTAAGCTGGCCGATATTTCGGCTTGGGGACGCGATCTGCTGACCGATGACAAGGCACTTTTAGACTGTGCGTTTGTCATGAAGGAAGGTCAGGTGTATGCACACACCTGCATTTTGGACAATTACCGCTGAGGGAGGCTGAACCATGAGATATCAGGACTGTCTGCACAGTATTCGGCAGTTAAATGAACAATTTCGCCATTATAAGAGCATTGAGTCGCTGTTTGAGCTTGACCAGTGGTCGATGCTGCCCGCCGAGGGTGCGGCCTATCGCCAGCAGACCGCGGCGTTCATCGGGGAACAGAAAAATGCGCTGTACTGCGGAGACCAAGCTCGTCGAGTAGCTGATTTTCTGTCGGGTGTCAAGCTCGAAGAGCTGGACAACGACATCGACCGCGCGCTGGTGCGCATCTTCCGTGCACGCTATCGCAACGCTGTGCACACGCCGGTCGATCTGCTGCGTGAATACAATTTGATGAAAGCCGAGTGCATGAACGCTTGGAAGCAGGCGCGTCAGGCGCAGGATTATGGGATTTTCCGTCCATATCTTGCACGTGCATTCGATCTCAAAAAGCAGATTGCACTGTCCATCAACCCGGACGCACCTGCATTTGAGACACTGGTGGGCATGACCGACGAGGGTTTGCAGGTGCAGGAGGTGTCCGAGCAGTTCGACCGCCTGAAAACCGGTCTGCGCAGCCTGCTCAATCGGCTGCAAACCGGTCACGCACCCGAGACCGTACCCATCCCGGACTGTGATCCCGAACAGATGGAACGCTTTGCCCAGCGCCTGGCGCGTGAACTGGGCTATTCATCCGAACGCGGCAGCTTCAACAACCGTGTCGTGCACGCATTTACCTCCTTTATGGGGCCGCGGGATGCGCGTGTTTCCACCTATCGAAACGGCAGCTACAATCTGATTTTCACCTATCTGCACGAGGCCGGTCACGCGATGTACGCCAGCGGCAGCAGTCAGGAAATCATCGATGCCGGTCTGTGGGGCGGTGTTGAGGGCGGTTTCCACGAGGCAAATGCACGATTTTTCGAGAATATGGTCGGTCACAGCCGTGCGTACTGGTCACATTATTATCCGCAGCTGCAAGCGGAACTTGCACCCTTCCGCGACATTTCGCTCGATGCGTTCTATGCAGTAACCCATCAGGTGAGACCCACACCGCGCCGTATCTCGTCTGACGAGGTCACGTACAGCCTGCACGCCATTCTGCGGTTTGAGCTTGAGCGCGATTATTTTGCCGGGGAACTGTCGGCAGATGACATGGCACAGGCGTGGAATGACAAGTATGAGGGCTATCTGGGCATCCGTCCGCAAAACGATACCGAGGGTGTCTTGCAGGACATGCACTGGGCGGGCGATTACATTGGCTATTTCCAGAGCTATGCGCTGGGCAACATTTACACCGGACAGATCCTGCAAGCCATGCACGAAGACATTCCGGACATGGATGCACGCATGGCGCGCGGTGACTTGCAGCCGATTTACGTATGGATGCAGGACAAAATCTGGCAGTACGGCTGCTGTTACACGGCGGGCGAGCTGATGCACCGATTGACCGGAACCGGGCTGGATGCGCAGCCGTTCCTAGAGTATCTGGAGCGCACCTATGGTGCACTTTATGGCATTTCATAAAACCGGAGATAAAAAGAGGGCAGTGCGCTTGCACTGTCCTCTTTGTGTGTATGGATAAAATTTAGATTGCCGGGAAGCGGTAGATGGTCTGGTGCTTCCAAAGCGCACCCGGGCGCAGGATGGCCTGCGGCCAGTCGGGGTGATGGATGTTATCGGGGTAGAACTGGGTTTCCAGGCAGAAGCCGGCACGTCGTCCGTAAACTGCACCGTTTTTACCCTTGGGAGCGCCTTCCAGCGCGTTGCCGGTGTAGAACTGCACGCCGGGCAGGGTGGTTTCCACCTGCATGGTGATGCCGGTCGCCGGAGAAGTGACCTCTGCCGTGGGCGAGAGGAAACCGATCGAACCGCGCAGGGCAAAGTTATGATCGTAGCCGCCGACGTTTTGCAGCTGCTCGTCCGGGTCATCCCAGTGTGCGCCGATGGCGGTCGGAGTGCGCAGGTCGAGTGCAGTGCCGGTGACCGGTGCGAGTGTACCCAGTGGGATGGCCTCGTTATCAACCGGTGTGAAATAGTCCGCATTTAGGGTGATTTTCTGATCGCCGACCGAGCCTGCGTCGTGACCGGACAGATTCCAGTAAGCATGGTTTGTCAGATTGCACAGGGTGGGTGCGTCGGTCTGTGCCTGATAGTCGATGATAAGCGCACGGTTTGCCACGGTGTAGCGCACGCAGACCTGTAACGTGCCGGGGTACCCCTCGTCGCCGTCCGGACTGGTCAGGGTCAGCACCAGGCTGTCGCCGTCCGTTTGAACATTCCACAGCCGCTTGTCAAAGCCCTGTCCGCCGTGCAGGTGGTTGCGTCCGTCATTTGTGCGCAGGGTGTAGTCCTTGCCGTCGAGCGAGAATTTACCGCGTGCGATGCGGTTGCCAAAGCGGCCGATGAGTGCGCCGATGAACTTGTCCTGCACTTCATAGCTGTGCACATCGTCATAGCCCAGTGCAACATCAATCATCTTTCCGCTGCGATCGGGTACCAGAACCGACTGGATGGTGCCGCCGAGGTTCAAAATACCGACCGAGATCACGCCGTCTGAAAGCCAATATCGCATGATCTCATGGCCGTCCGCTGTCTTGCCGAAGGGTTCCTGTCTGATGCCTGCCATACAAATGCCTCCTTACAGATGATTCTGATGGTATCATAACACTTTATGCGAGAAAAGAAAAGACACCTATGGCTCAAAAAGTATAGGATGCAGAAAAAGGCTGAAAAAAGTGAAAAAATTAACAAAGTGCTTGTGTTCTGTCCGTGGGAATGGTATAATCTCATAAACGAAAAGACTTTTACAAAAGTATGGGGTGTTCCTATGGCACAAAGCCGTAAAATATCAACTGCCGAACTGCGCAGACAAAATAGAAATAACATTTACCGATATTTTTACGATGCACAGACCCCGAAAACCAAGCAGGATATTGCAAATGACCTTTCGCTCTCGCTGCCGACCGTAACGCAGAATCTGCGCGAGCTGATGGACGCGGGATTGATCGAATATGCAGGACTCATCGACTCGAACGGCGGACGGCGTGCGCGCAGCATGCAGATGTGTGCTGACGTACAGTTTGCCGTCGGCATCGAGCTGTCGCCCAAGCACATCCGTCTGGCGGCAGTCAATTTGCGGGCGGACGTGATTGCATACGAAAAGATTGCCTGTCCGTTCAGCAATGATGTGAGTTACCGGCAGCGCATGGCGCGTGCACTGGAAGAATTTCTGGATCGTTTTTCGCTCGATCGCGGCCGATTGCTGGGTGTGGGCATCACGCTGCCCGGCATCATCGACGAGGAAAACGGCATGATCGAAGTCGTTCCGGTTTTCGGACTGCGCAAAATGCGTCTGTCTCTGCTGACCGAGCTGCTGCCTTATCCGGTTTTCGTGGAAAACGATGCCAACGCAGGCGGTTTTGCCGAGTGGTGGAATCATGCGTCGTTTGAGACCATGGCCTATCTGTTTATCGGCAAGGGTGTCGGCGGGGCACTGCTCATTGACGGCAAGCCTTACGTCGGTGTCCAGCGCCGCAGCGCTGAGTTTGGTCACATGTGCATCGCGTCAAACGGTAAGGGGTGCAGCTGCGGGCGGCATGACTGTCTGGAAGCGTACTGCTCGACCGCGCGCCTGAGCGACGATCTGGACATTTCGGTCGAGGACTTTTTCCGCGGTCTGCACGAGGGAAATGAGCAGTATTTTGCCGTCTGGAAGAACTATTTGGACGCGCTTTCGGTTGGTATCAACAATATTCGCATGATGATGGACTGCCCGGTCGTGGTGGGTGGTACGATCACGCCCTATCTCGAGGAGTATTTGCCCGATCTGGTCGCGCGTCTGAGTATGCGCAGCAGTTTTGACGATGACGGCAGTTATCTGCATCTGGGACGCTGCGGTGACCGGGCGAACTGCGTCGGTGTCGCACTCCACTTCATCGCAGACTTTATGAAAAGTATTTAACAAAAGTCGAAATTGGACAGAAGGAAAGAGGACGTTCTCACAAGAGAACGCCCTCTTTTTTGTGCATAATGGCAAATTGAGTGGAGATGGAGCGGTAAAAGTTTACAAATACGGAAATGAGTTTTTTGGCAATCTACTGAAAATATGTAAAATAGATAAAAACTATTGACTATCCAAAAACACAGATGTATGATATCACCATAAGTTAAGTAAAGGATATTTACAAAAGTAATTTAACAAATTCCTTTTACTTAAAACCGGGAAATTGAAAAAGGAGAGTGCGGTAAAATGAAAAAACGGTTACTGGCAATGTTGATGGCAGGTACCATGGCGCTGAGCATGACGGCATGCGGAGGCGGCGGTGCTTCCGATGGCGGCGAAGCAGCTGACGGCGGCGAGGCTGCCGAAGGCGCAGCAAAGATCGGTGTTTCCATGCCGACCCAGTCGCTGCAGCGCTGGAATCAGGATGGTACCAACATGAAGGAACAGCTGGAAGCTGCGGGCTATACGGTTGACCTTCAGTACGCTGGCGACAACGACATTCCGACCCAGGTATCCCAGATCGAGAACATGATCGCAGGCGGCTGCGACGCACTGGTTATCGCAGCAATCGACGGCTCGGCACTGACCGAGGCGCTCAAGGGTGCTTCCGAGAACAACATTCCGGTCATCTCTTACGACCGTCTGATTATGAACTCGGATGCAGTTTCCTACTACGCAACCTTCGATAACTACAAGGTTGGTCAGATGCAGGGCGAGTACATCCGCGATGCACTGGATCTCGACAATGCAGCAGGCCCGTTCAACATCGAGCTGACCACCGGCGCACCGGACGATAACAACGTAAACTTCTTCTTCGGCGGCGCAATGGACGTGCTCCAGCCGTACATCGACAGCGGCAAGCTGGTTGTTCCCTCTGGTCAGACCGAGAAGGCACAGTGCGCGACCGCAAACTGGTCGACTGAGGAAGCACAGAAGCGTTTCGAGAACATCATCACTTCTGTTGGCTACGGCCCCGACGGCGTCAAGCTCGACGCAGTTCTGTGCTCGAACGACTCCACTTCTTACGGCGTACAGAATGCCCTCCAGGCAGCAGGCTACACCGCAGACAACATGCCGATCATCACCGGTCAGGACTGCGATAAGCCCAACGTCAAGAATCTGGTTTCCGGTCTGCAGTCCATGTCCGTCTTTAAGGACACTCGTACCCTGGCAGATGCAACGGTCAAGATGGTAGATGCCATCGTTAAGGGCACCGAGCCTGAGATCAACGACACCGAGACTTACGACAACGGCACCGGTATCATTCCGTCCTACCTGTGTGATCCGGTCATCGTAACCAAGGACAATTACGAAGAGATCCTGATTGACAGCGGCTACTACACCGCAGAGGATGTTGCGTAACCTTTAATAGATTCGGGCGGGCGGTGTAACGCTGCCCCGCCCGAATTTTATGTAAAAACGGGAGTGAAGCAAATGGCAAAGACTCTTCTCGAAATGAAGAACATTGTAAAGCTGTTTCCCGGCGTTCGCGCGCTGGACAACGTAAACCTCAAAGTTGAGGAGGGCGAAGTTCATGCGCTGGTTGGTGAGAACGGAGCGGGAAAAAGCACGCTGATGAATGTTTTGAGCGGCATTTATCCCTATGGCAGCTATGAAGGCGATATCCTGTACAATGGTGAGGTTTGTCAGTTTAAGACCATCAAGGACAGCGAGGCCAAGGGCATTGTAATCATTCATCAGGAATTGGCACTGGTACCCTATCTGAGTATCGGAGAGAATATGTTCCTCGGAAATGAACGAGGAAGCAAGGCACGCATCGACTGGGACGAGACTTACCACCGTGCAGATGAACTGCTGCGGCAGGTTGGCCTGACTGAGTCCAGCCATACGCTGATCAAGGACATCGGCGTAGGCAAACAGCAGCTGGTCGAGATCGCGAAAGCGCTGGCCAAGAATGTAAAATTGCTCATTCTGGATGAGCCCACGGCATCACTCAACGAATCGGACAGCCAGAAGCTGCTCGATCTGATGCTGGAATTCAAAAAACAGGGCATGACGAGTATCATCATCTCGCATAAGCTCAACGAAATTTCTTACGTAGCAGATAAGATTACGGTCATTCGTGACGGTTCTACGATTGAGACGCTGACCAAGGGTGTCGATGACTTTTCCGAGGCGCGTATCATCAAGGGCATGGTTGGCCGTGATTTGTCCGACCGCTTCCCAAAGCGCACGCCGCATATCGGTGAGATCGCAATGGAAGTCAAGGACTGGACGGTGTACCATCCGATCTACGAGGGTCGCAAGGTGGTAGACAACGTCAATTTTAACGTCCGCAAGGGCGAGGTTGTAGGCATTTCCGGCCTGATGGGCGCAGGACGCACCGAACTTGCTATGTCCATCTTTGGCCGCAGCTACGGCTCGCACATTACCGGCACGCTGACCATCGGCGGCAAGGAAGTCCACCTCAAGACGGTCAAGGAAGCCATCAATGCAAAGCTCGCTTACGTCACCGAGGATCGAAAGGGCAACGGTCTGGTACTGACCAACCCCATCCGCGTCAACACCACGCTTGCAAAGCTGGATAAGGTGTCCAATCATGGCGTTATCGACCGGGATAAGGAAGTACAGGTTGCGGAGGACTACCGCAGCAAGCTGCGCACCAAGTGCCCGAGCGTCGAGCAAAACGTCGGCAACCTGTCGGGCGGCAATCAGCAGAAGGTTCTGCTGGCAAAGTGGATGTTTGCCGATCCGGATATCCTGATTCTGGACGAGCCGACCCGTGGTATCGATGTCGGCGCAAAATATGAGATTTACACGATCATCAACCAGCTCGTCGCCGAGGGCAAGAGCGTCGTTATGATTTCTTCCGAACTGCCCGAGGTTCTGGGTATGTCCGACCGCGTCTATGTCATGAATGAGGGACGCATGGTCGGTGAATTCCCGATCGAAGAGGCGACGAGCGAGGCCATTATGGCTCGTATCCTGCAAACAAGCGGAAAGGGCGTGTCAAACAATGACTAAACTGAAGGATACACTGAAGAAAAATACCATGTTGGTGGCACTGATCATCGTCATGGCTTTGTTCCAGGTGCTGATTATGAGCGCGGGCAAGGGCTCGCTGTTCGCACCGACCAACGTTGCAAACCTCATCATGCAGAACAGCTACGTCGTCATTCTCGCGACCGGCATGCTGCTTTGCATCCTGACCGGCGGTAACATCGACCTGTCGGTCGGCTCGATCGTTGCCCTGATCGGCGCGGTCGCTGGTACGTTCATCGTCAAATGGGAGATGAACATTTACCTCGCTATCGTTCTGTGCCTGGTCATCGGCCTGCTGGTCGGTGTTTGGCAGGGCTTCTGGATTGCTTACGTCAACATTCCGCCTTTCATCTGCACCCTGTGCGGCATGCTGATCTGGCGCGGCCTGGCAACCATTATTCTGGATGGCACCACCATTTCGCCCTTCCCGGAAGAATACCTCAAGTACTTTACCTCTTATCTGCCCGGCGCAGATGCCAGCAAGACAGTCATTATGAGCGTCTCGCTCATCGTTGGTGCACTGTGCTGCGCAGCACTGGTCGCTGTCACCCTGTTCGGCCAGATGCAGAAAAAGCGTAAGGGCTATGCAACCGAAGCTGCCGGCCTGATGATCGGCCGCCTGGTTGTGATTTGTGCAGTCATCATGGCAGTCTTCTACCTGCTCGGCCAGAGCAAGGGTATCCCGACCGTTCTGGTTCTGCTGGCAGTCGTTGTATTCATCTATCAGTATTTCACCACCCGTACGGTATCCGGCCGTCATATCTATGCACTCGGCGGCAACATGAAGGCTACTCAGCTGTCCGGTATCGACACCAAGAAGGTTATGTTCGGCGTGTACGTCAACATGGCATTCCTGTCCGCTGTCGCAGCACTGGTCTGCGTCGGTCGTTTCAACTCGGCAGCGCCCTCTGCTGGTACCAACTATGAGATGGACGCAATCGGTTCGTGCTTCATCGGCGGCGCTTCGGCATACGGCGGTGTTGGTACGGTCGGCGGCGCAGTCATCGGCGCAATCTTCATGGGCGTTCTGAACAACGGTATGTCCATCCTGGGCATCGACGCAAACTGGCAGAAGGTCGTTAAGGGCCTGGTACTGCTGGGCGCAGTTGTATTCGATGTCGTCAGCAAGAAGCAGAACAAGTCCCGCTGATTTTAAGAGAAGAGGCGTAACGCATGAATTACTTACTTGGCATTGACGTCGGCACTTCGGGCACCAAGACCGCGCTGTTTGACACCGCGGGCGGTGTGATCGCAAGTGCAACTTACGAATATCCCATGCAGCAGCCGCAGAACGGCTGGGCAGAGCAGAACCCGAATGACTGGTGGGACGCCGTACGCCACGGCGTTTCCCAGGTGCTGCGCGACAGCGCCATCCAGCCGTCGGACATCAAGGGCATCGGCATTTCCGGTCAGATGCACTCGCTTGTGATGCTGGATGAGAACAATCAGGTCTTGCGTCCGGCTATCCTGTGGTGTGATGGCCGCACAGCCAAAGAGTGCGAGGAAATCCACGAGCGGGTCGGCAAGGAACGTCTGATCGAGTTGACCGCCAACCCGGCACTGACCGGCTTTACCGCCGGTAAGATCCTGTGGGTGCGCAAGCATGAGCCGGAAATCTATGCAAAGTGCCGTCATATCCTGCTGCCCAAGGACTATATCCGTCTGATGCTGACCGGCGAGTACGCCACCGAGGTGTCCGATGCATCGGGCATGGGTCTGCTGGATGTACCCCACCGCTGTTGGTCGGATGAGGTGCTGGAAAAGCTCGAGATCGATAAATCCTTACTCGCCAAGGTTTACGAGAGCCCGGAAGTGACCGGCCGTGTGACCGCACAGGCGGCAGCCGAGACCGGTCTGGCCGAGGGCACCATCGTGGTCGGCGGCGCAGGCGACAATGCCGCAGCGGCAGTCGGCACCGGTGTCGTGGTCAACGGACGTGCATTCGCGACTATCGGCACATCGGGCGTGGTTTTCGCACATACCGACTCGCTGTCCATCGACCCCAAGGGCCGCGTGCATACCTTCTGCTGCGCGGTACCCGGTGCGTGGCATGTCATGGGTGTCACTCTGGCAGCCGGTGCATCGCTCCAGTGGTTCCGCAATAACCTGTGCCGGGATATTATGGAGGAGGCCGACAAGCGCGGTATCGATCCCTATGTCTTGATGACCCAGATGGCAGAAAAAGTGCCGGTGGGTTCTGAACGTCTGCTGTTTTTGCCCTATCTGATGGGCGAGCGCACCCCGCATCTTGATCCCGATTGCCGCGGTGCATTCGTTGGCCTGTCGGCCATCCACACCCGTGCCGAGATGATTCGTGCGGTTATGGAGGGTGTCACTTTCTCGCTGCGCGACTGCATGGAAATTCTGCGCGGCATGAACGTGACCAGCGAAGAGATCGTTGCCTGCGGCGGTGGCGGAAGCAGTCCGCTGTGGCGGCAGATGCTGGCCGATGTGCTGGGCTGCGGCGTCTCGACCGCAGTCAGCCGCGAAGGCCCGGCGCTGGGTGTTGCGCTGCTGGCAGGCGTGGGCGCTGGCCTGTATGAGAGCGTCCCGGCAGCCTGCGAGGCGGTCATCCGCACGAGCAAGCCTCAGATGCCGAACGAGACCGACGCTGCACAGTACAACAAGTACTACACCCTGTATCAGACTTTGTATCCCGCCCTGCGTGACAGCTATGCCGCGCTGGCTAAGCTGTAAAGGAGAATTCATCATGCAAATCATGAGCGTTTTCGATACGACATTTGCACCCTATGGCCGTGTGATTGCAGACCTAGACTGCACCGAACTGCTGGACACGCTGCGCAAGACCACCGACAAGCCGGAGGATGCAGTTGTCTACGTTCCGTCGGCAGCACAGCTCGAGGCGCTGCCGGTGTTTGACACTTTGCGCGACAGCGTATACGGCGGCATGCCCATCCAGATCGGCTACTGCAACGGCTCCAACACCAAGCTCAACTGTGTGGAGTACCACAGAGACAGTGAGATCAACATTGTGGCCGACGACATGGTCTTTCTGGTCGGTTTGGAGAGCGATATCACAGACGGCAAGCTGGACACCGCGTCCATCCGTGCGTTCCGTGCACCGGCTGGCACGGCGGTCGAGCTGTACGCCACCACGCTGCACTATGCTCCCTGTGACGCTGCCAAGGGCGCAGGCTTCCGCGTTGCAGTCGTTCTGCCGCGCGGTACCAACACCGAAAAGCCCGACGGCACCGGTACACTTACCGAGGATAAGCTGCTCTGGGCACGCAACAAGTGGCTGATTGCACATTCTGACACGAACGAGGCAAAACAGGGCGCATTTGTCGGCCTTGAAGGTGAAAACCCCGACATCGCGTCGCTGATCTGAATTTTTTTATCCGCAAAGAGATGAGAACGGAGGAACATAAAATGACCAACATTCCTGAACTCAAACTTGGTATCATCTCGGTAAGCCGCAGCTGCTTCCCGATTACACTGTCCGAAAAGCGCCGCTCCAACGTTGTCCGTGCGTTCGGCGAGGGCCTGTACGAGTGCCCGATCTGCGTCGAGAATGAAGTTGACGCACGCAAGGCGGTTGACGATGTTGTCGCACACGGCGTGAACGCACTGTGCGTATTCCTGGGCAACTTCGGTCCCGAGACCCCCGAGACCATGATCGCAGACTGGTTCGACGGTCCGATCATGTACACCTCGGCTGCCGAAGGTGACGGTGACCTGCACGATGGCCGCGGCGACGCATACTGCGGCATGCTCAACGCATCCTACAACCTGGGTCTGCGCGGCAAGCGCGTGTACATCCCGGATTATCCGTGCGCAACCGCAGAGGAAGCTGCACAGCAGATTCGCGAGTTTGCACCGATTGCCACCGCGCTGATTGGCCTCAAGGGTCTGAAAATCTTCGCATTCGGCCCGCGTCCGAACGATTTCCTGGCCTGCAATGCGCCCATCAAGGCACTGTATGATCTGGGCGTCGCCGTTGAGGAGCACTCCGAGCTTGACCTGCTGGTTGCTTACAACAAGCATAAGGATGACCCGCGCATCCCGGCGAAGATGGCTGAGATGGCTGCCGAGGCTGGCAACGGCGAGAGCAAGTTCGCTGGCATCCTGCCCCGTCTGGCACAGTATGAGCTGACCCTCGAGGACTGGATGGCTGAGCATCTGGGAACCAGCAAGTACGCAGCCTTTGCAAACAAGTGCTGGCCTGCATTCCAGACCGAGTTCGGCTTCGTGCCCTGCTATGTCAATTCCCGCCTGACCGGCCGCGGCATTCCGGTTTCGTGCGAGGTTGATATTTACGGCGCACTGAGCGAGTACATCGGTATCTGCGTATCCGGTTCGGCTGTCACCCTGCTGGATATCAACAACTCGGTACCGGCTTCCATGTATGAAGAGTCCATCGCGGGCAAGGTTCCGTACCGTCATCGCGAGACCTTTATGGGCTTCCACTGCGGCAACACCTGCCCGAGCCTGCTGCGCAACCCGCACATGGGCTACCAGCTGATTATGAAGCGCGACCTCGAGCCCGATCTGCCCGAGCCCGACATCACCCGTGGCACCATGGAAGGCGACATCAAGGCCGGTGACATCACCTTCTTCCGTCTCCAGTCCACCGCATCCACCCAGCTGCGTGCATACGTTGCACAGGGCGAGGTACTGGACGTTCCGACCCAGTCCTTCGGTTCCATCGGCATTTTTGCAATCCCCGAGATGGATCGCTTCTACCGTCATGTGCTCATCGAAAAGCAGTACCCGCATCACGGTGCGGTTGCCTTCGGTCACTATGGCAAGGCTCTGTTCGAGGTCTTTAAGTACCTCGGCGTGACTGATATCGCCTACAATCAGCCCGCATCCCTGCCGTACCCGACCGAGAACCCCTTTCACTAATTAAACACACTTCATTGCGAAACTGATCTTCTACTCTTCTTACCCTTTTCGAACGCCCGGATGCCGTCTGTATCATGCAGGCGGCGTTCGGGCGTTTGATACTTATATAATAAGAAGTCGATTTGCGCGCCAAGTGCGTGGCGTGTATAATGAAAGAAAACGCAAAAAATTTTTTGAAAAGTTTGAACGGATTTGCCTGCCTCAATCGTATGAGAAGTGAAACCACTCATACAAAGGAGGTCAATACGATGAAAAAGAGATGGATGAGCGCTGCGGCAGCGGCAATGGTGCTGATGATTGGTGCGACCAGTGCAGTGGCCTGGGGCGGACAGAGCCGGTATGTCGATGCAAATGGCGACGGCGTGTGTGACAACCGCACGGTGAATTGGGTCGATGCCAACGGTGATGGTATTTGTGATAACTGTGCAGGCAATGGCCAGTGCGTCGGATTTGTGGATGCCAATGGAGACGGCATCTGTGACAATCGAGGAACAAACGGACAGGGCGCAGGCTATGTGGATGCCGACGGCGACGGCGTGTGCGACAATCGCGCGGCTGGCGGCGGTATGATGCGCGGTCAGGGTCGCGGCATGGGCCGAGGTGCAGGAGGCGGCTGCATGCGGTAATACTTTGGATGGGGGTGAAGGTATGAGAAGTGAGCAGGAGACCAATGAGGCGGTCGAGCGGTATGCCGATCTGGTGCGTCGACTGTGCATGATTCATCTGAAAAATCATGCCGACACCGAGGATATCTTCCAAACTGTATTTCTGAAATATCTGACCAGTACGACCGTGTTTGAGAGTCAGGAACACGAGAAAGCCTGGGTTATCCGCGTGACGCTCAACGCCTGCCGGGATCTGCTGCGCAGCTTTTTTCGCAGCAGGACGGTGTCGCTGGACACCCTGCTCGACCAACCTGCCGACCTTGCACCCGGGCACAGTGAAGTGCTCGAAGCCGTTCTGTCCCTGCCTGCACAGTACCGGGATGTCGTGTATCTGCACTATTATGAGGGATATACCGCGCCGGAGATCGGGAAGATCCTGGGAAAGAACGAAAACACCATCTATACGCGCCTGACCCGAGCGCGTGGACTGCTGAAAGAAAAGTTGGGAGGGGATGACGATGCGTGAGCGCGTGCGGGATGCGTTTGATCAGATTACCGCGGATGAAAAATTAAAGGAACAGACCAAGATGTTTCTGGCACAAAAGCGCAGACAAGCACCCGAGCGCAGACCGGTTCGGCGCATGGCGGCCGTTTTGGTCTGCATGATGTGTCTGATGCTGGGTGTGGGCGGCTGGGCGTATTTGACCCCGACTTCGGCCATCAGTATTGAATCGTCCGCAGCGCTCGAGCTCAGCGTCAACCGCTTTGACCGCGTCATCGCCGTGCGCGGTACCGACGAGGCGGGCTGTGCGCTGGCGCAGTCGCTGCAAGTCGATCACATGCCCTATTTGAATGCTCTGCAAGTCGTGCTGGACGCACAGGCGGACGGGGAAGGGGTGTCCATTGGCGTTGCTGGGAAGGATTCTGGCCAGTGCGAGAGCATGCTGCAAGCTGTGCAGAACTGCACCGCCGCGCAAAAGCAGGTGCATTGCTATATGACCGATGCCGACACGCTGGACGCGGCCAGAGAGAGCGATCTGCCGCTCGGCAAATACCGCATGCTGCTGACCTTGCAGGCACTTGACCCCAGCCTGACAGTCGACGATGTGCGCGGACTGTCCATGCCCGAGCTGCGGCAGCTGGAACAAACGCTGTCGGGAACCGATTCGACCGGTCAGACGAGCGGACAGGGGGCACAGAATGGCGGAAATGGTCAAAACGGCAATGGAAACGGCTTAAATGGCGCTGAAAATGGTGCCGGAAACGGCTATGGAAGCGGAAAAGGCAATGGACAGGGCAACGGTGCAAGGCACGGTCAGACCGGAAGCTGAACGAGAGGACTTCGCCAGACTGCACAAGTTCTGCATCAATTATTTGTCAGACTTGCTCGTTGACTTTGTTCTGTGAGTTTGATAGAGTAATTACAGCAATTGAAGACAATGGCTGTTACTGGTAATGCAGGCAAGACCACACAAAAAATCATCGGATTCGATGGTGCTTTTGTTGTGGTCTTTTTTTGTGCTCGCAGAGGGGATTTGCGCAAGGCGCCGGCGCGAGTTCGAGACCGCAGACAGCCAAAGAAAGGGGATTTTTATGGATTACAAAAAACTCGCGTACGATCTGATTCCGCTGGTCGGCGGCGTACAGAACATCAGCAAACTGACCCATTGTGCAACCCGTCTGCGTTTTGAGTTCCATGACCGCAGCAAGGTGGACGCAGCGGCGATCGAAAAGACCGCAGGCGTCATCAGTGTCGTGGAGAAGGGCGGACAGTTCCAGGTCGTTGTCGGCAACGACGTACCGGTGCCCTACCGTGCCCTGATCGATGAGATGGGCGGCACGGCGACCGGCGGTAATACCGCGCAGGACACCACGCCCGAGAAAAAGCCCTCGATCATCAACCGCATCGTCAGTGTCATCTCGACCACCTTCACACCGGTTATCCCGGCGCTGATTGGTGGCGGTATGATTAAGGCTGTCCTGTCCATTCTGGTCCTGTGCGGCCTGAGCGACAGCAGCTCGACCTACCAGATTCTGAACTTTATTTCGGACGCAGCCTTCTACTTCATGCCCGTTCTGCTGGCTTACGGTGCGGCAATCAAGTTCGCATGCAATCCGGTGCTGGCAATGACCCTGGCCTGTGCGCTGCTGCATCCGTCGTGGAGCGGCATGGTCAGTGCAGGCGAAGCCGTCGATTTTTTCAGCATCCCGGTGCGTCTGGTTGACTACTCGTATTCGGTCATCCCGATCATTTTGAGCATCTGGATTATGTCTTACGTCGAGCGTCTGGCAGAAAAATACACACCGTCCATCATTAAGTTTTTCCTCAAACCGCTGATCATTCTGTTCATTTCGGCACCCATTGCGCTGCTGATCGTCGGCCCCTTCGGTGCCTTCCTCAATACGCTCATTGAGAACGCTGCAAATGCCATCAACGCAACTGCAAGCTGGCTGCTGCCCATGCTCATGGGTGCACTCCAGCCCTTCCTCGTCCTGACCGGTACGGCCTGGGCAATGACTCCGATTGCAACCGTGCAGATTTCCTCTCTGGGCTATGAGATCGTCAACGGCCCCGGCATGCTGGCCTCCAACATCGCACAGGGCGGCGCAACGCTGGCCGTTGCCTGCAAGTCTAAGAACCATCAGCTGCGCCAGCTGGCATTCTCCTCCGGTTTCACCGCTGTCATGGGCATCACAGAGCCCTGCCTGTACGGCGTCATCCTCAAGCTCAAAAAGCCACTCATCGCTTCCATGATCGGCGGCGGTATCGGCGGTATTTATGCAGGCCTGTCCGGTCTGGTACGCTATGCGTTCGTATCGCCCGGTCTGGCAGCCCTGCCTGCATTCATCGGTGAAAATCCCATGAACATCGTCCATGCAGTCATCACCTGCGTCATCTCCTTTGTCGCAGCCTTCGTCGCAACTTGGATTATGGGCTTTGACGATCCGGCAAACGAGGAAGACAAGGCAGCACCGACTGCACCTGTAGCACCGTCCCAGCCCAAGGTACAGGCAGAGGCTGCACAGGCAGTTGCTCCGCTGGCAGGCCACGCCATCCCGCTCGAGGAAGTCAGCGATGCGGTGTTCTCTCAGAAGGTCATGGGCGACGGTTTGGCCATCCAGCCGACCGAGGGCAAGGTTTACGCGCCGTTCGACGGTGAAGTCGCTTCGATCTTTGACACCAAGCACGCCATTGGCTTGAACGCTGACAACGGTATGGAAGTTCTCATTCATATCGGTATCGATACGGTCAACTTGCAGGATCAGTACTACGAGGCACACGTCAAGGCAGGCGATCGCGTACACAAGGGCGATCTGCTGATCTCGTTTGACAAGGACGCCATTGAACAGGCCGGATATGAGACTGTTACCCCGGTCATCCTGACCAATACCGACGATTATTCGTCCATCGAGACGGTCACCGGTCAGGATGTCAAGCCCGGTCAGACCGTTCTGACCGTGAAGTAAGAAAGGAAGTCCATTTATGATCTATCAGAAACTGCTCGATTTTCCGCAGGATTTCCTGTGGGGCGCGTCCACCTCGGCCTATCAGGTCGAGGGTGGATGGAATGCCGACGGCAAGAGCCCGTCTATCATTGATATGTACGAGCACCCGGCAGGCTATGCCGATTTTACGGTCGCAAGCGACCATTATCACCGCTTTGAGGAAGACATTGCGCTGTTTGCCCAGATGGGACTCAAGGCATACCGCTTTTCTATTGCTTGGACGCGCATTCTGCCGAACGGGACCGGAGAAGTCAACAGAGCCGGTGTCGAGCACTACCGTGCGGTCATCCGTGCCTGCCGAAAGTATGATATCGAGCCCATCGTGACCATGTACCACTTTGATCTGCCGTGGTGTCTGGAACAGCAGGGCGGCTGGCTGAACCGTGCGACCATTGATGCGTTTGAGGCGTACTGCCGGGTGCTGTTTGAGGAATACGGCGATGAGGTCAAGTATTGGCTGACCATCAACGAGCAGAACACCATGATTCTGCATCCGGGTGCCATCGGCCTGCCCAAGGGCGGTGTGCTGCCCAGCCGCCGCGAGCTGTATCAGATGAACCATCACATGATGCTCGCACAGGCACGGGTCATGAAGCTGTGTCATGCGATGTGCCCGCAGGCTAAAATCGGCCCGGCGCTCAATCTGACCGCCATGTATCCCGAGACCTGCCGCCCGGAGGACGCCATTGCGGCACACAACTGGGAGGTGCTGCGCTGCTGGAACTTTGCCGACGTGCCGGTCTTTGGCTGGTATCATCCGCTCGCTGTGCGCTATCTGGAAGACCGCGGCCTGATGCCCGACGTGCAGCCGGGTGACCGGGAGACGCTCTCGGATGCACATCCCGACTTTATCGCCATGAATTACTATTCGACCGCCACCATTGCTGCCAGCCGCGGCGATGCGTCCGACGTGTCCGCGCGTGCCGGTGACCAGCAGATTATGCTCGGTGAGGAAGGCGTATACCGTGCAGCCGAGAATCCCTATGTCGGCAAGACCAAGTATGGCTGGGTCATCGACCCGACCGGTTTCCGCTACACCCTGCGCAAGGTGTGCGAGCGCTACCATCTGCCTATTCTGATTACCGAAAACGGCATCGGCGCACCCGACGTGCTCGAGGACGATGGCAGCATCCATGACCCGTACCGCATCGAGTTTTACGAGCAGCACCTGCACGCCATGCGCGAGGCCATCACCGACGGTGTGCAGATGATGGGATACTGTCCGTGGTCTGCACTCGACGTGGTGAGCACTCATCAGGGCTATGCCAAGCGTTACGGCTTCATTTATGTCGACCGCGACGAACAGGACTGCCGCAGCATGCGCCGCCTGCCCAAAGATAGTTTCTACTGGTATCAAAAGACCATTGCTGAAAACGGAAAAAACCTGTAAAATAAGGAAAGGAGAATTTTCCGCATAGAAGGGGTAAGGGCATGATCGTACAAAAGATCTTGAACAACAATTTGATCTTGGCTTGCGATGAGAACGGGCAGGAACAGGTCGTCATGGGTAAGGGTCTGCGCTTTTTCAATCAGGTGGGACAGGAACTGAGCCGTGAGCATGTGCAGAAGGTGTTCGTGCTGCGCGACGAGGGCGTTGCACAGCGCTATATGCAGCTTTTGCGCGATGTTCCGGCCGAGTCGGCCGAGGTGATTGAGGAAGCGCTGCAGCTGGCTCATGAGCAGTTTCCCGGACGGCTCAACGATCAGATTTTTGTGACCCTGTTCGACCATCTGGTCTACGCCATTGAGCGCTGTCAGAAGCACATCGTCCTGCCCAATCGTCTGCTCTGGGAAGTACGGCGTTTTTATCCGCAGGAGTACGCCGTCGGACAGCAGGTACGGGATTTCCTGAACGAGCGGCTTCAGATTGAGCTGCCCGAGGAGGAAGCGGGCAACATCGCCTTCCATCTGGTCAATGCACAGACCGAAAATCCCGACATGGAGCGCACCATGCAGGCCATGCGCATGCTCAAGGACATCTACGGCATCATCCAGCTGTCCTTCGGCAGGAAGATTGACGAGAATTCGGTGCATTATGCGCGGTTTTTGACCCACATGCAGTATTTTATCGAGCGTGTACTCGATCGAAAGATGCTGGGCAGTGAGGATATCGCGGTACTGGAGCCGGTACTCGAACAAAATCCTGAGGCGTACGCCTGTGCGCGCAGAATTGTTGGATACGTGCAGAAGAACCTGGGTGTGGAGATTCCGCGGGAGGAACTGATCTATCTGACCATCCACATGACCCGTATTATGATGCAATAAAGAGAAGCGAGCGGTGCACCGTGAGGGCATCGCTCGCTTTTGTGCATTGATATTGGTTGGAATAATCGAAAAATGCATAGACTGAAGACACATGCCATATATAAATAAGGAGGCAGTCGCATGAAAGAACATCCCATGTGGGAAGCCGGATGCAGCGCACTGAGTTGGAGCACGCAGGACGGCAAGCACCTGTTTGCACGCAATATGGATTTTACCGGAATGGCACCCGGCACCAGCGTGACCTTTGCGCCGCGCGGTTCGGCGTATGAGCTTTGCAGCGGGCAGCCGTCGGGATACCGTGCGCAGTATGCCGCGGTGGGCATTGGCCTGATGGCCGGTCAGCCGATTCTGTACGAGGGCGTCAATGAGCACGGACTCATGGGCGCACAGCTGTATTATCGCTGCTTTGCGCATTACCCTGATTCAGCGCGGCCGGACACCAAGCCCATCCAGCCGCCCATGCTGGTCTATCATCTGCTTGCCCAGTGCCAGAGCGTACACGAGGCAGCCAAGATGCTCGAACACGACCTGACGCTGGTGTCTGTGCCCATGATGGGAGCAGTGCCGACGCTGCACTGGATGTTCAGTGACCGAACCGGGGAGAGTATGGTGGTCGAGTCCGATGCGGACGGTCTGCATATTTATCGAGACACGGTCGGTGTAATGACCAATAGCCCGAGTTACGCATGGCACCGACTCAATCTGCTCAACTATGCCGGAATACGCGATCTGGATTACGGAGAGCGTACGCTGTGCGGCAATCATTTAGAACCCTGTTTCTCGGGCAGCGGTGCGCAGGGCATCCCGGGAGACTGGTCTTCGCCGTCGCGCTTTGTGCGCCTGTGCATGCTGCGTGAGTATGGCAGAAAGGGCAAGGATGAACAAAGCGGCGTTGCGCGTATTTTCCGACTCATGGAGAGCGCAGCTTTTCCGCTTGGCATGGTGCGTGTGAATGATGAACGGGAGGACGACAGCGCGTTCGACACGACCCTTTATACCTCAGTCGCTTGCGCGGAGTCCGGTCGATTCTACTGGACGACTTACGAAAACCAGAACATTCAGTATGTGGATTTGAAAACCCTGTGCGAGCGGGATACGCCGGTACAGTTTGACCTCAAAACCGAGCCCGATTTCCAGCTGCGGTGCGAGTGAGGCGCGTGGTTCGCGCTTGCAATCGATGGCAAAAAATAGTAATATAATAGGTACGTCCTGTGGTGTGCGAGACAAATGGGACGGGAAAATTCCCCGGAATAACAGCCGGGGGATTTTTTTGAGCACCCGGCGCATCAGCCGGGGAGGAACCGAGAAAAAGGAGAACATTGTATGCAAATTTTGGAACTGATTCTGGTTGCGATCGGTCTTTCCATGGACGCGCTTGCCGTGTCCATCTGCAAAGGCCTGTCGGTCAGCCGCGTGCAGCCCAAACATGCGCTTGCAGTCGGATTGTATTTCGGCGGCTTTCAGGCACTCATGCCGCTCATCGGCTACCTGCTGGGCATCCGCTTCCAGACGCTCATCAGCGCGTTCGACCACTGGATCGCTTTCGTTCTGCTGGCGCTGATCGGCGTGAATATGATTCGTGAGTCCCGAAGCGACGACGAGGACGCACCGATGGACGCTGCATTCGGCCCGCGTGCCATGCTGCCGCTTGCCGTGGCAACCAGTATCGACGCGCTGGCTGTCGGTGTGACTTTCGCCTTTCTGGATGTGTCCATCGTGCCCGCTGTTACCCTGATTGGCTGCATCACCTGCGCGATTTCGGCGGGCGGCATCTATCTTGGCCGCGTGGTTGGTGAGCGTTTCCAGTCCTATGCCGAAGCTGCAGGCGGTATCGTGCTTGTTTTGCTGGGTGTCAAGATTCTGCTGGAACATTTAGGTTTCCTGGGTGCTTGAAACCAGTTCCATAAAATAAATTTTCGTGACAGGTAAAATTCCTCTTGCATTTTCTTTCCAGTTGTGATTAAATATGTAAATGTAATGATTAAATATTCACCGCTTGGGGTATCGCGTCAAACGGCGAAAGTAAGGGGAATGATTTATGAAAAAGAAGACGACAGCAATGGTTATGGCCTCGCTGATGGCGCTGACTTCCATCACCTCGGCCTTTGCATGCACTGGTACCATTGTAGGAAGTGATTGGACCGACGACGGCAGCACGATTGTTGCACGTACCGAGGATATTTCGGGCAACCACGCCAAGAACTACATTGTTCATCCCCGTACGACCTATAAGGCCGGCGAGATGTTCAAGGATGTGAGCACCGGCTTCACCTATCCGCAGCCCAGCGTTGCATATCAATACACCTCTGTGCCGGATACCGACATTCAGGCTGACGGCTACTATGGTGAGATCGGTTTCAACGAGTACGGCGTGAGCGTCGATGCAACCGTCTCTGCAAGCGCAAATGAGAAGGCACAGGCTGCCGATCCGTACGTAGAAGATGGCCTGCGTGAGGCTGATATTGTCGATGTCATCCTGCCCCGCGTCAAGAGCGCAAGAGAGGGTGTCAACCTGGTTGTCGACATCCTGAACGAGAAGGGCGCCGCAGAGGGCAACATCTTCACCATCTCGGACAAGGACGAGGTTTGGTACATTGAGATCTACACCGGTCACCGCTTCGCAGCATATAAGGTACCGGACAATGCAGTTGCTGTATTCCCGAACTGCTTTATGCTCGGTTATGTTGATCTGAACAACGCAGAGAGCTATGTTGCTTCCAAGGATCTGATCGAGTTTGCAAAGCAGAACGGTATTTATCAGGAGTACAACGGCAAGTTCCATGCAGCGCTGTCTTACTCTGAGCCGATTTCCGGCGGCAACCGTGACCGTGTCTGGGCTGGTCAGAACTTCCTCGGCCATGCAGTAGACTACGACGCACCGGTATTTGATCTGTTCTTCACCCCGGACGACGGCGAGAAGATTTCGGTCAAGGACGTTATGGAGCTGCAGCGTTACCGCAACGAGGGCACTGAGAAGACCCCCGAGAAGGACAGCTCTGTCCGCACCATCGGCACCGAGCGCAGCGCAGAGGCACACATCGTACAGTTTAAGGATGAGTATCCCAAGGAGCTGGGCGGCCTGCTGTGGATGACTATGGGCAACCCCGAGCACTCGGTTTACCTGCCGTCCTTCGGCAACATCAATGATACCGCAGACGCATACCAGGTCGAGGCGATCGACTACGATGCAGATTCTGCTTACTGGAAGTTCCGCAGCCTGTCCGCAGTTGCTGAGCTCAACCGTGAGATGTACGGTGCAGGCGTACGCGCATACTGGGATGCTTACGAGGATGCACTGATCGCAAAGCAGGAGCAGGTAGACGCTGAGGTCGTTGCTCTGATGGCAAAGAATGAGGATAAGGCAGCAGATTATACCACCGAGCTGGCTGAGACCATCGCAAATGATGCAATGAGCAAGGCTGATCTCATGTTCAGCGAGCTGATGGGTTATATCGCAAAGAATAAGACCACTGACGCGTTTGTACCGTCGGTTATGGCTGAGTTCGAGGCAAAGGAAGAGTCGACTGAGACTGTTCCGGCAACCGAAGTCGCTCCGGCTGAGACGACCGCAACGACTGAGACCGCAGCAGAGGCTACCACTGAGGCAGCTCCGGCAACCGAGGCAGCTGCAAAGTAAGGAAAACCCGCCCCGTGGGCGAAATGAAGCTTTCGCTCAAGCCTTTCTCGAAAGGCTTGCGGGTCCTCAGGGCAGAGCCCTGAGTCGCCATCCGCAGATGGCGAAATCTCCTTTTGATTCCGGTCAACGACCGGAATCAACCAAAATAAATAAAAAAAGCGCGACTCGCAAGTCGCGCAATACTCCGCGGCCAATGGCCGCTCATGGAAAAGACCACCCAAACGGGTGGTCTTTTCCTATTATATCCGTTTTTGCGGATTTCTGGATTCGATAGCGGAAATCAATCGGGGTGTCTTGCGCTCTGCGGAGCGCGCTTTTGAACGAAAGTTTTATTGAAACCCGGGGCGGACACCGGGTTTCAAAAGGGGAGTTTCGCGGCTTGCGAGCCGCGACTCAGGGCTCTGCCCTAAGAACCCGCGGCCTTTCGAGAACGGCCGGCGAAAGCTTTATTTCGCCTGCGGGCGGGATTTGGACGGTGCTTAGAGTTTATAGCGTGTGGTATCCGCGTCCCAACCGTCCAGCGGATAGCGCTGAATTGCGCCGAAGATACGCTCGCGCAGGCCGTGATTCTGCTTTTCCAAGGTCTTGAGCAGGTCTTTGACCTCCTGACGCTTGGTATTGCCATCAGCCGGGCAGGGATTATGCACAACCGGCAGGTTGTTACGGGTTGCAAACGAGCGGATATAATGTTCCGGGGTATAGATTAGGGGACGAATGAGCGTGACACCGACGCGGTCAAGGTAGGTGACCGGCTTAAAGCACGAGATACGGCCCTCGTACATCAGAGACAGCATATAGGTCTCGACCACGTCATCAAAGTGATGACCGAGCGCGACCTTCTTGCAGCCAGCCTGCAAGGCAGCCTCGTGCAGTGCGCCGCGGCGCAGCTTGGCGCACAGCGAGCAGGGATTCTCTTCCTTGCGGATGTCAAATACAATCTGCTTGATCTGGGTGGGAATACGGATGTATTCTACTTCGAGTTCATCGCACAGCGCCTGAACAGGGGAGAAGTCCATGGCATCATAACCCATCTCTAGGGTGATTGCCACGACTTCAAACTTTTTGGGATAAAACCGGCGCAGGCCGGCCAGTGCAGTCAGCAGCGTCAGAGAGTCCTTGCCGCCCGATACACCGACCGCAATGCGGTCGCCTTCTTCGATCATGTGATAATGGTCTACCGCACGGCGGGTGAAAGATAATAGTTTTTGCAGCATAGGTTTTCCTTTCTATATGCGTCCGGATTTTGGTCTAAAGGAAATATAGCAGAAATCCACCGACAGGGCAAGAGGGTAAAAAATAAATTGAGTTGCGAGAAAACAAGAGTATAAGCGAGAATGAAAGAGATTGAGCGAGATTGTCCGAAGATAAATTAAAAAACGAAAAAAAGCTGTTGACTTTCCGATTTCGGTATGGTTTAATAAATAAGGCTCCTCAAGAGCCGCTTTTGATTGCAAAAACAAATCAGCTGAACCACAATATTCGCTGTAAATTATTTTAAAATATATGGAGGAAAGCATCATGTCCACTTTCATGGCAAAGGCAGAGACCGTTGAGCGCAAGTGGTATGTACTGGACGCTGCAGGCAAGCCCCTCGGCCGTACCGCTGCTACCGCTGCTATGCTGCTGCGCGGCAAGCACAAGGCTACTTTCACCCCTCACGTTGACTGCGGTGACTTCGTCATCATCATCAACGCTGACAAGGCAATTCTGACCGGCAAGAAGCTTGAGCAGAAGTACTACCGTCATCATACCGGCTGGGTTGGCCACCTGAAGGAAGTTCAGTACAAGACCCTGATGGCTGAAAATCCGGAGAAGGCTATGCAGCTGGCTGTTAAGGGTATGCTGCCCAAGAACTCGATCGGCCGCCAGTCCGCGACCCGTCTGAAGATCTACAAGGGTGCTGAGCACGGTCATGCAGCTCAGAAGCCCGAAGCATGGGAAAAGTAATCTTGTAAGGAGGATAATGAACAATGTATACGCCTAAGAAAGCATATTTCTACGGTACCGGCAGAAGAAAGTCCTCTGTTGCAAGAGTTCGTCTGTTCCCGGGCGGTACCGGTGAGATCAAGATCAACAACCGCACCATCGACAACTACTTCGGCCTCGAGACCCTGAAGCTGATCGTTCGTCAGCCGCTGGAGGCTACCAACACCACCGATAAGTTCGACATCGAGTGCACTGTTGTCGGCGGCGGCTTCACCGGCCAGGCTGGTGCAATCCGTCACGGCATCGCTCGCGCTCTGCTGCAGGCTAACACCGAGGAGTACCGTCCCACTCTGAAGGCTGCTGGTTTCCTGACCCGCGACCCCAGAATGAAGGAGAGAAAGAAGTACGGCCTCAAGGCTGCACGTCGCGCTCCGCAGTTCTCCAAGCGCTAAATTATCGCTTATCAGAACTCTGGTTTGTACAACAAAAGCACCCAAAACACTTGTTTTGGGTGCTTTTTTCATGCGACATTTTTATATTTTTTCAAGACTGTGCAAAAGCATACAAAAGAAAGCGAAAGGGTGGAATTGCTTGCAGATGGTTGATTTTAATGTGCAGAAACAGTAAAAAATAGAAAATTTGAAATAAATAAAATTTTTGTGGAAATATGCTTGACAATTTTGGGGATATACCGTATAATATAACACGTCGCCGAGGAAAGCGACTCGAAAAGATGACGCGAGTGTGCTGGAACTGGTAGACAGGCACGTTTGAGGGGCGTGTGCTCATAAGGCGTACGGGTTCAAGTCCCGTCACTCGCACCACATTCGAAAAAATAAATATGCAGATGTGGCGGAATGGCAGACGCGCTAGCTTCAGGTGCTAGTGCTCGCAAGGGCGTGTGGGTTCAAGTCCCACCATCTGCACCAAAAATCCCGAATGCGACAGCG
>NZ_NFKK01000020.1:0-51442 GCF_002160355.1 Butyricicoccus pullicaecorum
GCAGTATATCAACAAAATGTTGATTTTGTGATATAGGAGGGATTGGGTGAAAAAAACGCTGAGAGAGTTTTGCGACGAGAACGGGCAAAGTCAACTGCTTGAGCAATGGAACACACAGCGCAATCTTCCATTGACACCCGATCTTGTAACCTATGGCAGCAAGCGAAAAGTGTGGTGGCGCTGCAAGCAGGGTCATGTATGGCAGGCTTCGATCTGTACGCGTACTGGAAACGGAACAGGTTGTCCGGTTTGTGCAGGAAAAATACCAGCCGCAGGAGAAAACGATTTGCAGAGTCGATATCCTGAATTAGCTCGTGAGTGGCATCCGACACGCAACGAAATCACGCCACAGCAGGTGCTTCCGGGCAGTCATAAAGCGGTTTGGTGGGTGTGCCCGCGTGGACACGAGTGGAAAGCGTCGGTCAAATCGCGGGTTGTGGGCAGCGGTTGTCCGGTTTGTGCCAATCGTATGGTGATTCCGAAGGAAAATGATCTGGCAACAGAGTTTCCAGAGATTGCCGCGCAGTGGCATCCCACAAAAAATGGAACCTGTACAGCGTATGATGTTACTTCTGGGAGTAGACGCAAAATCTGGTGGATTTGCGAGAAAGGACACGAGTGGCAGGCATCGGTGTATTCTCGGGCGCTGGGTGGGAATGGTTGCCCGGTATGTGCAGGACGCAAAGTCGTATCCGGAGAAAATGATCTGGCCAGCCAATTCCCAGAGATCGCAGCGCAATGGCATACTGAGAAGAACGGAAATCTCACACCACAGCAGGTTACGCCATATGCAAATCGGAAAGTCTGGTGGAAGTGTGAACTAAAGCATTCATATCAGGCCATGATTAGTTCGAGAACTATGAGCGGAACCGGTTGTCCATACTGTGCGGGAAGAAAGGTTTTACCTGGTTTTAATGACCTAGCAACCCTGTACCCGGAGATCGCAAAACAGTGGCATTCGGCATTGAACGGGGCGCTTACACCAAACAGCGTAACAGCCGGATCGCACCGCAAGGTGTGGTGGCAATGTGCGGAAGGTCATGTCTGGCAAGCCATGATTTATGCGCGTACCGGAGCGAAAAAATGTGGCTGTCCGGTTTGTGCGGGGCGGGTCAAGCAAACAAAAAATGAAAAGTACAGGAAAATAATCGCGGCATTCGGGAGTTCTGCGCCGGATGCGCGTTTTGAATAAGAAATCTAAACAAGGAGGACATAGAAGTATGAAAAAAAGGTTTTGGGCTTGTTTTCTGTCTTTGAGTCTAGTATTGACGATGATGCCGACAATGGCGTTTGCAGCAGACGATGAAGTAAATGAACCCGAAGGTACTGTGGAAGTGTGTGTGGAAACCGAAGGCTGCACACTGGAGGCTGGCCATGAGGGTGAGTGCGTTGTAGTGGAGTCTAAGCCGGAAGAACCGGAAAACGTTCCGTGCAAGGTGACCGAGGGCTGCACGCTGGAAAACGGTCATGAGGGTGAATGTGTGACAGCAGAATCTATGACAGAACTGCCCACGGCAGCCATAAACAGCACAACAGAGAATGACGGAGCGGGGATCAAGCAGTCTTCCCTATCTGGATATTGTGGTGGCGATACAACTGCTAACTCAGACAGTTATCCCTATGGTGAGGATAAAACACAATACGTATATGATAATTTAACGTGGCAGTTAACAGAAAATGGAAGCAATACATATACGCTGAGCATCACCGGAAATGGTGTGATGGCTAACTGGGCCTATATAGAGGGCGGAATACGTAATGCTGTAATCAGTAGTCCATGGTCAGAGTATTCCAACAGAATCACAGAAATTGATTTGAACGGAAATATACAATTAGGTGACCGCGCATTTCAAGGATTATCGGCCTTGACTGCATTTGACTTCCCTGAGGGGATCACAAAGATTCCCACGTACGCATTTGCTGATTGTGTCAGTTTAGAAAATATTACGATACCTGATACAGTTACCGAAATTGGAACCGCTGCGTTTCGTGCGTGCGATGCATTCACCAGCATCTCGATTCCCGAAAGTGTCACTACCTATGGAGAACATCTTTTCTATAGTTGTCACAATCTTCAGGATGTACAACTCCCCAGCAACCTGGAAAATCTCCCCGGATATATGTTCAGAGATTGTGTAGCACTGGAAGAGATTACTTTCCCTGATGGTCTGACTTCAATTGGTATAGGTGCTTTTGAAGGGTGTACTTCTCTTAAATACTTGGAACTTTCCTCTGGGTTAAAGAGCATTGATGCATCTGCATTTAAAAACTGCACTAATTTGGAGGATGTTGATCTTTCCAATACTCAGCTGGAAGAGATTCCGGAGAATCTATTCCAAGGAATATCAAAGTTAAAATCAGTAAAACTGCCGGATACGGTAAAGAAGATAGGAAGTCATGCGTTTGCAAATACTGGTATTACAAAGCTGATGCTCCCTCCGTATGTGGACTGGATACATGGATACGCCCTTGACGGATGCAGTAATATTATTGCTGTCACCATGGCAACCGAGCCGTTTGAGGAATATGAAGACACTACAAGTGGCGCCGGAGAGGAATACTGGGAGAGAATCGGCAGCCAACTTTTCATGGATATTGCAGACGGCAGTATTGTGTATCTTGTCGGAGATAAAATTCCCTTAGCTTTTACTGGCACTTACTACAATAACCGAATTGATGGAGACAAAACTTCTCTTGCACTTACAAATGGCGGCAGTTTTAAAGAAGATACTGAATTTTCGGAGAGCGTATTGGCTACACCTATAAAATCCGGTAATATTTTTGCTGGCTGGCATGCAGATGAAGAGCTGGCGGATGAAGTCGTAACAAATGCAGACGCTGGAAATACCTATTATGCAAAATGGTTACCCAGCAATTATACTGTAACCGAAAATATAAACTTTGGTTCTGTGGTTTATGGCTCTACGGCTAGTCAGGTGATTGAAGTGAGTGGTTCGGATGTCGCAGGCGCTCTCAAGGTTGCAGGCAACGATATTTTTGAGACCGTAGTAAATGAGGACAACACAATCACAGTCACACCGTGCTCAAATCTTTCGGTTGGTGAGTATGAAGAAACATTGTATGTAACGACTCCGGATAATGCAACCTTCTTTGTCCCGGTTACGTTGGAAGTTGTTCCTGCAGGTTCGGAACTGGAGATCTGGGCAAACGGAGCAAAAAAACTGTCTTTGTCCGGTGGTGGTAACGTTACCCTGACTATTACGGGTGATCTGAACGCTGACGAAGTCACAGTCACCTGCAATAATGAAAACATTGAGGTAACGAAAAACGCAGATGATACCTACACCGTTACCCTTCCCAATGAAACGGCCGACTACACATTTACCGCAATTTATGAGGGCGACCGCAACCATGAAGCAGCACCGGATACCTGCACGGTCTCTGTGACTCGTCACACCGGTGGCGGTGGTGCATCGCATCCGGAAGCAAGTGACGATTCTTCCTCTGATCGAAACGACCGTGATGACGACGATACGGAAAATATCGATGAGGAAGATGTACCGCTGACCGAAGGTAAGGTAGCTGATTTTGATGACGTTCCGGCAGATGCGTGGTTTGCTGAGGCTGTTCAGTATGTATATGAGCATGATTTGATGACCGGTGTATCGGAAAATCTTTTTGCACCGAATGCGCAGATGAATCGTGCTATGGTTGCACAGATTCTATTTAATGTGGAAAAACCGGCCGATACCGAGGCGCCGGCAGCCTTCCGAGACGTAGCTCCTGATGCTTGGTATGCCGAAGCAGTTAACTGGGCTGTTTGGCAGGGCTATATGAGCGGCTATGGTGCGGGCAATTTTGGTCCGAACGATGCGCTGACGCGTGAGCAGCTGGTAACGGTCCTGTGGCGTTATAGCGGCAGCCCGGTGATGGGTGATTCGTCTATGCTGAATACCTTCTCGGACGCAGCGATGACTTCTGATTATGCACAGCAGGCGATGACTTGGGCATATGCGCAGGGTGTAATCAGCGGAAACGCGGATGGTACGCTCAATCCGCAGGGGACTGCAACCCGTGCAGAGGTGGCGACTATCCTTATGCGCTTCTATGAGAATATGGCAGAGTAAACAGTGCAAAGTCCAAGATTTTAATTGGATTAGTACGTGACAGTGTATTGTCAAACTACGTGTACTGGGAATTCAGTTGAAAGTCTTATAGCTCCCGAGCAGAGCGAAAACTAAGAATTTTACGAGACCTGGCGTTTATAAGCGCCAGGTTTCGTTTTAGAGGAGTGGAGGTCAAATAGCAAAGGTTTCTGTCTTTGTGATAACCCTCTCGAAGTGGCTCGTTCGAATTTTCATTGGTATTTTTCTGCTAAATACAATGGATATCGCGCAGCAGCTGCTCCAAGATATGTTACCACTTGGCAAACTCGGTTCCACGACTGCCAAGAAACTATCTTGACAAGATGCGGAAAAATGGCAGAAAGTGCAGAAACAATCGTAATTTCCAGAGTTGCTGTAGTTTAGCCAGGAATTTTAACTGTAATGTGAAATCGAGCTTTACGCTTTATCAATGCAGCAAAGCAATTCTGACTTTCTCAAGATACTCATAACTGTACCAGTTTCCCAATGTACAAACAATCGATTCTCAAGTTACATTGAGAAGAACTTGCCGCTCTGGGACTTCCACTCTCGCAAGCAGAGTACACCTATCATCAGCAATGAGGAAAAGCATATCAAAATCGCAATTGCAATTTAAGAGTACCGTAGGTTTCAAAGCAAAAAGGACAGCCACAATCAATGTGCAGCTGTCCTTTTCAAGTGTTTTCAATAATTGTGTCTTATCGGCGTGTCGGCAGTTTGCTCTGGCGTGTGCAGCCATTTTTTGTTTCGGTTTCGCCCCAAGCCCAGTACGAGTCAACCTCGCGGGTATCGCCTACACGCTTCCAAAGGCCTTCCTGCTGAGGCGTAGGCGGGTACTTTTGTAACATGGCCGGCATTTTGCCTCTGGGATCTGGGGTGAACTCCCATTCCTCGCCATCGATCTTCAGCCTGATGTACTGAGCAAACGGCGGGTGATCCGGATCGGGCGTTACCACGCTCTCAATATTCTGTGTTGCAGTTACAGTATTGCCATCGGTGAATACCGCAAAGCCCAGGCGATCATGTCCGAAAATAAAATGCCCAGCATCGATAGAGCCATCTTTATATTTGGTTGCCCAGGTGTACCACATGATATGGCCATAGTTTTGCATCATGACATCGCGGTTCTGATACAGGCAGCCGCCTTTGGCCATATACACCTGATCGAATGCCACAAAACCACGTGCCTTCACACCTTGGAACTCACCCGACAGTTCAAACATATGCGAAACATAGTAAGTGCCGTCATCTCGTGCAGGGAGATACCAGTGCAGACCGGGCTTGATCATCGGACCTTCCAGACAAAACAGGCCATCTTCGATCCACTTGATGTGGTCTTCGCTCACCCGGATTTCAAAAGCCTTGCCGGGAATACCAGGAGCGGAACGCCAAACCGCTTCGTTTCCTTCACGGACACCAACCGAGCCCTCGGAGGTGGCACAGTCCTTAGTCAGATCGGCATTAAACATCAAGTTTTTTCCGTCAAGCGTGGTATCCTGAATGACCAGTCCGCTGTAAATGGCATTGCCTCCGGGATTACGAAGCAATTCATACATTTGACCGTCTTCTGTACGGATATTATCATACAGGGGGATAATGCTAAGGTCCAGGCCGAAATAGCCTCGATCAGACAGCATATCATCTACGCTCGGCTTGTGTGCGCCTGCAAGCTGCTGAAAGAAGTCTCCGCGCGCGTATACACCACCTAATTTTGGCATTTGAATACCTCCTAAAAAATGATTTACCTTTTGGCAGCTTCATTATATACTATATATTATAAAAAATAAAACACATAAATAATTCAAATTAACATTAAAAAGATACATAATAAAGGAGGCCGAACAGATGGAATTGCGTCAGCTGAGGTACTTCGCCGCAGTCTGTGAAACCCTGCATTATGGAAAAGCCGCGCAAAAACTGCACATGGCGGAACAGCCACTCAGTTTTCAAATCAAAAAGCTAGAGGAGGAATTGGGATATAAGCTTTTTGAACGCACTACGAGGTCAGTAAGCATCACACCTGCCGGACAGGCCCTTTTAAGCAAGGTGACAGATGCTTTCCGCTCGTTAGAACAAGGCGTGGAACAGGGACGCAGAATTGCAGAAGGGAAAAATGCCAGAATCAAAATCGTATACAATAGTATGACGATCAATATGGTAATTCCGCATATTATACAACAGTTTAAGCTGAAATATCCGGATATTGATATCCTATTAACCGAGAAAAATTCGCCACAATTGGAAAATGCGGTTATGAATGAGCAAGCGGATATCGGGATTATCGCGTTATACTGGGATGATTTCGATGGCTTATGCCATAAAATTATTTTCGAGGAAGATTCAGTCGCTGCTATACCCAAAAGTTGGGATATATCCAAACGTCGTATCCATAGTTTGGCAGAATTGAAAGACTTACCGTTCATTGCGTATTCACAGGAAGCTCGAAAAAAGTCCTTTGATGCGTTTAATGCGGTATGCCATTTAACCGGCTTTTCTCCCAAAATTGTGCAAGAGGCAGAATCCGATATTGCTGCGCTTGGTTTGGTTGCAGCTGGTCTAGGCATAGCTCTTGTGCCGGATGGGTACAGGGATATTTTTTCCAGTGCCGTTTCCTACCATGTGCTCAAAAAGCCTCGTGTACCACTTAAAGTTGCCCTGATCTGGAAAGAAAATCATTTGTCAGAAACAGCACGCAACTTGATTGCAATCGCCAATGACTGTAAATTTGATGCCTGATATATGAAATGCGATGACGAGTGCGTTTCCTTGGAGCTGGCGGCGAGCCGTTCTCAGAAGTACGACAAACGTATCCGAATCGCAAAACTCATAAAATAAATCTGCAACTTTTCTGCGCTTCAAACCACAGGATAACAAAAAATCCCACCTGAAACCAGGCGGGATTTTTTGTGTAAATGGTGGAGACGAGGGGAATTGAACCCGTCTTGGAGCACTGCATCACCATTTCATTGTGCAGTTTTACCTGTGATTTGGCAGGTTTTGCTGCACTTTTCCTGATGGGTGACTGCGGGTGATTTTCATGATTTGGTAGATATTATCTACCAAATACCTACCAAAAGTATTGCGCATAAAAGAGAAAAATATTCTGGAATTTGCTTGATTTATATATTTATTATATAATATATTAAAAGAAAGTTCAAGTTTGCAATATGGTTTGAGCAATGGCAGAAAGCGAGATGCTTCATTATGACGATGGATGATTATATGAAACGGCCGTATCATCTTGATCTTGTTGAAGATCCGGATGAAGGTGGTTATGTGGCATTTTATCCGGAACTCCCGGGCTGCATTACTTGCGGCGAAACAATTGAGCGTGCAGTCGAGAATGCAAAGGAAGCGAAGAGAGTGTGGTTGGAAGTAGCAATGGAAGAAGGGGTTGTCATTGCATAGCCGCATTAGATGGGTTTATATTCTGGATCGTTTTATCTTATTAGCATGCATAATACGGCACATTTTGTATTCGTGCAATCCTGTTCATCAAATGTGTGGTTGCTATGGCGTATGAACAAGATTGACGCCTTTGTCCAATCCGGCTATACTTAACACGGTATAGTTTGGACATGGGCATTGAGAATTGAACGAAAGGGGATCGGGTATGCTCCCAACTGAATTAAAAACCGAAATTGCATCACTGGCACATCGAGCGGGTGCAAAGCGAGTCGTGCTCTTTGGTTCCCGTGCGCGCAATGAGGAGCGGCCGCGCAGTGACATTGACCTTGCGGTGTTTGGATTGCCGCAGCAAATGGAAGGCATGTTTCTGGACGGGATTGACGAGCTGTCGACCCTACTTAAGTTTGACGTTGTGTTGATTGATGATTGGACAAGCGCCGATTTGCTGGCTGAAATCAGACGAGATGAGGTGGTAATTTATGAGTCCGCATAAGACCAAACGAGAAAATTTTATCCGAGCAGTGGCACGTCTGGATGATGCCGTGCAGGATTATCAGCAGTATCATATGGAATCCATCCGCGATGGCATGATTCAGCGTTTTGCGTTTTCCTTTGAACTGGCATGGAAGGCGCTCAAGGAATATATGACCGAACAAGGCGTGCCCGATCTGCAATTCCCCAAACAGATTTTACAGGAAGCATATGCGGCCGGGCTGATCGACGATCAGGCAGTCTGGCTGGAAATGCTGCGTGCACGCAATAGTATGTCGCATATTTATGACGATGAGCTGGCAGCGAAGATTGCACAGCGGATTGATGGGGTGTTTCTGCCGGTGCTGCAATCGCTGGTGCAGTTTTTCAAAAGTTAACAATATACTTCGTGAATTTGAGAATCGGCTGTTCGGAATAGCAGCCGATTTTTTTATTGAGACGTAAAGATTTAAGGTTGGTTTTATAGATCAATGCCTGCAGTACAGAACAATATTCTGATCATTTTGTAGTGGGATATGTGGGAGTTTTCCACATATCCCACTGTATTTTGCAAGAGATCAGATATATTTGTGCAGTTGTATATAACGGGTCAGTAACTTTTATCCCAATATTATCTGCATAAATTTCCGAGCGCTGCGACTTCCTTGACACGCAGCAGATTTATGTCTAGGCGATTTCCTCAGCACAAATCATCCTCAGTCGGCATGCTGAATATAAGAAAAAGTGCACTATGTAATACGACTTTTTACCCCGTTTTACATCATACAATATCATAAATTTACCCCATTCCTTACAACACCATAGTTGAGAGCAAATCTTCGATTCCCTGACATCAATCCTTAAACAACAAAAAAGTTCACGATTCGGCATTTTAAAATTACATAGCCTCAACATAAAGATAATACTTTTCATGAGGTGAATACGCAATGAAACCGGATTATGAACTCAAACCAGCCATGAAAAAGATGCAGATTGAGTCTCTGAGAAAAGAACAGATTAAACCGATTCAATCCATCCTCAAAGGACAGGATACGATTGTCAGCGCACCAACCTCTATGGGTAAATCTCTCATTTATCAGTTACCGGCCTTGGTACACGGACATCAATTAACCTTAGTCATTGGACCTACACTAGCCTTGATTTACGATCAGGTGAAGAAGCTGCAAGATTTTGGAATCTCAGCGGATTATCTGGATCACACCCGCTCGAAATCAGAGGAAATGTCTGTGTTTAATGCACTATCCAAGGGGAGGCTTACGTTCTTATACGTCACACCTGAACGCTTGCAAAGTACACGATTTCAAACAGCTCTATCCATGTGCGATCTTTACATGGTCGTGATTGATGAGTGTCATTGTATCACAGAATGGGGATATACATTCCGCGATGCTTATCTACAAATCGGGCATTTTATCGAGACATTACCGCGAAAGCCGATTGTGTTTGCTTGTTCGGCAACTATTCAAGAATATACAGTCGAAGATCTGTCCGAAAAACTGTATCTGGATTCTCCTAAATGGTTTCGCTGTGACCTGACTCGTAAAAATCTGATTCTGATGAAGAAGGATCTGACAATGGAAGATCGATCTCTGGAAAATAGGCTGTACTCTCGCTTCAAGGCTGTAAAGAAGGTAGTTCGGAAGTATCAAGGTACGGGTTCGGTTGTTATTTACGCATCGACGATTGACTATGTGGACGCACTTTATGACTATTTGTCAGAGTACTTTCCGGAACAGGTCGTTCGCAATCACAGCAAAATGAGCCCACACAAAAAGGAAAAGATGCTGCTGGACTTTTTGACCGGTCAACGCAAAATCATGGTTGCTACCACTGCGTTTGGCATGGGCGTGGATGTCCCTGATATTGAATTGGTTCTTCATTTCAATGTACCGCTTAGTATGGTTGACTATGTTCAGCAAATCGGTCGAGGAGGACGTGATGGACGCAAATGCCATTGCGTTCTTTTTTATGAACAAAATGGGGATGACCAGAAGATTTTCACCTCTTTTTGTAAGAAATCTCAAAATTCTAAGATGCTAAAACAGCGCTATCAGGAAATGCAGAACTTTGTACACAGCAAAGGCTGTATGCAGCAGGACATCCTTGCATATTTCGGTCAGGCGGCGCAAAAGACCTGTCAGAAGTGTACAAACTGCGCAAAGGAGCGAAGAAAATGAAGATAGAACGAGGAATCCACACATTCTCCCTGACTGCACCGTGCAGTTATCATATCATTCAGGAATTGCGCGAAACGCAGAGTCATTATGTACGGAAAATGTCAGGAACGAGACTTACAAAAATCATTTCTTTAAACAAATACAAACCACAAGGTGTAGAAATATTGCTAACACAGTCAATCGATCATCGATCTTGGATTCGGCTGATTATAAACCCATCCTCTTTGTGCAGTGGACGGTATGAGCCGTTAGCATTATTTCAGGCAGAACATGCCGATTTGAAGTTAGTTCAGAAACGACTAAAGGAGATCATCAAAGAATTAGAGCTGCCGATGAAAATAAAGGATTTTAAACTAAATCGTGTGGATTTAACACGGAATCTGTATTGTAAATCGTCAAAAGAGGTCAGGGTACGATTGGACATCTTTCGGAAGTCTGAGCAGCTGCCACATTATAAAGAAAAAAATCCGAGGCGCAAATCCGGCGAGCGGGATGAAGCTGTCGATCAGTCGCTCTATGCAAATAAGAAAAATCAGCATTCTTGGACGACCTGTGCAAAAAATTGTGAATTTTCGGTTTATGACAAGGGATATGAACTGAAAAAGCAGCACGGGATTACAATATTATCATCGATTCTGCGCCTGGAATTGCGGATTTCCAGACAGCGTCTACAAAAGCTTGCGGGCAAAGGAAATTGGGAAGATCAGCTCAGGCAGCTTTCAAAAGATCAGGATGAAATCGTAAATAGATTTCTGCACCGATTACATCAGGACTTTCCACAGGTTGTGCATAAGGAGGAAGCATTCAAGCGGATTGAGGAGAGCAGTTTTCAGAAGCGAACCAAAGATAAAATGCGGGAACTTGTCAAAAAAATGAGCAGCTGTGGTTCGTTCACAGCTGCTCGTCGGAAAATGGGAATTAGTAAAAAGTCGTTTATTCAGTTGTTGGGGAAGTTTGAGAAAATAAAAATCAGTCCGATAACGTTACCACAAAAGGCTGAAATCAAGATTCTCCTGACCGGATATCAAAGCGGTGTATGATCAGTCCACAATTCGCACTGCGTCATGACCGTCTGCACGGCATCTTCCATGCCCTCGGGCGGGTACTTATGCCGTTTGAGCAGGCGTTTTACCAATCGACGCATACCGGCGCGTGCGCTTTCCTTTCTCTGCCAGTCGATCGTCCGGTTTTTGCGCAGCAGATCGGTCAGTTCCTTAGCAATTGCGATCAGCTCGTCGTGCTGATAGAAGTCCTGAATGGCCTGCGGTTTGGTCAGTGCATCGTAAAAGGCCAGCTCGTCTGCACTCAGTCCAAGGGCTTCTCCTTCCGCGTGTGCATCTGCGATATCCTTTGCCAGTTTGAGCAATTCTTCGATGACCTGCTCATTCGTCAGCATGCCATTGAGGTAACGGTTCATTGTGCGCTGGATGACTTCGGAGAACTTCTCAGATTTTACGACATTGGTCCGGCGATACACCGAAATCTGTTCAGCAATCAGCTTTTTGAGCAGCTCGACCGCCAGATTTTTCTCCTTCATGTTTGCGATTTCTTCCAAAAACTTGGCATCAAAGAGAGAGAATCCCGCCTGAACGTCGGAAAACAGGTTGATGATCCCTTCACTCTGGATACTGTGCTTGAGCAGTTCATTGATCCGGGCATTGACATCTTTGAGGGAATATTTTTTGCCCTGTCCGCTCATGGTCAGCCGCACGATCAAGGTACGGACTGCCTCAAAGAAGGCGGCTTCGATGCGCTGCTGTTCCTCTACCAGACTGCCGCACAAAGAAAGCGCCTGCCGGAGCAGCAAGGATTCTCGGATAAAGATATAATGCGACTGTTCCTTTTCGGGCAGGTTATGTTCTTGCACCCTCTTTCCGAGGATGAAGTTAACCGCGCCTGTGATAACTTTCGCGCGGACAAGGTCATCTCTTTGGAAAAACGCCGTATAATCGAATCCGTGCAGGAGATCGCGGCAGATCGACAATTCTTCCAGAAATTTTGGATAGGCCGCAGTACTGATATTGGGATCTCCATAGTTCTTTTTATCGCGGGCGGTGTAGTCGTTCATGGCCTGTTTGAGTGCCGAAGCGATACCGACATAGTCGACTACCAAACCGCCTTCCTTATCCTCAAAGACACGATTGACCCGCGCAATCGCCTGCATCAGGTTGTGCCCCGACATGGGCTTGTACACATACATGGTCGCAAGGGATGGTACGTCAAAGCCAGTCAGCCACATATCCACGACGATTGCGATTTTGAGGGGCGAGTCGTTATCCTTAAACTTCCGGGCTAAGGCTTCTTTGTGCGCCTTATTGCCGATAATCGCCCGCCATTCCTCGGGGTCTTGATTGCCCTGCGTCATGACGACCGCGACTTTCTCGGTCCAATTCGGACGCAGTTCAAGGATACGCCGATAGATTTTCATGGCAATGGGACGGGAGTAGGCGACGATCATTGCCTTACCGGTGAGCAAATTGGCGCGATAGTGTTCGTAGTGGTCGAGGATATCGTGCACCAGAGAATCAATGGTCTGATCTGCGCCCAGAATGGCCTCCATCTGTCCGAGTTCCTTTTTGCTCTTTTCGATGACTACCGGGTCGGTATTTTCCGCCATGATCTCGTATTCCATGTCGATCTGATCCAAGACCGCCTGATTAAGTTTCAGATGGATGACGCGGCTTTCGTAATACACCGGACGGGTTGCGCCGTCCTCTACCGCCTGGGTCATGTCGTAGATATCGATATAGTCGCCGAACACCTCACGGGTGCTGCGATCCTTGGAGGAAATCGGGGTACCGGTAAAGCCGATATATGTAGCACCAGGCAGGCTGTCACGGATAATTCGCGCGGTACCGATTACGGTTTTGACCTTCAGCGCACCGTCATTATTGCGCTTGGTGACGATCTTTTCGGTCAGGCCGTATTGACTGCGATGGGCTTCGTCTGCCATCACGACAATATTTCTGCGCTGAGACAGTGGCTCGTCGCTCTCCTCGAACTTCTGCATGGTGGTAAAAATAATACCGTTTGCCTGCCGGTTTTCCAGTAGCGCGGTCAGGTGCTTTCGACTCTCGGCCTGCTGAGGCGTCTGACGCAGGAAGTCCTTGCAGCGTGAGAACTGGCCGTACAGCTGACCATCCAGATCGTTGCGGTCGGTGATAACCACGATGGTCGGGCTTTCCAGGGCCTGCTGCAAATAGTGGGCGTAAAAGACCATGGACAGCGATTTGCCGCTGCCCTGCGTATGCCAGAACACGCCGCCTTTGCCGTTGGTTACCGTCGCGTGTTTGGTGGATGCGATGGCCTTTTTGACGGCGAAATACTGGTGATATCCCGCCAGAATCTTAAACGTGTGCGGTCCGTCCATATTAAAGCAGATAAAGTTCTGGAGGATATCCAAAAACCGTTCTTTTTCAAAGATACCCTCAAAGAAGGTATCAAACTGAGCGTGCTGCGTATTCTCGTAGCTGCCGTCCTTGGTTTTCCACTCCATAAAGCGGTCTTCGCCTGCGGTAATGGTACCGGCTTTGGATGTGCTCATATCGCTCATGACGCAGATTGCATTATAGACAAACAGCGAGGGAATTTCATACATATAGTTGCGCAGCTGGCGGTAGGCTTCGGACGCGTCGGTTTCCTCGCGGGAGGGCGATTTTAACTCGACGACGACGAGCGGGAGACCGTTGACAAACAGCACAATATCCGGGCGTTTTTCGCTGTTTTCTATGACTGTCCACTGGTTGGCAACGACAAAACGATTGTTTTTAGGGTGTTTGAAATCTGCCAGACGCACCAGACCCGAGCGCTCTTCACCGTCTGCAAAGTATTTGACCGGAACGCCGTTTTGCAGATAGTCGGTAAAGATGATGTTTTTCTGCAAGAGAGAGCCGGACTCAAAGTTTTTGAGTTTATAGATGGCTTCGTCGATGGCAGCGCGGGGCAGATCGGGGTTGATGTGCAGCAGGGCGGGCAGCAGATCGTCCTCGTAGAGCGGGGAGCGATAGTCGCGCTCGACATCGGGGCCGTAGAGGTGGGTATAGTCCAGATCTTGGGTAAAGAGCTGCACAATGGCGTTTTCATAGTTGGCTTCGGTGAAGGGCATTTGATATTCACCTTCTTACAAAGTATTAATGAGGCTTTCGGCAAGATCTAATAAAATCTGAACTACCGCAAATGTTTTAGAAGGATAGTCATTGGTGTTCTGTGATGCAATCTCTTGAATTTTTTGCTTTACAGCTATATAGGTATAACTTCCGATCGTATCAGATATGATATCCAAAGTGGAAAGGGCATATTTAATCCATATATCAAATTGCTCTTTGGTGATGCTGCCCCAATTATTATTACACAATTTAGTCGGTGAAGAATCTACAACTTTGAGTAATCCATCAACTGCTAGTTTTTTCAGCGCATAATTCATTATTCATCACTTCCTTCTGTCTGATAAGTGGATTCATTTTGAAACTGAGTTTGAAGTTCCTGTTGCCGTTGCTGAACTTGGTGCATCATCCCAACTCGATCTAGTTCTTCTCTTGCTTCCTCAATTTTTCGGGTGCGGAATTTGACACCCTTTGCATCTACATCATATGTAGTCACGATTATTAATGCAATCCATACAAGAAATAAGATATTGTTTCCATCAAATTCCGAGAAGAATTGCATTGATATGCAATCTTGCCAGTTCTTGATGATATATATTGAAAGTGCAATTATAATACTAATATTGATTATACTATAGCGATATCTTGCTAATTGATGAAATTTTTGTGCGATTTTATCGCGTAAGCGTGGTTCACTATTCATTGATAATGACATCTCCATTCATCAGCTTGGGGAGGAGCGTATCTCTAAGTAAAGAAAGCCGCTGATTCTCAATTGTATTGTTCAGTATGGCTTGATAAATAGGCACTGTAATGTCAAGAAATGATTGAGCATCAGCATCGGAAATCTTAAAAATTTTTTCCGTTTCAAAATCTTTGGTGGTAATTGCGTCAAACACAGCTCCGCTAGCCTTGTACTTTAGTTTTTCTATTGCTTTCAAAGTGTAAAAGTATACTAACAGTTGGTGTGTGTTTTTTCCTATAAGCGCATAGCATGATTGATTCATCGCCATGGGGACTCCACACAGTCCGACCTTTCCTACAGTTCCTCTGGCAGTTACAAAAACGGTATTCACAGGATATAGACGACTATTACAATGAGCAAGGCCACTTTCTGTGATATATTTTTCTGTCATGATTGTATATGGCGTACCAATATCTTTAGGCGTAAAGAACGGAAGCGTCCCATTCCAATACGAATCTTCGCGCGTTTTTGGTGTACCACCGCCAAGAATTTGGATAATTTCAGTAAAACTTACTTCGTTATCGGAATGCTTATAACAGTTATCAAATAATGCAAAAGCTTGCTGCTGCAAATTCTCGTTGATTCTCTTGTTTAGTTCGATTTTATCATTCAATGACTGAATAATTGATGCGATTTGATACTGTATCTTGATTGGTGGTAGCGGTATTTTCATCTTTTTTGCAGTTCCTACATTGAAATGCTGCTGTACCGCGCCTACTAGGTGGGCATTAATAACACCACTTGCTAAGTTAATATATGAAGCTAAAAAGTGTGGATTGATTTTCTCTTTATTTGGATGAATAATTACTAAATCAGAGCAATTCCAAGGTTCTATTTTTTGCGGAATGACCGTACAAGCCCCAGGCTTTCCTGTTCGTACGATTACAACATCATCAGTGTTTAATTGAGACTTTTTGATTGTCTCATTAAAATCAGGAGATATATATTTTATATCATCCATTTTGATGTTAAATGGTTCAATATTTGTCGATCGCAAAAATAAGATGCCCTTATCAGTATAATGGTTAGTCATAGTACCAACGAAACCTACTGTAAGGTCGGCAACTTCGGCCAATTCAACTTCTTCCCATTCAGACTTCATACCCAATCGCCCCCAGTCTCTCCCGAATCTCGGCTTCCAGCTTGTGAGACTGTGCAAACAGCTCGGACAGCTCCTTTGTCAGCCGTCCCATCTTTTCCTCAAACGGTTCCCCGTCGTCCTCCTGTTCCTCAATCCCAACATAGCGTCCCGGTGTGAGAATATAATCCTGCTGTTCGATCTTTTCCCGGTCTACAACCGCACAAAATCCCTTCTGATCTTCCAGCGTTCCCTCGGTATAGGCGTTGTAGGTATCGGCCAGCTTGCCGATATCCGCGTCTGTCAGCTCGCGCAGCTTGCGCGTTACCATCGTGCCCATCTTTCGCGCATCAATAAACAGCGTTTTGCCCGGGCGCTTCTTGTCCCTTGCCAAAAACCACAGACAGACCGGAATCTGGGTGGTATAGAACAGCTGCGGTGGCATCGCAATGATGCAGTCTACCAGATCATCATTGATAATATTCTTGCGGATTTCTCCCTCACCGCCCGTCTGGGACGACAGCGAACCGTTGGCCAGTACCATACCGATTCTGCCATGCGGCGCAAGATGCCAGATCATGTGCTGAAGCCATGCAAAGTTTGCATTGTTCGCCGACGGCGTGCCATACTTCCAGCGTACATCGTCCTTGAGCTTGTCTGCGCCCCAGCCCGACAGGTTGAACGGAGGATTTGCCATGATGAAATCGGCTTTAAGCTGCGGGTGACAGTCGTTAAAGAATGTATCCGCGCTGAACTTGCCCAGATCGGCTTCGATTCCGCGAATGGCAAGGTTCATCTGTGCCATTTTCCAAGTCGTCGGGTTGGAGTCCTGACCAAATACCGAGATGCGGTTGATGTTTCCGCCGTGGTTTTCGATGAACTTCGCCGACTGTACGAACATACCGCCCGAACCACACGCCGGATCGTAGACGCGACCGTTATACGGCTGCAAAATCTCAACCAGCGTGCGCACGACGCAGGACGGCGTGTAGAACTCTCCAGCCAGCTTGCCTTCTTGCTCGGCAAACTTGGACAGGCAGTACTCATAGGTACGGCCTAAAATATCCTTACTGTTTCCGTGCTCGATCATCTGAATATTGGTAAACAGATCGACAACCTCACCCAAACGGCGTTTGTCCAGCTCCGGACGCGCAAAATTCTTGGGCAAGATGTCCTTTAACCGCTTGTTTTCCTGCTCAATACTGCGCATCGCTGTGTCAATTACTTCGCCGATCTCAGGCGTGTGCGCCGCCGCTGCGATGACACGCCAACGTGCATTCTCCGGCACAAAAAAGATGTTTTCAGCCAGATATTCGTCAATATCTTCCTCGAATCCGTCGCCTTCTTCGACAAGTTCCTGATATTTCGCCTCGAAGCGATCAGAGATGTATTTTAAGAAAATCAGACCAAGCACTACCGACTTGTACTCGGACGCATCAATATTACCGCGCAGCACACACGCCGCATCCCAAATCTGTTTTTCAAAGCCGATATCGCTTGTGTTGCGTTCTGCCATTCGTGTTTTCCTCCCGTGTCCCCGGTTTCTGGAACGTAAAATTGTGTCAAAAACAGTATACCATTTCTATTGGGGATATTCAAATTTCGGTGATGTAACTTGATACTCTGGAGCGTTGGGGATGATATCAGGCAATTATTCATGTATTTTTAAGGAAAATTCAACTCGTAATGTCTCATCTGGCACATAGCGATGAAATATGTTAAACTTAACAGCAAAGGATGGTGGGAGATATGACAATTTGGAAAGGCGTGGCAGCGGTCGTGTTGTCTGTAATACTGGTAGTGCTGGCAGTATATTCTCGCCACGAACAAGCGGTATCTCAATCTCCGGTCATGGGTATCGTATCGACCGCGGCTGAAGATGACCGCCGGGAAAGTCAGGTGCAAATCCTACAGCAAAAGGCCGAGCAAAGCGGCTTTGAAGTACTGTCCATGCCGGTCGAGCGCACACAGGAAGCGCAGATTGAGGCTATCCGTGCACTGATCGTCTATCAGGTGGATGTGATCGTCTTTACGCCCATTGTTGAAAGTGGTTGGGACAGCGTGCTGCGTGAAGCACAGGATGCCGCAGTCCCGCTGATCGCGGTAGACAAGTCGGTGCGCCAGACTGCAAACACGCCATCCATCCGCTATGTCGGTTTCGATTATACGATGCTCGCCGAGCAGGCGGCACATACGCTCTTGCAGCAGCAGTCCGCTCAGCGTGGTATTTTGGAGCTTTACGGCACACTCAACGCCTCGGATGCTCGCGAGATCGCACGCGGATGTCGAGATGCTTTCTCGCATGAAGGACTCGACGTAACTTACAGCTTGTGTGGAGATGGCATGCGTTCACGCGGGTATGAAATTCTGGAAGAGCTTGACGATCATCTGGATGAGATTGGCTATATTTTCGCGCACAACGACGCGATGGCACTCGGCGCCATTGATTACCTACGTGAACACGGCCGCGTCCCCGGACGGGATATCTACATCTGCGCGTTTGGCGGCGGCACTAAACTGATGCAGCGATTCGATGCCGGCGCAGTGCAAGTGATTGGTGCACTCGATGATGTTGAACTGGCCGATTTAACTGTCTTGGCCGCGCAGCAAGCATTGCAGCCGCCGCAAGACACCGCAGCCGTCTTTGCATCCTGTCGCGTGCTGGAAGGAGGGGCTGAGTATGAAGCAAACTAACGCCCCGCACAACATTCACTCTCTGCTTCGACAGGCCTTTGTGCGCATCATCGCCGGTATGTGCATCCCGATTTTACTGCTTGGCGGCCTGCTCATCGCGCTGACTCAGCGCTACGATGCTGTCATCGCCGACACGACCTCCGCCTCTGCT
The DNA here is from genome assembly GCF_002160355.1 of Butyricicoccus pullicaecorum. NCBI lineage: Bacteria > Bacillati > Bacillota > Clostridia > Eubacteriales > Butyricicoccaceae > Butyricicoccus > Butyricicoccus pullicaecorum. Next base: position 18,955 of record NZ_NFKK01000020.1, read on the forward strand.
CTGCGCGGCATTATTGCCCAACAATTACCCGATGAAATCTGGCGTGTAGTATCCGGCCGTATCTCTTTTAACGAAGGGCAGCAGCGCATCCTGCTTGAACAGACGCAATCCCAGCTGCAAAATATCCTCACGCACGCCGATGACAGTGAGGCGCAATATCTGAATGCGGCCCTGCGTGCCGTAAGTACCATCAACAGCTATGTTGATCAGCTTGAACAGCAGATGGCCAACGGTGCTGCGGTCAGCCGTAACGAGTCGCTCTATCGTGAGATCCACAGTGTCGCCAATCTGACCGACAGTATGATCGATCGCTACATTGAAAACCAGATCGCACGGATGGGTGAGCTGAACACGCGCATTCAAAACGGCCTTTGGGCTTCCGGACTGATTCTGATTGTGCTCGCAGGCGGTATTCTGCGCTCATCGCTGCGCGCCTCGCGGGCAGCCGACCGTTCCATCCATAACTCTATCCTCCGGTTGGAGCAGATGGCGACGCGCATCGCTGAGGGCGATCTGTCCGTCCGCGTCCCGCCGGCAGAGATCGACGAGCTGTGTCGTCTGACGCAAGATCTCAACATCATGGCTGCGCAAATTGGTTCTCTCATCCAAGAACGGGTTGAACAGGAAAAAACGCTTAAAAAGGCCGAACTGCGCGCATTACAGGCACAGATCACCCCACATTTTATGTATAACACGTTGGAAACTATCGTCTGGCTAGCCGAAGAAGGCCGCAACCAGGAGGTCGTCGAGATGACCATGGCCTTCACTGGTTTTCTGCGCATCTCGCTCAGCCGCGGCGCTGACTTCATTACGGTCGAAAAGGAAGAGCAGCATGTTGCAAACTACTTACAGATTCAATCGGTACGGTACGGCAGCATCATGCGCTATGCCATCGACATCGATCCCGCGCTCAAAAAACAGCGCATTCTCAAAATCATCTTACAGCCGCTGGTCGAAAATGCCATTTACCACGGCATCAAGCGCAAGCGCGGCCGTGGGCAGATCACGGTGACCGGGCGACGCGAAGGAGATAGCATGTATTTCGCAGTCGAGGACAACGGTCTGGGCATGACACCCGAGCGTCTGGCCGCTGTACGTCAGTCCTTATATGATTCCACCCTGCCCGACGGGGATGGTTCGGGCGGATACGGCATGCGCAATGTCGCCGAGCGTCTGCGGCTGTACTGCGGCTGCACGCTGACCGTAGAGAGTGAATATCAGAAGGGCACACGGGTCAGCTTCCGTCTGCCCTATACACAAGAGGAGGAACGGATATGATGCGGGTTTTTATCGCGGATGATGAGGATATTATCCGCGACGGTATCCGAAATTGCATTGAAAAAGGAGATGGTCGGTTCCTGTTTGCAGGCGAAGCGCCCGATGGAGAGATGGCGCTGCCTATGATTATGGAAATGAAGCCGGATATTCTAATCACCGATATCCGCATGCCCTTTATGGATGGTCTGGAACTGGCGCGCATAGTGCGCCGTGCTATGCCGTGGATGCGGATTGTCTTCCTCAGCGGACACGATGAGTTCGAGTATGCGCAGCAAGCGGTCTCACTGCATGCCGACGCATATCTACTCAAACCCATCGACTCCACCCAGCTGACCGCAACACTGGAAGAAGTCGCGTCGCGCATCGAGCAGGAACAGCAGCAATACTTGCGTGCCGCCCAGCGCAGCCGGAGCGAACAGGAAGAGGACGCGCTGCGGGAACACTTTTTCAATGCGCTGCTCTCAGGCAGCATATCCACCGCGCAAGCCATCGAACAGAGCACGCGCTGGGGCGTATCCCTGACCGCACGGCAGTATCTCGTGTGCATGATGCGCCTGCCCGACAGCCGTGAGGCGTACACCCAAACGCAAGCATTGGTGTCCCGTGCTTTTGAAGGGCGTACCGAGGAAGTCTGCTTCTTCCGTGGCAGTACGCGGCTTATGCTGTTGTTGCTCGGTGACAGTGAAGAGGCCGTGCGCGAACGCGCATACGAAACCTGCCAAAACCTCCGGCACGAAATCCGTCAATTTCTCGGCTGGGACACCCTGACAGCCATCGGTCTGCCGGTCTCCCGCCTGTCCGCACTGCCGGACTCCTACCGTGCCGCACAAAAAACCATGCTGCAAGCCGCAGCCTGTGCCGAAACTGGCGTTTTTGGCAGTACCGACTTTGCCGCATCGCCAGCAAGCGGGTTCACCTTTACCCAAGGAGGTTCCCTGGCTGATAAGCTGCGCCACGCCGCACCCGAGGATGTGCCACAGATTGTGGATGGGTATTTTGGAAGCGCTTCCGCGCAGGATGTGCAAAGCGTACTCTACCGCTATTATCTGCTCATGGATCTGCTGGTCACGGCCTCGCGGCTGGCATCCGAAGTGCAGCCGGACAGCATCGCGCCGCCCGACGACCCGCAGGCTGTGCTTACCCAGGCCGCCACGCTCGAAGGTGCCAAAGCGTACGCCACCGAGGTGCTCACCCATCTAACCAGTCTGTGTTACCGGCATCAAAATGTGCGGTACAGTGCGGAGATCGGGCGTGCCAAGGCGTTTATCCGTGCAAACTATGCCGATAGCAGTCTGTCCCTGCACATGGTCGCCGCCGAGGTAGGCTTCAGTCCCAATCACTTTTCCACGATCTTTTCACAAGAAACTGGTCAAACATTCGTGGAATACCTAACCGAAGTACGACTGGAAGCTGCCAAAGAACTTCTGACAAACAGTGATGCCCGGATGAGCGACATCGCCTTCGACGTTGGCTATCAGGAACCGCACTACTTCAGCTATCTCTTCAAAAAACACGTCGGCGTATCCCCGCGCGAATATCGCAGCCGTGTCAACTGAAAAAACTTACACGATTTTCTCGTAAAAATTTGAACCTTGGATGCATACAGACTCTGGTGGGAAATTTTTATCGGATGCCGCTCGGTATCCTGTCCCGTACAGAGTCTGTTATAGTATAAGGGCAGTCAGTTCCTGCCCGCCGTTTGGTCGCTGGAATGGATGGTGTAACATGAAAAAACAAGGGATTTTGCTCGGTGTGCTCGCGCTGCTTGCGCTGGCGGGCTGCTCAGCACATACGCAGACTGCTGTGCCTGCGTCACAGATCAAGCCGCAGGTACAGGTCACCGAGCCCGCTTCCGATTCGGGGAGTCTGACCATATATAGTCCGCTTCCCGAAAGCGAGACCTCGCTCTATTGCAGCGCCTTTCACAAGGACGCTGGAATCGACGTCGAGTGCATCTATGTCTCTGCCGGCGAAACCGTCGCACGGCTGGCCGCCGAGCAGGATGCGCCCAAAGCATCGGTCCTTCTAGGCGGTTCGGCTGATAACTATGTGCAGATGCGCAAGGATGGTCTGTTGGAACCCTATCAGAGTGCCGAATTGACTGACGTTCCCGAGGCTTATCTGGATGTATACGGGGTCTGGAATCCCATTTACATCGGCGCAATCTGCTTTGTCTGCAATGAAGATTGGTTTGCGCAGACCGGCACCCCGCTGCCTCAGTGCTGGGATGATCTACTTTCCCCTGCGCTCGCCGGTCAGGTGGTGCTGACCTCCCCGGAAACTTCGGGTACGGCATACACTATACTTGCAACGCTGGTTCAGCTGCGCGGTGAAACCGCTGCATGGGACTATCTGCGTGCACTCGACCAGAATATCGGCCAGTACACAAAAGCCAGTACCCAATCGGTCGATCTGGTCAAGACAGGCGACTATGCCGTCGGTGTGGTCTTCTATCATGACGGACGGCGTGCCATGTTAGATGGCTATCCGGTCTCGCTGCACATCCCGGAAGATGGCACCGGATACGAGATCGGCGCATGCGCACTAATCCGCGGCGGTCTACGTGAAGAACAGCAGAATGCACGACAGTTCATCAACTGGATGACCTCGCCGCGTGGTCAGGAATGCTACATTGAAGCCAAGAGCTGCCGTCTGCCCGCCAACAGCATGGCGCGTGCTGCGGACGGCCTGCCCGCGCTTCAGGACATGAATCTCATCGCCTACGACCTAGAATGGGCCGGTCGCAACCGGTCTCGTCTGGTCGATACCTTCTTACACGAAGTGCGCGGTGAACCATAAAACCAAAAAGAAGGAGGAGTGTGCCTGCCCAACGCCCACAATTATGAAAGGAGTCTGAGAAAAGTATGAGAAAACTACTAAAACGCATCTACTCACTGATGCTGTCCGCCGTACTGTTGGCAACCATGGCACCGGTTTCCTTCGCTGCCGAAAGTCCCGCCTTCCAGAACGGTCCCTATCTGCTGGCGCCAAAGACCAACAGTATGGTCGTGGTCTGGGAGAGCACGCAGGCCGTCGGCTCGACCATCGCCTATGGTACCGATGCAAACAATCTGTGTGAGCCCATCCCGGTCGCAGTGGATGCCGACGCACCCGATTTCAACGGTTCCAAGATGAACCTGTTCCATTACAAGCTAGACAACCTGACCCCCGGCACCCAGTATTATTATGAGGTCAAGTTGGAAGGCGGCGAGAGCTGCAAGGCCAGCTTCCGCACGCTGAGTGACAATCCCGAACAGATTCGCCTGATCTCGCTGTCCGACTCGCACATTTTCGCGACCCGCGAAGAGCTGGATGCCGCGGTCAAGAACTATGACCCGGATATCATCCTGCACTGCGGCGATTTGGTCGAAGGAACCGGTGCACAGGCTGAGCAGTTCAGCTTTTGGTTCCAGGGTAAGGTGGAGAACGACTTTATCCACTCCTATCCGGTCGTCTATGCAAGCGGCAACCACGACCAGGGCGGCGTCTACTTTGACACCTACGTCTACTCCATTCAGGATGAAGAGTACGGCGCATCGGTCGAGGGTGACAGCTCGTTCAACTACGGTGATCTGCACATCATCACTATGAACAGCAACCCGTGGGGACTGTTCCAGATGAACTCGGAAGCTACCGGCCAGCAGGCGGATGCTGCCACGCTCAAGACTATCGACGATGCAATGGCATGGCTCAAGAGCGATCTTGCAACCGATGCCGCAACACAGGCACAGTTCCGCATCATCATGATGCATCACCCGGTCTCTAACGCCTACACCAATCGCTACATTCCATCGGTCATTGAGCCGGGCAACGTGGATCTTCTGCTCGCAGGCCACACCCACAGCTATGCCCGTGCGGTATCCAGCGATCCGAAGGTTGGCGCTGGTACGGTCTACCTGACCCATCAAGACGCACGTACTTACAACAAAAAGGGTGATTTCTTCTACATCGACTACACTCCTGGCTCAGGTGTGATGAGTGTCAAGAACTACGGTGCGACCGCTGCCGGTCAGGATTCGGTTCTGGCAAACGAAACCTTGATCGCCTCGGAAAAGCAGCAGCTGACGTGGTCGGATATCTCCATTACCCCGGACAGCGTACTGTATAACGGCGAAGTCACGGTCACCGCGACTGTCACCAATGTCGGCAAGGGTCTGGCCGCTGCGGTCATCCCGGTGCAGGACAACGATCAGACTCGTTACCTCTACGAGTTTGAGGACGGCATCGTCACCCTTGACCCTGGCAAATCCGCTACCCTCACCGGTACCCTGCGCATGGAATCGCTCGGTACGCATACGCTGAAGCTGGCCGACAAGACGGCAACCGTAGAGGTCAAGTATCGCCCGGCTACCTTCGATTACACTAACATCCGCACCCAGCAGGGCGACGGTGCAGTCAGTGACATGGACAGCAATGTTCTGCACATCAAGGCTGATGTCGTCAACATCGGCAACGATACCGGTACCGGTACGGCAGAGTTCAAGGTCAACGGCGTTGTCAAGGGCAGCAAGGAGTACACCCTCGCGTCCGGCGAATCCCAGACCGCAGAATTTGCTTACATCTTTGACAAGGCTGGTGAGTACGAGGTTACCATCGGCAACGCAGCACCTCAGACCATCTATGTAGAGGGTTCGATTCAGGGCATGCCCATTGTCAAGGATAAGTCCGGCAACGGCAATGACGCTTACATCCACGGTCAGCCTGAGTTTGGCACCGATGACCAAGGACATCAGACCCTGATTCTGGACGGCAAGCGTGACTACATCGAGATTCCCGACAACGGCGGTTATACCCCGGTAGACGCAATGACCGGCATGGTCTGGGCAAATCTGCCCAGCGCAGGCACCACCAAGGGCGGTGTGTCTGAACTGACCGAACAGTATGTTGATCTGGACGGCACCGGTGCCATCCCCGATCATAACCCGCTCATGGTCAAGGGCATTGGTCTAGGCTGGGGCACGCCCTACATGTTCCGTATGGCAGTCCGTGAGACCGGTAAGGTCACTTACGGTGTCTGCCTGCTCGATGACAACGGTGAATTCAGCTGGAACGACGGTGACGACGCAAGCGCAGGCATCAAGAAAGACCAGTGGGTCCAGTATACCAGCGCATTCGACTTTGCAACCGGCGGTGATTCTTATCAGAATGAGCTGCACAGCGCACACGTAGATAAGCCCGCATTTGAAAACGTCCCGATCAAGACCTGGGACGGTGAGCCGATGTATATTGGTCTTGGCTTCAAGAACACCCTGCAGACCGAGCGCAACCGCGGTATGTATCACACCATGCTGCCCGGTGCCGTCTCTCAAGTACGCTTCTACACCTCCAAGCTCTCGCAGGATGAGGTCAATACCGTTCGTGCCAACCCGACCGAGACCGGTGCTTCGGCAGACAGCCTGAAGATCTGGCTGGACTTCGAGAGCGCAAACATTGAGACCACTGGCACCCATACCACCGAATGGGTTGAAGCAACCGCTGCGCCCACCTCGCTGGCATACGACGCTTCGTTCGCTGGCAAAGCCTCCATCACCGCAGTCGTACAGGCCTCGGACGATGGCAAGACGGTCAAGGAAGAAAAGCAAGCTGCACTGACCAACGGCAAGGGCACCATCGATCTGACCGGCATGGGTCAGGCCAAGTATGTGCGCGTCAAGACTACCTTCGTATCCGACCTCAACAGCACCGAGTCCAGTGTGCCTGTCCTCAACGAGTACACGCTGACGGCTGGTACAGTCAAGGTATGGAACACGCTGACCGATTGGGAAAAGGGTACCTTCGAGGGTGCTGCTGGTCATCAGCCGAGCCACGTATACCGCAACTATGCGACCGATTTCGATGACTTTGGTGAGATCACCGTGCAGGCTGTTCCGGATACCTCGTCCGAGCAGACCGCTCCCGAAACCACAGAAACCACAAGCACGACCTTCACTGACATGACCGGTCATTGGGCTTCCGACGCAGTCGCATATGTGACCGAAAAGGGCTTGTTCCAGGGCACCGATCCCGGTCTGTTCTCTCCTGAGGAGGGCATGAGCCGCGGTATGTTTGTCACCGTACTGGGCCGCATGGCCGGTATCGACACGGCAAACTATGACAAAGCCGGTGCATTCGAAGATGTTGCACAGGATGCATACTACAATGCCTACATTAACTGGGCTGTAGACAACAAACTGTGCTCGGGTGCGGATGCAACCCATTTCGAACCGGATGCACGCATCACCCGCGAACAGGCAGCGGTCATTCTGGCCAATTATCTGGCAAGTGTTGATGCACAGCTGACCGCAGACGACAGCCTGCCGGCATTCGCAGATAGCGCACGCATCAGCGACTTTGCAAAGGATGCCGTCCGCACCATGCAGACCACTGGACTGATGAACGGCAAAGAGAACAACAACTTTGATCCGTCGGGCACGACCACCCGTGCGGAAGTCGCTGCCATGATGCAGAATCTGTGTCAGGCACTCGGCAAATAATTCGGTGGCGACATGTAAATTCGTTTTTCAATCATTCCAATCCTTCTTCTTATTTTCCCCAAAATCCCACCTGATTTCAGGTGGGATTTTTTGTGCATCTATTTTCATTGCTTAAGATGGGAATATTATTGAGCAATAATATTGACATCAGTGCTTATGCATACACGCTAACTTTGATGATGCGAAAACAGTCCTTCTGTGCTTGAAGTTTGCACGGAAGGACTGTTGACTTACTGCTGTGAAATTGTGCGCAGAAAAGCAGCCAGTGCGCTTTTTTGCTGAGTGTTTAACCGTTCGATCATGGTTTTGAGTTCTTCGGCTTCGATGACGGGAGTCTGCTCGCTGGGAGCATCAAAAAAGTCTTTCAGGGTGATGCCTAGCGCTTCGCAAACCAAAGCGAGGTTTTCTACGGTGATTCCTTTTTCGCCCAGCTCGACAGAGCGCAGAAAACTCTGTGACAGACCACAGTTATTGGCCAGTCGGTTTGTGGTCATGCCTTTTGCCTCTCGCAGGTGTGCAATGCGAGCCCCGATGATCTTTTTTTCAAAATTCATATGACATTACCTCGTCCTTTTGTTATAACTTTAGCAAAAAGACAAGTGAATATTTACATCTATAAAAATAAATGATATCATTATAGATATAATAGACACATTTCTATAGAGTTATCTGCGGAAGGGGGATTTCGTATGAGCAAATCGTGTCGAAAGTGTGGGGCAATCTTACCAGATGAGGCACAGTTTTGCAATCGATGTGGTCAAAAGATGGAGGATTGGATTACCTGCAAGTGCTGCGGAGCGCACATGCCCGTCGGTACCAAATTTTGCACCCAATGCGGTGCACCGGCATCGGACGGAAACCAGCAGGATTTTAATGATCTGGGCGGCAGTTTTCAAAACAGTCCACCACCGTTTTGGGCGAATACGCCACGCAGGTGGTTTATAGGAAAGATCATCGTTGGTGTGACCGGAATTATATTTGCACTGCTGATTTTAGCTGTGATGTTTGGTGAGACAGGGCAACAGGTCAGACAAGGCTATTTAACGCAATATGATGCATCCGTCACGGTGGAAGAAGCGTTCGACAATCGTTTTCAGAATTGTGAATGGTCAACTGCGCGTAAAAACGGTTCCGATTATGTCATATTCCATGGCTATGACCCCGAAACGCTGTTAGATTGGGTTGTGACGTTTACGGTATACGATGATTCGTTCGAAGTATCCCAGATTGAAGTCGATGGAACAGATGTGACCAGCGATATCGAAATGTACTATCTTTTAAGCTACATCTATACCGGGAATTTAGACGAGCTGATGTCAGATATGTTTCTAGCGGCGCTGTTTTTGGCGTAAGCAGATAGTATTGCAAAAATAATCTATCATCAAAAAAACAAATCCCTTACCGATTGGTAAGGGATTTATTTTTGCATCAACAGCAGGATATACCTACCTTTACCAGTAGAATAAGCTGGAGATCATGCTGGACATCACAGCAGAATAAATGATTCCGTATACGACCAGAATACCGAAAATCACCAGACAGCCAATCGCGACTCTCGAGCCGGAAGGGTCAGGCGTCATATCATTGGCCGCGGCCTTTTTGCAGACATGCTCCATGTACAGCAGATTGAAATCTTTGCCGTATTGCAGGCACGAGATCCAAAACCATACACCGAGGACGAGATTGACCGGGATCATCAGGGCTGAAATGCCGAAGCTGCCGGAGAAGAGGAAAACAAGGGAGAGGAGCGCTAATACAGCGTATGCAGCAATCGGAATCAACAGATATCGCAGGGTTTCCTTCCACATGTTGCGATAGAAACCGTGGCAGATGGTCAGAAAGAGTGCCGGGAGATTGGGATTGCTGCTGTTTTTTGCGGCACACCATTCAAATTGGTCTAAGTAATATTGCTGATTGCTGCCGAGAATGGGAGCCAGATTGCGTTCGTTCCAGTCGAGTGGGGGCTTAAAGGTTACACGAGGCTGCGTCCAAGGTAAAACCAAATGCGCCAAATAATCTTTGTACACATATTGCATATGTATGTGCTGGGTATACTGGTTTTGCGTGCTTCCGGATGTGTTCTGTGCGCCTTGCTGTGTGCCTTCGGATGTCACAGGGTTTCCGCAGGCTGGACAGAAGCGGCTGCCATCTTCTAATTGATTTCCGCAATTCGGGCAAAACATATTTTTCCTCCTTTATATGTGTGCGTTACAACTCATTTTTAACATGCGTTAAAGAAATTGTGCCGTTGTATAGGGCATTTCTTGAGCGCTCCAAACCTGTGTTACATCATAAGCAATAGCGCGTTCTTCCTGTCCTTTACGGTAGAACAGTGTGTGATCCGCGATGTAAAGCCATTCATCATCCCCTACGCGTAAGACTTGCTCACAGTCTTCGGCCAGCTGCTGCTTTTCTCCGTTTTTCCAAATGAATGCATCTGACGCGTTTGGTTCTGATATAGGATCTTCAAAATAGAGCAGCGTATCATCTTCATAGCGCTGATAGCTTGAAATATCATGTACAATAGCAGTGGTTGTCTCACCGTTCCAGCAATACAAATCTGCCGATTCAAACGGGTCAATCAGTTCGGCGGAGTAATTGGAGAAGTAATACAGACGATCAAGCGTTGTTTCATAATAATAGGGGAATGCATTACTGTCGATGGTTTTCGGCGAAACCAGCTGACCATCCTGAATGGTATAACAAATCAGCGTATCTCCGTATGTATCCGGGTTACTGCTGCGGAATACGATGCTGTTTTCGTTCTTCCAGACATAGGACAACTCTTCTCGATGTTCCAGCATATCGAGTGAACGCGGAGTAGCACCGGAGAAGCAATATTGGAAGGTGGTTGGTGTGTTGAGGTAATAAGCTCGCAGCCAAGTGCTCACATCACTCGCCATTTCGATCTCTTCCAACTTTAGTTCTGCTTTGGGTACGGAAGGTTCCTTAACATATACGACCAAACCGTCAGGACAAACCTGTGTGTTGTAAGGGGAGACGTTATCACAAATGCAAGTCGTTTCCCCTTCGGCATATACATACAAGCTCGTCGTGCTCGGTGTTAATACCTGGCCTTGTAGCTCCTGACGTAACTCATTGCGCTGTTTGACAGCCTCATATGCTGTATAGGCCTCAGAATAGGCTTGCGCATCAATCCAAGATGTGGAGTTGGATGACGGATAGGTGTACTCGGATAAAGATGGGGCGGTTACTTGGGAATCGCTTTGGAAGGTCTGGTCAATGACATAATCGTACAGTGTTTTTTCTGTGGATTGGGTTTGAGTGTAATAAATTGCGCCCGAATCATTCACATCCAGAACAGCAGAAGCATCGGTGATGATCTGCTGAAATCCATCCTTCGGATTGCCGCGGTGGATGGTATAGGTCACACCGTCGGCGTTCAGCTTGGAAAGTACAATGTCAGACAGGTCTTGTGAGAAGTACAGCAACTCATAGATTGCAGACGCTAACTTCTCCGGCGTCTGGGCAGCAAAATCATAGCAATATAAATCGCCGTTCCGACAGAAAAGCAGACCATTTTCACATCGGACATAGTGATTTATCGTGTCCTGATAGGTAAGAGAGTCGACGTTCTTCGCAATATCAATCGTTTGCCCCTCGGTATACATTTGAAGTGAAATAGAAGAGATTGGCGAAGTGGGATTGTCATAGCTGCTGTATACAATGCGACCATCGGGCAACGTTTCCGTTTCATCGATAATCGCCTTGGGCGCAATTTTTTCGATATTGGAAGCGGCACGGTCAGACTGTCCGCGCAGTTTGGACAGATCGACCCGGTAGAGGTCGGCAGTGGTAGACAGATCATCCGTATAGTTGTAATGATTCCAGAAGTAAAAGTACTTACCGTCGATATCAAAATTTGCGTCTGTCCATTGGTCAATCCCTTCCTCTAAGGTGATTTCGCTGCCGTTTCTCTGTGATTGGTTGAGCAGCGTCAAATCCTGATCGCTTATGTAAGCACAGTAGGATTGTCTGGTGGGGGTTAGGAAATGCTTTGCGGCAAAGATTCCGCCAGCAACCAATAGAACGGCGAAAATGCCTGCGGGAATCAGCCAATACTTACTGCGCTTTTGGGGCTTTTGTTGGGGTGGCGGATCGGTGCGCAGTGCTTGACCACATTGTGGACAGTGGTTAGATGGTTCAGAAATTTGTGCGCCGCAGTGGGGACAAAATGCCATGAAAATTCCTCCTTATCTTATATCTATAAATATTATATAATAGATATAGATTTTTCGCAACAGAGAGTGAAATTTTTGAAATAAATATGCATATCAATATAAGTTCTGATTAATATCAGTTGATTATACGTGATATTTGAATTTACATAGGGTTGACATGAGTTGGTGAAAGTATTACTATATATATAAATCTTTGTTCATTCAGCACATATCAGAGTCTATTCATGTGGCTTTACTTGTACGCTGATGAAAAAATAAACGGAAGGGGGATGTAAGATGAAAACGTGGAGGCTTGTGTCTGGAATACTTTCAATTGTTTTCTTTTTGCTTGTTACCTTGCAGTCCTGTGCTGTCGGATTAGCAAACTCGATTGAAAATTCTGGCGAAGTGAGTGGTTCTGCAGGTGTTCTTGTGGCTGTTCTGATGCTGGCTGGTGGCATTGTATCTATAGCGACAAGAAATAGCTTGGAGAAACGCGCCAATATCGCGTTGGTTACTTTGTTTGGTCTGGCGGTACTGATCGGTTTTTCTATGGCTGGATCGTATACCGATCTGAACATTTGGGCCGGATGGTGTCTTGTTAACGTGATCTTGGCTGTTGTTACACTGGTTAAGAATAAAAAGTGAAAACAACGGGAGACAAACAAAATAATTTATTGCAAATAAACGATACAGAATCAGAGGATATTTCGAGTGTTATTGCTCAAAATATCCTCTGGTTTTTTCAGGTTACACCTATGTTTTGACTTATAGCGATATTTTTATGATGTAATAGGACAATGAAGTTTTGACAATATAAATCTCATATAAAATTACATACATATTATAATCATGAAGCCGAAGGAGAAATCCTTCGGCTTTTACTTTTATCTCAAAGGAGCTGGTTCCTATGAAATCCCGTTACATCACTTGCGGTATCCAGACCACTATTCCGCCTTGGCTGCAAACGCTTCTGTGGTATATGCGTGACAGCATGGAAGTCCCCGAGCGGGATTATCTGCAAATCTTCCGATTATCCTGTGATGGCGACCGTCAGCGCATTGAGCATGCTCAGGAGCAGCCGGAATACCAGCACGTTGTCGTGATTCCGGGCGAGCAGCCTGTCGATGCCAAGGTGTATATCATCGAAGATCCCGACCACGTGACCATGCTGTTGGCAGAAGAATATTAAAAGGAGGCTTTGAACATGGAAGAGACAACCTACATTTGTGAGCGTTGCGGCGAACGAGTCCCGGCGGATGCCTGTACGATGGTTGCAGACACGATTTTGTGCCCGGATTGCGTGGATACCTATACCACAGTCTGTGATTGCTGCGGAGAGCGGCTGTTCCTCTCGGACGACCACGGAGATGAAAACATTACGTTATGCGAGCGCTGTTACGAACGGCACTATACACATTGCGAACGCTGCGGACGCGTGATTTCGTACAGTGATGCCTACTACGAGGATGACGACGAGGACGAACCGCTGTGCTATGACTGCCTGCAAGCCCGTTTGCAGCAAGCAACGATTCACGACTACAGCTATACACCGCGGCTGATTTTCCATGGTGAGCGCGACAATGAGCGCTTCTTCGGTGTGGAACTGGAGATCGACGGCAACGGCAAGAGCCGCAAGAATGCCGGGGAAATCCTAAACGTTGCCAACGAGAACGCGCAGAATCTGTACATTAAAAGCGACGGATCGCTCGACTGCGGTATGGAACTGGTCACCCATCCGATGACCTTACAATACCACCTAGAACAGATGCCATGGAAAAATGTCCTGCGCAAGGCGGTCGGGCTTGGCTATCTCAGTCACCGCACGACAACTTGCGGACTACACGTCCACATCTCCCGCGCTGCTTTCGGCGAAACCGAGCAGGAGCAGGAATTATCCATTGCTCGACTGCTATACTTCGTCGAGAAATTCTGGACGGAGTTGCTGCGATTCTCCCGACGCACCGAGCGGCAGATCAACCGCTGGGCAGCACGGTACGGCATGAAATTATCGCCGAAAGCTGTGATGGAATCGGCGAAGGACTCCCGTGCGGGACGCTATACCGCCGTGAATCTTACCAACGAGGACACTGTTGAGATCCGGATTTTCCGAGGTACGCTGAAATACAACACCTTGATTGCCACGTTACAGCTGGTCAATACCATCTGCGACGTGGCTCTTTTATTGTCCGATGAGGAATTACAGGAGCTGTCTTGGCATGGATTCCTTGACCGGATTCACGAGCCGGAGCTCATTCAGTACCTGAAAGAGCGCAATCTGTATAAAAACGACCCTGTTATGTACGAGGAGGATGACTAAATGTGCAGCCTGTTCGGATTGATCGACTATCAAAACACACTAACAACGCGGCAAAAGAATCACATCTTGCAGGTACTTGGCAAGGAATGCGAAGTGCGCGGAATGGACGCGACCGGTATCGCCTACAACTTTAGCGGCAGCATCAAAGTTTACAAGCGCCCGCTCGCCGCACACAAACTCAAGTTCCATGTGCCCAACGGGGTTCGTGTCGTCATGGGACACACCCGACTTGCCACCCAAGGCAGACCGGCAGACAATTACAATAACCACCCTTGGTCGGCCGGAACCTTCGCCTTGGCACATAATGGTGTGCTCTGGAATGACAGAGAGCTTCGGCAGAGCGAGAATCTGCCGGACACCCATATTCAGACCGATAGTTATGTTGCCGTGCAGCTGCTCGAACAACAGAAAACCCTGGATTTCACGACCATCAGCACGATGGCGGAGAAAATCCAGGGTTCTTTTGTGTTTACGGTGCTTGACCGGGACGACAACTTATATTTTGTCCGCGGCGACAACCCGCTCGCAATCTTCGACTTCGGTGGCTTTTACTTGTATGCCTCGACTGAAGAAATTCTGCGGCGGGCGATGCGCAAGCTGCGCCTGCACCACCGGGAAGAAATCCATACCGAGGAGGGTGACATTTTGAAGATTGATCGGACAGGACAGCGCAGCTTTGGACATTTTAATCCAAATCGCAGTTTCCAGCACTTCTGGCGCAATCCACGGTTTCGGATGCTGTCCTGGTTTGACGAAGTGGACGAGGCAGAAGCGATAGACGGTCAGACCGACCTTCTAATTCAGACCGCGAAATCTATGGGCGTGTCCGAAGATGAGGTGCTGGCGCTGCTCGACTTGGGGTACGACCCGTGTGAGATTGAAGAGCTGCTGTACAATCCGGCACTGCTGCACGAAGCGGCGGCCGAGTTGTTGTACGCGTACTACTAATAAGAAAGGGGAGTGAACCTATGGGTCTGGGTACGATTCTGGTCGTGATTGGTGAGATCATCGACCTGCTCGAAGACGACGACGAATAATGTGGGGCAGCATCCGGGGATATATTCTCCGGATGCTGCAAATTGTTTTAAGAATCTGAAAATGGTGATCCGTGTTCAAACAAATTTTCAGGAATCAGCTTTGCAGCAAGCCGGTATAAAGCTTTGCGAGCAAGCAAGACTTCTTGTTCTTGTAAGTAGTATTGTATGACAAGACGTGCACACTCTGCGGAATCTGTGGAAGATACGACTAAATTTTGTGAAATTTGGGTCTGTCCTTCGAAATATAAATTGTGATCTTTTTGCAAATTTGTAACGTATTCTATCACTTTGTCATCCGAATAAAAGCCGGTTGAGCTGTTCTTTTGCTGAATATATTGGTCTACATAGTTCAGGGTGTTGTTATCTTTAGCGGACGATTGCAGTAGATTGTTTACTCGGTTTGTCAAGCGACGCTTAATTGGCAACAAAGATGCATCATAAAGCAGCAGAGTACTGAGTGAATCCATGCGCTTGGTCAATGAAGTGTTTGCTGGAAGTTCATGATTGAGCCAAGAGACAGAATGAGGGATACAATGGTCAATGTGGTAGCGGATCAGACCGCCTAATTGATCAACACAGTCATCATAGGCTGGAGATAGGTTGAAAGTATAGGGGCTTTTTGTAGGAGCTTTGGGCGAAGACGTTTTGAAATGCGGAAAACGGTCAAAGTGGGTGAAGACGTAAAAATTGAATTTGGCATACTCGCGGTCATCTGGAGGCAACACATCGAGTAAATAGTCGAAGAGTTGAATGTCCAGCAGGATTTTTTTGGTACGATTGTACTGGAAATCGTCAGGAGACTTTTTCTGATCGCTTGGAGCGTACTTCTTGGGCATGAAGCGAAAAGATTGGAGCTTGCCATGTGCCAGTTTGGATGTAGCTGCTGTAAAAAGGTGCCAAAAGACGAGCGGTTGAATGGCAGATGGAAGCTTAGAAACACGAGTATATACTTGGTCCAAGATTTCCAGATGGTAGGGATTGACGGATTCGGGGAGATCCTTGCAGTAGGCTTGGTCTCGGAGAGAGTGTGTGTACGCACGGAATAATCGAGACAGGTCATGAATTACATCGTAATATGCGGCTTGGGGGATGTGTTCGCGCTTATTGAGTTTAATTTCGATTATTTGATTAGAAAGGGGATCTTTACTGTAACGGCGCAAATGCCTTCGGCGTAACACGCAGGATTGGTATAAGCTGATGAGATTTTTTTTCAACTCATCGAACGTTTTGTCGAGATTTTCGGTAAATATCTCACCGTGCGAGAGAACGGTCAGACTTTGCTGATGTTTGATATAATCAATCAGAAAACGGGATTGGATTTTCTCTATTATGTGATCGGGAATATTTTGCTGTTGCAGCCAGTGCGTGAAGTATTCTCTCGCGTCTACTTCGTACGATGGGAATGACAGCGTAAAAAGTTCGTCTCGTGTGTGTTGGAGTTTGGATTCAAGTTCCGTTGGTGCTTGAGAAATCGCGCTGTTAAATTTTTGGATTAGATATTCGTGCGAATAGAAGTAGTGAGTTGGATTCTTCGCCAGATTATGCAAAGCAGGCAGGGTTGGGCCTTGAAAAAAACCGCTTAGGTTGCTGAATAAAAAGCAACGATCGCTGATGAGCCTGAAAAAGCGGTTGACCGTTGGCACATAGTCTGGAAGTTCGGACGAAATGCAAAAGCAAGTTTTGTCCAGAAAGTGAGTGAGTTTTTTGTATTCCGTGGTATCATGCCAATCGTGCCAGCGCTTAGACATCTGGTCTGCGTTTTTGGATAGCTTGGCATTGATGGTACGCGGTGTATCATGAACACCGCGTGGGGTGTTGAGTACGAGAAAGCTGTCGGGAGCTTCGCGAATGGCTTGAAGCATAAGCTGCTGCCAAGCGCTGGACGGATTGAACTGCTCCAATTTCCAGAAACGAGAACTTAAATTCTGCATGCACATAGGATCACCTAAAATCAATGAATTCCACTTTTGTTGAAAATACTACTATATTATTATGAATTGAGCGAATATACGGATGCAAAAGATTTTGTTATGATAATGGCAGACGAGGCAAGAGCCTCGAAACAAAGGAGGGGCAAAAATGCTCACTAATTTTGAAATCAAGTCGGAGCCGGATAATATTAAGGTATCGGAGGGCGTGAAAAAGTCCAAGAAGGGCTCTTCGAAAAAACTGAAAAAATTGGAAAAAAGAATGAGAAAGTGCAAAAAACGCTTGAAGAAATGCGAGAAAATGGGAAAAACTCAGCAAGAAATTGCATTTTTGCTTCAGCAGATGACGATGCTGATGCAAAAAATGGACACGCGCATTTCCGATATGCCGCGCGGCAGTCTGCCGGAGGGCAAGGCACTCATTCCGGGCTGGTGTTATGTGGTCGAGGATGGTGAAAAACATGCAAGCAATTCATGATTCGGTATTTTCCATACGAGAAAATGTTGGATTATTTCACAAAAAACGAAAAATTTGCAACTTTACACCGAGAATTCGTCGCGTTTATCGGACAGAAGATGAAAGCGCGTTGCTGGAACTTGAAATTCGGCTCGGGGCTAGCGTGCATGAACGGGTTGTTCGGTTTGAAGAATTGGCGTCTTTTGACTTTGAAAGCTCATTTATGGGTGCGATTTGTGCCGATGATCAGGGAAAACCAACACAGCGTCTGGTGGTTCAGTATCTGCGCGAATGCCTGCACGAGAACCGAGCCCAGCAGTCTGCCGGCCTCTATATTACAAGAGGCGGATGGCACGAAATAGCCGGGAAATGGTGCTTCGTCGCAGGAAATACCTTACTTGGGCAGTGCGGATCGAACGATGTTGGTCTTGACTTGGAACTCAAGCAGAGGCATCTTGCTTGCGGGCCGGAGCCTCTCGATACCGCAGAGTCGGTTGAGTTCCTGCTCCGGCTTTTCCAGCAGCACAGCGCGGTGCGCATACCAACCTTCGCGTTTACGGTAGTCACTGCGCTCCGTTCCGTCCTTGAACAGGAAGGGATACCGCCCGTGGGAGTGTTGTATCTGGATGGACCGCAAGGAGTCGGCAAAACGACAGTGGCAACGGATTTTTGCACGCTCTACGACCAAAATGGACGAAAATCGGATGTTTTCGATGCCAGCAGCAGCGACAGTGCAATCTTGGATGCTTTGGCAAGTGCCAAAGATCGGATTGTCTTGCTCGACGATATTTGCAACGAGAGCGATGCAGCTGACAAGCGGAAGCGCTTGGCACTTGCGGCTCATAGCGTTCGCATAGCGGTCAACGATACCGATCGTGGACGGCGGCGCGGATGGAAAACCGAACAGGTCAGATGTCGGGCTGGGTTGGTCATTACGGGCGAATTTCCGTTGCGCTCTGCTTCAGAGTTGACGAGATGTATCCGTATACCGATTATGAGTCGCATGACCGGCAGAAGTGCTAGTGATCGAATGCGTGCAGCTGCATCATTGGCGGGGTACTTGAGCTGGTTTGCGGAGCATATGACGGATGAACGTGCACGTCTGCGGGAAGAATTTGACATGTTTTGTCGTGAATCCGCTCGGAGAAGAGAAGAACGGTTGCAAAAATCGCTTTGGCAGTTGGCGTGGGGATTCGACAGCTTCCTGCGCTTTGCGCTGGAAATACGTGCAATCGATTCGTCATGTCGGGATGCAATGCGCGAGCTGCGTGATGAGATTCTGGTCGATATTTTCCGCGAGACAGCTGCGTTGATTGAACAGACGTGGAGTGCTGACATGAGGAATCTTGCCGAAGTCATTGCGACTGGAATTGCAAAAAGGCAGTTGTCAGTTACACGACGCAGGGGATGTGTATGCGTTCCGTTGCAGACGTTGATGGGATATTTGCAAGAGGTATCGGCCGGGAAAATTTGCAATGAGCGTCAAGTGACAGCTGCATTGCGGCAACAGGATTTGCTGTGTATGGATCAAACCGGAAAGTCAACATGCAAAGTCCACGGACAGCGCATGCTGCGAATTTATGAAAATAAGCTGAAAGCGAGGAAAAATCATGAGTTTTGCAATTGAAATGAAGGATTGTGATGAGAATATGACAGGGAAAAAGGTGCCTTTGCCGGAGATTACGAGCTACGATCAACTTCCGCTCGTACTGACCGTGCAGGACGTTGCGCGTGTCCTCAAGCTGGGAGTTGGTATGGTCTATGAACTACTGCGATCGGGAGAGCTGCCCAGCCGTCGGATTGGTGCACGCGGTCAGTTCCGTGTGACACGTTCTGATCTCATCCGTTACATCGAGGGCGAGAGCTTCGCCGGATAATAAGGACAGGCCCATCCGAAAGGATGGGCTTGCTTTATGTTGAAACTAAAAAAGGAAACAGTATAGCTATTATTATCATAGCACGGGCCGGTGGCGTTGTATACACAAACTTTAGAGGAGATATGATCGAGAAAACAAGTGAAAAAATAAAACCTGACGCACACAAACGTCAGGTTTTACGGAGTTTTTAGCTTTTATCTGGTCTGAAATTATGGAATATCATGCGTCTGATCGAGCACAGAGGCAACGCGCGACACTACATTTTCGTGCGTGCCGTCCAGAATATGGGTGTAAATCGAAGAAGTCGTTGCAACGGTACTGTGCCCGAGTGCTTTGCTGATGTCGTACAGGGTTGCACCTGACTGGTTGGCCAGTGTGGCGAATGTATGGCGTAACCCATGCAGCGTTAGCGGTGGCAGGTTGTGCTCCTGCACGAATTTGGTGAACAATTCCGATAGGTAGTTGGGTTTGTACGGGTGTCCATCACTCCAGACCAGCACCAGATCGGTATTGTGATACTCCTCGCCGAGAAAAGCGCGATCATCTTGCTGTCGTTCGTATTCTCTGCGCAAGGCATCTTCCAATGGTGCCGGCATATGCAGCGAGCGGGTGGAAGATACCGTTTTGGTTTCCTTTTCGATGATTTTGCTGCCGGCAGTGGTGCGAGCACCGCGAATGTGCAGCACGTGGTGTGCAAAGTCCACATCTGACCAGTGCAGACCGCAGTACTCCTCGCGGCGCAGGCCGAGGTAGGCTGCGAGCTTGATGACCAGCTCCAAGCGATGCCCTTCGGCGCACTGCAGCAGATGTGCCAGATCCTGGGGGGAGTAGAAGTGCCGCTCCGGGGTCTTGGTTTTGGGAGCTTCGACGCGATCGGCCGGATTGGTTGCGATCATCTGTTGACGGACAGCGATATCCAAAGCAGTGCGCAGCAAATCGTGGTGCTTGCGTACGGTATTGGACGACAGCGTGGTTTTGGTCAGCAAATCGGTATAATAGCGCTGAATTTTTTGTGGTGTGAGGGATTGAAGCTGGATTTTCCCCAGACGTGGTACCAGATAATTTTCGATCATGTTGCGGTATCCATAGACCGTAGTCTCGGCGCGATAGGGACGCACGATATTTTCCAGCCAGTAGCGCAGCCAGTCAGCGACTGTGGTTTGCCGGGGCTGTACGACTTCGCCGCGGTCCTTTTTCACCTCATGCGCACGCAGCGCTTTGCGTGCTTCGGTGATCGTGGAAAAGGTCTGTGTTTTCTTGATCTGCTTACCGTTCGTACCAAAGCCGAAGTCCAGATTGACATAGAATTTCTTACGGACATCGTCATAGGAGATGTTTCGCTCCACGCGCTTTCGAGCCACTTGTACCTCACCATCCTGTGTATTTTCGGTACTTTTATTGTATCATAGTGCAGATTCGATATCTACCAGCCACATCTACCAAAAATAAATCCGCAACTTTTCTGCGCGTAAAACCACGAGATAACAAAAAATCCCACCTGAAATCAGGCGGGATTTTTTGTGTAAATGGTGGAGACGAGGGGAATTGAATCCCTGTCCAAGTTATTAAATAGAGTAATAGCTTTCTTTTAGGCGTGTTAAAAATGCGCATTTGCGTTATATTATCCATTATCCCGGATGTGAGCATTTGGGCGAATGAAAATAAGTGGGTTAAAAAGTGGGTTATTGTTTCGCCAAAATCTCGGTGAATAGGTTGTCGATCTGCTGGGCGGTCTGCTGCAACTCGCCGCGCAGCTCGTGACCATAGACTCCAAATGTGTCCATGTTTTTAGAGTGACCGACAAGCGGGCGGATTTGTCCCTCAGACAGATTTTTTGCAATCGAGATAAATGTATGGCGCATCTCGTAGGGAGTCGTCTGTGGAATCTCGTTAGCCGCGCAGTATCGCTGCCATGCCCGTCGGTATGTCTGCGGATCTACCTCGCCAAAGACTCGGTCGCCGTCAGCCTGCGCGCGCTGCTGGTCAAGGATATGGGCAGCGGTGGGGGACAGGAAAAAGTGCCGGACTGCGTTTTCGTTTTTTCCGGTCGTGATTTCGTGATAGGCATTGAGTGATCGGCAGACAAAAACCTCGCTGCCTCGGATATCTTGCCAGCGCAGGCCCAGCAGCTCACCCGGGCGCAGGCCGGTGAGCACCTGGAACCGGTAGGCATAGATGAGCGGATCGGGGAGACGCTTGCCGCGCTTCATGGTTGTGCTGACTGAAAACAAGACCGCCAGATGATCGGGCTGGAGGATGACCTTTTGCGCGCTGCGTGCGCCTTTGGGAATTGTAATATTTTCGGGCAGTAAGGTGGTCGCCTTGCGTTTGCGGCAATACTTGATAAAGCTAAGCAGCGTTGCGCGTAGGTTTGTAAGCGTCTTTTTTGCAAGGCCCTTTGCGTAGGCTTTGTTGATGATGTTTTGCAGGTGTTGCTCGTTCAGATCGGAGACCTTACGCCTGCCGATTGTAGGCAAAATCCAGTTGCGCCCAAACGCATCAGCCTTGATCCAGTTGCTCTTTGAAGTCGTTTCCTTGAGCATATCAATGTAATCGGCAAAAAGCCGGTCTATGCGTGCGCTGGTATCGGTGATGTTATCATCGAGCCAGGCGTCCGCTTTGGCGTTGCATAGACGCTGCCCGGTGCGGCCGGGGGTCGAACAGGTGAAGGTGCGCCGCTCTCCGTTTTTCTGCACTTTGATTTGCCAGCGGTTATAATTTTCCAACCACTTCGCTGTATTTGTGCGGCGCATGGTATCCTCCTTTCTTAAAAAACAAATATATGTTCGGTTGATGACGTGATATTTTTCCCGCCCCGGTGACAGGGCGGGAATTTTTATTTTGCCATGATATTGAACATAATGCTGTCTTCATTCACAATATAAGTCCAGCTTGAAATATCTCCCAAAGACCTTGTTGTCGCGGGTTCAGTAACATTCGTGATGTTGAGTTCAGTCATAATTCGGTTTCCGATTTCCTCGTCTGGCTCGAGCAATCCAAGCAGACCGCCCATTGCATAACCGATGCGACTATGCAAATCATCTTGGCCACTGATTGGCGCATATAAATATACCTGACAACATTTTTGCGTCGCTGTTGTCTCTCGCAGAGTCAAACTGATTCCAGCGCCCAAGTCATAGGTGTATGCGGTGCATGCCGGAATCAAATCATCATCCTCGGTATTTTCTACACTCGGTTCTGATACCATTGCATCAGAAAATTTACTTTGCATAAACTCTTTCAGCGAATCAGAAAGAGTCGCAGCCGGAAAATCAAACGTAACGAAATTTGGATATTTTTCTTCCAAAGAGGCGGTGTCGGCCGGTGTATCCGGAGTCGTTTGTGCCGTGGGCGTTGTATCCTGCTGCGGTGTGGTATTCCCGCAAGCAACCATACAGCACATGGCAAATAGAGCTAAAATCCCTGCAACTACTTTTTTCATAAAATAACCCCCTTGTGTCCAAATTGGACACATTTTTATTCTTCACTGGTGATTGCCTGTATCTGTTCATCGATATTGACAGGCACGATGGTTAAGGTTAGATCCACAAGCTTTCCAGTATTGGGATTCACAGCACCAGCGAGTTTAAAGGTAGCGTCTCCAATCGTAGTTTTCGGAGAATTGGCATAATCGGCAAGATTTGTCTTTACCCATTCTTGTGCACTCGGCGAATCCGCAGTATCATATGGCATGCTTGCGCAATAGCTGAGGTATGATTTCGCAAATTCCAGTAAATCTTCGTCCGCCGCAACCTGATAACTAACGACCGAAAAAACGGCCATAGTGATGGATTCATCTGCATCCAAAGACAAATTATATGACATAGAAACGCCTGTACCAGCGATTTCGGTTGATGACGAGCAAGATTTTGCACTTAGACTGGTATCTGCTGCGTCTTCGATTTCTCCTTTTGGAATTCCGCCAGCATCTTCTAGGCCAATCCGGATATCTGCGGCATTAGAGCCTGGAATACCAACAAGGGTCGTGGGCTTGGTTTCTTCCTCTTGTGGCGTGGTCTGCTCGGACACTTCTGCGGAAGCATCATTATTTGTGGTCACTTCCTCGGCAGAATTCGTACTGGACGGCGAGCCAGCACAGGCTGTAAGGGCACATACAAAGCAGAGTGCCAAGATCCATGTCATTACCTTTTTCATAAAACAACCCCCTTGTGCCCAAATTGGACACATCTAATTTATTTCATTGTAGCTTGAAAAAACATTTTTCCATCTGCGGTGTCATAAATCAACTGGTAGTCTACGTCATCAGCTGTATAGGTGTCATTATGAGATTGTAGGAACAGAGCCGGGTCATCTAAACTCAGGGCATCCACTACCGACTCCATGTTTTCGGAATCAATGGAAGCAAGAAGAATTCCAGACATATATCCATAAGTTGCATATTCACTGTAATCCGTGGAACTGAACAGAGATGTATCACAATAAGCGCAAGCTTCTAATACATTGCCTGAATCGTCGCTGCATGTGTAAAAATACAGTCCCGGCTGTACGGTATATCCGCGATATGTGTAGTCACCCCATACCGCATTACTTTCGACCTGTTCAGAACTGGTTTGTAAATCTTCTTCAATATACCCGGCAGATGTAAGAGATTCAGACCACTGAGCGACCATCTCTTGCTCAGGGTTTACGGATGTATTCGCAGAAGAGCAGCCCGCCAAAAGTAGCATGATACTGCACCATGCTCCAATCCAGCGCTTTTTCATAAAATTCCCCCTTGTGTCCAAATTGGACACATTTTTTATTTTAAAATTTTGCTCTCAGTTCTACGACCTTACCCAGGATATTGACTGGCAGCTCCATGATCTCCTCATTGGAGTAGTACATGGGCTCGTAGGCCGAGTTGGACGGCACCAGCGTAATGCCGTTTTGATGACGCTTTAACTTCTTGATGGTCGCACTGTCCCCGTTGACCAGGGCAACGACGATGTCACCACTGTCAGCGGTTTCCTGCTTGCGGACAATGACGACATCCCCTTCGGAGAACTTAGGTTCCATGCTGTCGCCCTTGATGCGCAAGGCGAAGAACTCACCACGGCGTGCGGTTTCTTCGTCGATCTCCTCGTAATCGATGATGTTCTCGACAGCCTCCATCGGATAACCGGCGCGGACATCGCCCAGAACGGGAATGCGAACACCTTTTGCTTTAGAGTCGGTGGCATTTGTTAAACTACCGCTCAATAAGTAGTCGGTAGACACTTGAAAAAGTGCTGCAATTTTTAACTTCATATCATCGCTTGGTGTCCTTGCGCTGCTTTCATACTGCGACAAGGTGCTGTTACTGATATTGAGTTTATTTGCCAGCTCGATTTGTGTCATGCCGGCATTGGTTCTTAGTGCTCGGATTCGATCACCAATTCCCATTTCAGCATCACCTCATTTCTGCTATATTCTCATCTTGTGAAGATCATAGCACAATATTTGCAGAATGAAAATATAACTTTGCAAAATGTGAAATATACTATTGACTTTTGCTAAGTGTGAACCTATAATAAGAGCATAATATTTGCTATATGTGAAATGAGGTGAGATGATGAGCAAGTTAGAACAGCTGCGAAAAGAAAAAGGAATCGGACAGTCTGCCTTTGCTGAAAGCTTAGGAATTGCAAGTTCGACCTATTGTCAGTATGAAAAAGGGGCAAGAATGATTCCTGTATCAACGGCAATCGAGATTGCCAATCTGCTGTCTGTGAAAGTAGAGGATATTTTTTTACCTGTTAAATTCACAGTTAGCAAATGACGTTTTGATGAGGAAAGGAGATGAAAGAATGAGTCTTGCTCGGGTTGAAATTCATGCAGAGGAGTCGATTGCTTCGGTTATGATCGACGGCAAAGATGTTTCTATGGAGATTTCAGAAGTTGTCTATCGGCATAAGGCTGGAGAAATTCCCACGTTAACAGTTACCTATTTGGTACAGGAAGCGGAAATACAAGCAGTTGGCAGCGTGGTGGTAAAAAAGCCGCGAGGCTCCATTGATGACCTATTCGGACGAGGGAAGGAGACATCTGTATGACGAACAAATATGAACCGCAGGATAATGCCTACAAGGAAAAGCATGAATTAGAAGTGATTGCCAGTGAGATCGTAGACCTTCTGCGTGAAAAAGACCTTATCATCTGGCAGGCAGAAGAAGTGCTCTCTATCGCAAAAAATAAAATTCAATGGTCGAAATTGAGATAGGCGGCAGTGGTTGCTGCCGCCCAATGCTTACTCAGTAATCGGTTGATTACATACAGAGCTTTCAAACAAGTCTTTGAGATTATCGAACTCAATACTTACCCACTGACGCGAATGGTCAGTTGCATAGCTTTGAAGAATTTCAGCAGAAAAAACGCGAAACTGGTGGAGCAGTTCCGGAATTTCGTCGTGATAAAGTTCTTCATTGCACCAGTAAATTGCTTCTGCTGCACATGCTTTTGCTGTGACAGAGTTTGCATAAGCAATAGCAGCAGATGGGTTTTCAGGGGCGTTCTCGGTTTCAGTGGAATACTGGTGCGCATACTTTGCATCAAAATATGCATCATGCATCAAAGACAAGAAAGCCTTCTTTACATCATTCACAAAATCACCTCCTTTCGCGTTTATCATACACGAAAAGGAGAGTATATGCAACTAATAGACCTGTTCGGACGAGGAAAGGAGACCTCTGTATGAAAATTGTACTGGAAGGAACGACAAAAGAAATTGCCGCTCTCGTAGTAGCGATACAAGAGCGGCAAGATGCGTTAAAGGTTGAAGATGTGATTACTCGGTTACAAGAATCTTTGAGAGAACAGCATAAATAAGCTCGTCTGTGTAAGCTAAGGATTCGGTATAGGCGAACATAGCGAGCTTGTCGTAGCTGATTCTACCATCTTCATTGCTGAATTTAGCCAGAGCGTCTTGGATGTTATTCATGGTTTTAGCTTTGACATCTTCGACCGCCTGACTAAAGCAAGCATCAAACTCTTGTTTATTCATTTTTCACACCTCCTTTCGCGTTTATCATACACGAAAAGGAGAGTATATGCAACTAATAGACCTGTTCGGACGAGGAAAGGAGTAACACATATATGGCAAAGCCGTTTAAGGAGCTGAGAAAGCTCATGTATGCCGAGGGCATCGACCAGCGCAGTTTGGCGCGGCAGCTCGGTAAGGGGACGACCTATGTGTCGTCCCGTATTCGGGGTCTGGCCCCGTGGGATATGCTGGACGTTTATGCCCTGTGCGATCTGTTTGAGATCCCGGCGGGCGAGATCGCCGTTTATTTCCCTCGCGAGGATGTAACCCCTCGTACATCTCAAGTATAACACGGAACGGAGGCACAAACAGGATGAAACCGAGCCGTAACATCTACCAAACCGCGCGTGAGCGTGCCGGAATGACACAGGAAGCGGCATCCGACCGGCTGTACATATCGACCGAGAGCCTGCGCATGTATGAGACCGGCCGCCGCCGTCCGTCGGACGAAATGGTGGTCATGATGGCTGAGCTGTACCGCGACCCGGCGCTGGCGTACCGGCACCTCAAGGCCAGCCCCGCTGGTCAGATTCTGCCCGAAGTGACTGAGCGCTCGCTGGAGCAATGCACCATGCGGCTGTTCCGGCTGCTGCGCAATTTTGCCCGGGAGGGTCGCGTCGAGACGCTGCTGGAGATCGCCGAGGACGGCATCATCGACGAACGCGAACGCCCGATCTATGACAGCATCATGGACGAGCTGCGCGAGATCGTCGCCGCGTCCCTGAGCCTGTCCCTGACCGGCGCAGGGCAAGAAAAAACGCCTCACCAGTCTGCAAACTGGTAAGGCGTGTGAGCGTTTGGAATACACTCGATCTAAGCAAATCTAGTGTACTCCAAACGAGGGAAAAAGTCAACAAAAAGCCGTAAAATCAGCCGGAAAAGGTGTAAAACAAGACCGGCTGGTCGCGGCGTGCCTAAATGGAGGAGTACACAACATGAAAACAGTATGCAAAGTCGCCGCCATCGTGTGTATGGTGGCCATTTTTGGACAAGTCGGTCGGTGTGATACCGGGGACATTGGGCTGCTGGCGTGCCTCGCGGGTGTGATTCTGTGGAGCATGCTCGGTGCGCTCTTCCTTGCGCTCACCGGTTGGCTGGAACATGTGAGGTGAACGTGTGCAATACGCATTTGATATGGATTTAGCCCAGCAGTACGGCGTGCCCGAGGCCATTTTTGTGCATCGCCTGTACTGGTGGGTGCGGGACAACGCGGCCAACGGCAGAAACTACCGCGACGGTCATTATTGGACGTATGACAGCCTGAATGCCCTGACCGAGATTTTCCCGTGCTGGTCGCGGCGACAGATTGAGGGCATCATCAACAGATGCCGGGAAAAGGGATTGATCCTGACCGCAGCTTACAGCCAGGACAAGCGAGATCGCACGACCTGGTACACGGTCACCGAGACCGTCATCCAGGCATACGAACCCATTCCGACCGCTTCCCCAAAACGGGGAAATGCATTTCACGAAATGGTGAAATGCAATACACCAAACTGTGACAATCATTTCACCGAACGGGGAAATGTATATAATGAGCACTTAGAAGACCAGTTAGAAGACGAGAGAGAGGGCGCGCCCGCGCAGGAAGAACCGGCCAAACCGGCCGAGGACGGGCGCAAGGGATACGGTGAGTTTGGCAACGTCCGACTGACCGACGACGAGATTGCACGCCTGACTGCTCGCTGGACACCGAACCAAGTCGCTGCCGAGATCGAAGCGCTGTCGGCCTACATGAAGTCTGAGGGCAAACGTTACCGCGACCACTATGCAACTTTGCTTCGCTGGCTCAAGAAGGACTATCCGCCTGCGCAGCCCACCGGCCGGGTGCTGATTGACGAGGACTGAGACCATGGAAAACCAAGTTTCACAACGCATCTACGACGCGGCGGTCGCCGTGATCGGCTCGGTGATGATCGACCCGAGCGTATCGGGCGACGTGTTCGCAGCCCTTCGTCCGTCCGACTTCCTGGCCCCGACCTATCGCACGATTTTCGAGGCCGAGCAGCAGCTGTTCCTCGCGGGCAAGCCCATCGACCCGGTCGCGGTCAGCGCGATCATCGGCGACGAGTACCGGCCGGTCATCATGGACGTCATGGAGCTGACGCCGACGGCGGCCAACTGCATGGAATACGTCCGGCTGCTCAAACAGGAGACCCGGCTGCACCGCCTGCGCATGCTCGGGGACAAGCTGGCAAACGCTGCGACACTGGACGAGGCCGCAAGCGTGCTTGAGCAGGCCGGTCAGTTGTCGGCGAGCAGCACGGGCATGACCGCGCTGTCCCTTCAGGACGGTTTCGCACGGTTCTGCGAGCGGCAGGCGCAGCCGGTTTCGTACATACGGTTCGGATTTTCGGGGATTGACCAGCTGGTCTACGCCGAACTCGGTGATTATGTGCTGCTCGGTGCGCGTCCCTCGACCGGCAAAACCATGCTGGCCTTGCAGGTGGCCGCATACCTGTCCCAAACCTATCGCGTAGGCTTTTTCTCGCTCGAAACCAAGGACGACAAGCTCATTGATCGCTCGATGGCGCACCTGTTCGGCATGAATTACGGCAAAATCAAGCGTCATGCACTGGGCGAGGCCGACTGGCGCATGATTGCTACACAAAAGGGCAGGCTGACCCAGTCCAATCTGGACATCATCCAGGCAACCGGCCGCACGGCCGAGGAAATCGCCTCGTTTGCCCGTTACAAGCGGTATCAGGTCGTGATCGTGGACTACATCCAGATCGTGCGCACCGCGCACAAGGGGTACAGCCGCGAGAATGACGTCGCGTCTATCTCCAACACGCTGGCGAACTTTGCCCGCGATCACAAGGTCATGGTGCTGGCGCTCGCGCAGCTCACCCGCGATCAGGAAGACCAGAAGAGCAAGACCGTCCGCGCACCTACGCTGGCATCCTTTCGCGAGTCCGGTTCGCTTGAGCAGGATGCAGACATCGCCATGCTCATGTACCTGTCCGAGCCGGACAACCGTGCGTCCGACCGCGTGCTCAGACTGGCAAAGAACAAAGAGGGTCAGGTCGGCAAGGTCATGCTGGCTTTCCATGGCGACAAGCAGACCTTCACCGAACGCGTGATCGATGATAACACGTTCCGGCATGTGTCGGACAAGCCGCCCGAAGTGGGCAAGCCGGACACATGGCAGGACGTATCCCTCGCGCAAATCCCGTTCCCAGAATTCCAGCAAGGAGGCAAGCATGCGCAAACCCAAAGAATGTAAAATCATCCAGCTGACCTTCAATCCGGCATCAGGCAGGGGAACGGTGACCGGGCACGTTATCCGATACATCAAAAAAGGCCCGGGGCGCGGCTATGTGGTCGCACAGTACCGCGCCCGGGTCAGGGATAACAGCTGGTCTAGGCCTATCCGTGAGTGTTTCCCGGTCGTGAACGGTAAGATTTTGGACATTATCGGTCGAAAAACCATCATAAAACCCGTCAAGAGAAGGAGAAAAGCGAAATGCAAGTCATCAGCATTGTAAATTTAAAAGGCGGCGTGGGCAAGACCACGACCGCCGTCAATATGGCCTATGAGCTGGCCGTCCACCATAACCGCCGGGTGTTACTCATCGATGCCGATCATCAGGGCAACGCGAGCAAGTTTTACGGAGCGCGGGCGTCGACCGGCAGTCTGGCCGATCTGATCGAGGGACGCGCGGCGTGCTATGTCGATCTCGTCCAGCCCACCAACTACCGCAACCTGGATGTGCTGCCGTCCGATATGAGCCTGTTATCTGCCGATCTGTCGCTGGTCGCCGCAGGCGGCAGCGCGCGCCGGTGCCTGTCCGATCTGCGCGACGCCATCATGGAGGACGGAGCCTATGACTGCATGGTCATTGACTGCCCGCCGGCATTCACGGCGGCGTCGGTCAGCGCGATTGCAGCGTCAACCGACATCATCATCCCGATCAAGCTGGACTACTACGCCATCGATGGAATGCGTGAGCTGGTCAGCCAGCTGCGGCAGATCCAGACGATCACCGAGGTACATATCGCGGGTGCGCTGATTACCCAATGGCGCAACACCGATGTCATCCGGCAGGGTGAGACCTGGCTGCGCATGCACGAGCCGTGCCCGGTGTTTGACACCCATATCCGGCGCACCGATGTCGTGGATAAATCGACTTACTGGCGCAAGCCGCTGGCCGAGTGTTCGCCCCGATCGGCGGCGACTGCCGACTATGCAGCATTTGTCCGTGAGTTTTTGGGAGAGGAGGACACAGACCGTGGCACGCAAATTTGACCTTGCCGCACTGATGGGCGATGTGTCCAATTTGGACACACCTGAGATCGTCACACAGCAGATCCCGTTGGCGCAGATCGAAACGAATGACCGCAATTTTTACGAGGTCGAGGACGTGACAGAACTCAAAGAGTCCATTGAGCTGATCGGCCTCAAACAGCCGCTGGTCGTACTCGAGGTGGACGATACCCATTACCGGTTGATCGCCGGGCACCGACGGTATAAAGCCCTGACCGAGTTGGGCCGTCAGAGCGCGCCCTGCGTGGTGCAGCGTAATCTGACTGAGACACAAGAGCAGCTTGCGCTGATCCTGACCAACTCGACCGCACGCGAGCTGACCTACTTGGAAAAAGCTGAGCAGGCTGTGAGGCTCAAGCGGCTGTTCATCAAACGCCGTGAGGAGGGCGCAGAGCTGCCCGGGCGCATTCGGGACATGGTCGCCGAGGCCATGCAGGAGAGTGCGAGTAATATCGCGCGTATGGAGACCATCGACAAGCATCTGGTCGGGGACTGGAAGCGAGCACTCAAGAAAGGACGCATCAGCGCCTCAACCGCTTACGAGCTGTCCAAGCTGGGCAAGGAGGCGCAAAAGCAGCTCAAAGAGGCGCTATCCGATTACACCGCGCCGACCGCCAAAGTCATCAAAACAGCGGGCGAGATTGTCAAGGATTACCCGTTCGCCCCGCTGGTCTGTCCAGAATTGTCCAATAGCCCGTGCACTCGCTACAAAGATCGTGCCGCCATGGTTGCGGTGGGTACTTGCCCGGGCTGCTGCCATGCGTGCGACCACACCGAGGACTGTCCAGCCCTGTGCGGTGTGTGCAAGAAGCAGATTACCGACGCACAGAGACAAGCCGAATTGCGAGAGACCGAGCGTAAAGCCGACGAAGCATATCAGCACTCAGCGTACCGGCAGGCGCAGCTTTCCATCCTGGACTGGGCGAAAGACCCGAATCTGGATGAGGACAACGAACTGCCTGCAAGAGTCAGTCAGACCGTGCGCAGTCTGCGCCGCATTACCAATCTGACCCGTCTGACGTGGATACCCTCTCTGGATGATCTGTTTGCGCTGGCGGACACGCTGGGCATCACTTTTTCCGAACTGCTTGGCTTGACCTCGGAACTGCCGCCCTGTACGTCTGAGTGGCACAAGTACCCGACTGACGCGCCGAACGACGGCGAGACCGTGCTGTGTCGGTATGGCCACAAAGGCAATTTCCGGGTGCTGCTCTATCAGGACGGGGCATTCGGTGAGCAGTTAAACAAAGAATTTGTCCCAATGCCGTTTGAAGTGAGTTATTGGACAAGAGCATATCCGGAGGCGTAGCCATGACATTGCAAGATTGCAGCAAGGATGAACTGATTCACTTTATCCAGACAGAATGCCTTGTGCCAGATAGTCGTCGCTTAGAGTTAAGGGTGTATCAATACCGCGAAGATCAGTATTTTAGACGCCTTATTGAAGCACGAGAACGCATCAGCAATTTATATATACAGCTTGCCGGATTGCTGCCAGAAATTTCCAAATCCGAAGATGCAATAAAGCAAGCTAGGGAAATTTCGGAACAGATCAAACGTGAACAAGCACAGGCTGCACGCTATGAACAAAAATATCTACAAGCTCAGAGGAGAGTTGACGCATGCTTAACAAGGTAATTTTGATGGGTCGC
>NZ_NFKK01000021.1:0-49929 GCF_002160355.1 Butyricicoccus pullicaecorum
GCAAACAAGTACGCACAGGCATACTTCTCTTACGACTCCATGAAGTCGGGCGGTCTGACCCAGTCGCACCTGCGTTTTGGCGACGAGCCCATCCAGTCCACCTATCTGGTATCGGCAGCTGATTTTGTCGCTGTACACGCACCGACCTATGTTTCCAAGTACGACACCACCGAGGACCTCAAGGACGGCGGTATCTACCTGCTCAACTGCGCATGGAGCGTAGACGAGCTGGACGAGCGCCTGCCCGCAAAGGTGAAGCGTGACCTGTACAATAAGCATGCTCAGTTCTACATCATCGACGCCGGCAAGCTGGCCGCTGAGATCGGTCTGGGCAAGCGCACCAACAGCATCCTCCAGGCAGCATTCTTCGCACTGACCAAGGTCATCCCGCTGGATGTTGCAGTTGAGGACATGAAGAAGAACAACTACAACTCCTACTTTAAGAAGGCTGGTCAGAAGATCGTCGATCTGAACAACCAGGCTGTTGACGTAGGTGTGAGCGCAGCCGTCAAGGTAGAGATCCCGGAAAGCTGGGCAAATGCAGTCGACGCTCCGGCGCAGGAGATCGAGGCAACGCCCTTCGTCAAGGAGATCGTACTGCCGATGGATCGCCAGCAGGGCGACAAGCTGCCGGTTTCTGTCTTCCAGAAGCACGGCGTACTCGACGG
Organism: Butyricicoccus pullicaecorum; assembly: GCF_002160355.1. Taxonomy (NCBI): domain Bacteria; kingdom Bacillati; phylum Bacillota; class Clostridia; order Eubacteriales; family Butyricicoccaceae; genus Butyricicoccus; species Butyricicoccus pullicaecorum. The sequence goes on from NZ_NFKK01000021.1 coordinate 669, forward strand.
TACTTGGGAGAACGGCACCTCTGCTTACTCCAAGCGCGGTGTTGCTACCATGGTTCCGAAGTGGGACGGCAGCGCATGTATCCAGTGTAACCGCTGCGCGGCAACCTGCCCGCATGCAGCAATCCGCCCGGTACTGCTGACCGAGGAGGAGAAGGCAAACGTTCCGGCATCCTTTGAGACCGTACCCGCAAAGGGTCTGGGCAAGGACGCTCCGGCATACTCTTACCGCATGCAGATCTCGCCCTACGACTGCCTGGGCTGTGGCGTCTGCCTGACCGCGTGCCCGGCCAAGGGTGCGCTGACCATGACTCCGTTCGACGAGATGAAGCCCGAGCAGGAGAACTTCGACAAGGTAGCCATGAACGAGGCTTACCTCAAGAAGGACGTCATCAGCGACAAGAACATGAAGTCCGTACAGTTTGCAAAGCCCTACTTCCAGTTCTCTGCGGCTTGCGCAGGCTGTGCCGAGACCACTTACATTAAGCTCGTCAGCCAGCTGGTCGGCGACCGCATGTACATCGGCAACGCAGCAGGCTGCTCGTCCGCATACAGCGGCGGCGCTCCGATCCTGCCGTACTGCAAGGACAACCGCGGCTTTGGCCCGGCTTGGGAGCACTCGCTGTTTGAGGACAACGCAGAGTTTGCATTCGGCTTCTACCATGCACAGGACGCAATCCGCAAGGAGATCATCGTCCGTCTGGAAGCGCTCAAGGAAGCTGGCGTAGCAGCCCCCGCAATCGACGCATACCTCGCAAACTGGGAGGACAAGGATCAGTCCCGTAAGGTATCTGACGACCTGATCGCAGCGATGGAAGCTGCTGAGCAGACTCCCGAGACCCAGTTTGTACTCGAAAACAAGGAATACCTCGCTAAGAAGTCCGTCTGGGCAATCGGCGGCGATGGCTGGGCATACGATATCGGCTTCGGCGGTATCGACCACGTCCTCGCACAGAACCAGGACGTCAACCTGCTCGTACTCGACACCGAGGTTTACTCGAACACCGGTGGTCAGTCGTCCAAGGCAACCCCGACCGCTGCTGTTGCGAAGTTCGCTTCTGGCGGTAAGCACATCGCCAAGAAGGATCTGGGCGCAATCTTCATGAACTACGGTTATGTTTACGTCGCTCAGGTTGCAATCGGCTACGACCAGGCGCAGACCCTCAAGGCTATCCGTGAGGCTGAGTCCTACCCGGGTCCGTCCATCATCATCGCATACTGCCCGTGCCTCGAGCAGCACATCAAGGCTGGCATGAGCTGCACCCAGAGCGAGATGAAGAAGGCAGTCGAGTGCGGTTACTGGCAGACTTACCGCTACGATCCGCGCCGCACGGCTCAGGGCCTCAATCCGTTCCAGCTGGATTCTCCCGAACCGGACACCAGCAAGGTTATGGATTACCTGATGGGCGAGAACCGTTACGCATCGCTCAAGAACAACTTCCCGGATCGTGCAGACGCTCTGTACGAGAAGGCAGTTGCCGACATCGAAGCACGCTACAAGAAGTATCGTAAGCTGGCAGACGAGTCTGCCGGCTGATCGGATGCACTCCCCAAATTTCGGCTATAAGGCGGTATCCCGTTGACGCGGATTTGCTATGCTCCGTGAAAACATCTCCTACTCTTCCAATGAAAAGCAACCCTCACCAAACTGCGTAAGCCAACAGAACCGATATATATGAACCGAAACGCAGTTCCTCTTTTCAATTCAACCTGCACACCGCGTTAACCTACCGCCTTTTATGGCGAAATTTGATCGAAGTACAACCGCATAGGCAAAACGATACATTTTGCATAAAAAACGCATCCCCCAACGTGACGATTCTCGCGTTGGGGGATTTTGTATGTCTGTAAAAATAATATCGCGCAAAAAAGAAGAGGTGCTGTGTGCAGCACCTCTTTTGCGTCAGTTTTTATTGCAGTTTGAGGGTCATAATCAGCTCGCCGGCCTTGACGGTCGAGCCTTCCTTGATGAGAACCTGATCGACCGTACCGCGGATGCGGGCGACGATGTTGATTTCCATCTTCATGGCCTCGATGACCGCGACAACCTGGTTTTCCTCGACCGGGTCGCCCGGCTTGACGTTCAGTTTGGAGATCATGCCGGGGATGGACGAGCCGACCTGGCTCTTGTCGTCGGGGTCGGCCAGCGTGACCGGACGCACCTTGGATACGGCGTCCTTATCGGGCACAGCGACCTCGCGGCGCATACCGTTGAGCTCGAACTGCACGTTGCGCGTGCCGTCCTCGTTCATATCGCCCAGACCGATGTACTTGATGACAAGGGTCTTGCCGTCTTCAATATTGATCTTGGTGGTCTCACCGAGTGCCATACCGTTGAAGAAGACGTGGCTGCCCATGCGCATGATGTAGCCGTAGGACTGGCGATAGCGGCAGTAATCCTCAACAACCTTGGGGTAGAGGCACCAGGAAATAACCGAGCGGTTGGTGGGATTGGGCGAGAACTTTTCGACTTCACGGCGTGCCGCGTCGAAGTCGATCGGCGGCAGCAGCTCACCCGGACGGCAGGTGATGGGCTCTTCACCCTTGAGCACGATCTTTTGCAGATCTTCGGGGAAGCCCCACGAGGGCTGACCCATCATGCCCTTGAAGTAAGCGACAACCGAGTCGGGGTAGGTCAGTGCGCTGCCGCGTTCGAGAATGTTTTCCGGAGTCAGACCGTTCTGCACCATGAAGATTGCCAGGTCACCGACCATCTTGGAGGAAGGCGTAACCTTAACAATATCGCCCAGCATGTGGTTGACCGAAACATACATGTTTTTGACATCCTCAAACTGGTGAATCAGGCCAAGGCTCTCAACCTGAGAGCGCAGATTGGTGTACTGACCGCCAGGCATCTCGTAGCGGTAGATATCGGTCGAGGGATTGCGGATGTCGGCTTCGAACTGGGTATAGCGCTTGCGCACATCCGACCAGTAATCGGACAGGTACTGCAGCTGATGCGGGTCCAGTCCGGTGTCACGCGGCTGACCCTGCAGGGCGGTGACGATGGCGTTCATAGACGGCTGGCTGGTGGTCGAGGACATGGAGTCGATCGCGCAGTCCACGATGTCTACACCGGCCTCGGCAGCCATCAGGTAGGTTGCAACCTGGTTGCCCGAGGTGTCGTGCGTGTGCAGGTGGATGGGCAGACCGACCTCGTTTTTGAGTGCGGTGACCAGTTTCTTGGCTGCGTAGGGCTTGAGCAGACCGGACATGTCCTTGATGCACAGCAGGTGCGCACCGCGCTTTTCCAGTTCCTTGGCCATATTGATGTAATACTGCAAGGTGTATTTATCGCGCTTGGGGTCTAAGATATCGCCGGTGTAGCACATGGTCGCCTCGAGCAGCTTGCCCTGTTTGAGTACCTCGTCCATGGCGATTTCCATGCCCGGGATCCAGTTGAGCGAGTCGAAGACGCGGAATACGTCGATGCCCGACTGTGCGGCCTCGCGGACGAAGGCGCGGATGAGGTTGTCCGGGTAGTTGGTGTAGCCGACCGCGTTGGAGCCGCGGAGCAGCATCTGGAAGGGAATGTTGGGAATCTTCTTGCGCAGCAGGTCCAGACGTTCCCAGGGGGATTCGTGCAGGAAGCGGTAAGCCACGTCGAAGGTCGCACCGCCCCACATTTCCAGCGAGAAGCAGTCGTTGAGGATCTCTGCCGTACCGGGTGCACCCTTGACCATGTCACGGGTACGCACACGGGTGGACAGCAGCGACTGGTGCGCGTCACGCATGGTGGTATCGGTAATCAGCAGCTTTTTCTGATCGAGTACCCAGTCGCGCACAGCCTCGGGACCCTTGGTGTCAAGCAGCTGCTTGAGGCCGGTGCACTTCGGCGGCGTGCTCTGATAGGGTGGGAAGCGCGGAATGTCCAGCTGACGGCGCTCGGCAGACGGATTGTCCACCTGAATCTGTGCGATGTAGCGCAGTACCTTGGTGGCGCGGTCGCGGCCGGTCTGGAACTCGAACAGTTCGGGCGCTTCGTCGATGAACTTGGTGTGACACTTACCGGCGCGGAAGGTCGGGTGGTTTAAGATGTTGGTGACAAACGGGATGTTGGTCTTGACACCGCGGATGTGCTCTTCGCTGATGGCGCGCAGCGCCTTGCGGCAAACCATGTCAAAGGTACGGTCCCAGCAGGTGACCTTGACCAGCAGCGAGTCGTAATAGGGCGAGATGGTCGCGCCGGTGTAGGCGTTGCCGCCGTCCAGACGCACGCCGAAGCCGCCGCCCGAGCGGTAGGAGGTGACGCGGCCGATGTCGGGCGCGAAGTTGTTGGCCGGGTCCTCGGTGGTGACGCGGCACTGGATGGCGTAGCCGTCCATGCGCAGGTTGGACTGATCGCCCATGCCGATTTCGGGCACGGACAACGGTGCGCCCTGCGCAATGAGAATCTGTGCGCGCACGAGGTCAATGCCGGTGACCATCTCGGTGACCGTGTGCTCGACCTGAATTCTGGGGTTCATCTCGATGAAATAGTGGTTGCCCTGCTTGTCCACCAAAAATTCCACCGTACCGGCCGAGATATAGCCGATGTGACGGGCAACCTTGATGGCATCCTCGTACAGTGCCTGACGGGTTGCCTCGGGTACCGACCAAGCCGGCGCGAATTCGACGACCTTCTGGTAGCGGCGCTGGAGCGAGCAGTCGCGCTCGCCGAGGTGGACGATGTTGCCGTACTGGTCACCCAGCACCTGTACTTCGATGTGCTTGGGCTCGACAAGGTACTTCTCGATGAAAATATCCTCATTGCCGAACGCCTTCTTGGCCTCGCTCTTGACGCGCTCGAACGCGGGAGCGACCTCTTCCGGGGTGTCACAGCGCCGCATGCCGCGGCCGCCGCCGCCACCGGCTGCCTTGAGGATGACCGGGAAACCGAACGAGATTGCCTTTTCGAGCGCTTCGTCTGCGTCGCGCAGCGGCTCGGTGGAACCGGGAATGGTGGGGACACCGCAGGCCTGTGCGATGGCCTTGGCCGTCAGCTTGTCACCCATCTGGGAGAGAATGTGCGACGGAGGGCCGATGAAGGTGATGCCGGCTTCCTCGCAGGCGCGGGCGAAGTCAGCGTTTTCGCTCAAAAAGCCGTAGCCGGGATGGATGGCATCGACGTCGTGGTGCTTGGCCAGATCGATGATGGACGGGATGTCCAGATAGGCCTCGAGCGGACTTTTGTTTTCACCAATGAGATAGGCTTCATCGGCGCGGGTACGGAAGAAACCATAGGTATCTTCGTTGGAATAGATTGCGACAGTGTGCAGTCCAAGATCGTAACAGGCGCGAAAGATGCGGATTGCAATTTCGCCCCGGTTGGCAACCAGAACTTTACGGAATGAGCGCTCGGTCATATGGAATACTCCTTTCTGAAAGTGGGGTCATCAACTGGATGCGCGTGCGCAGGCGCAGCGCTTGTCAATCGGGAGGTGTCTGGCGGAAGCTCTGCATTTTGCGGACGATGGTCGAGGCATTGATGCCCAGCGCAGCGGCAGCCTTTCGGGTCGAGCCGTACTTGGCGAGCGCCTTCTCGATGAGCGATTTTTCCACCTGTTCCACGGCATCGCGCAGCGGGATGATGTGCTCGAAGTCAAAGGACTGCTCCTCGGCTGTAGTGAAGAACTTGTCGGGCAGGTCCTCACGGGTGATGATATCACCCTGTGACACGATCATCAGGTTTTCCACCTGATTTTCCAGCTCACGCACGTTTCCGGGCCAGGGATAGCGCTCGAACAGCGGGAAGATTTCCGCCTGTACGCTCTTTTGCATGCCGTATTTCTGGTTGAAGATGCGCAGAAAGTGGTGAATGAGCGGGATAATGTCCTCCTGACGCTCGCGCAGCGGCGGGATCTGGATGGAAACGACGTTTAAGCGATAGTACAGGTCTTCGCGGAAGGTGCCCTCGTGTACCATCTGCCGCAGGTCGCGGTTGGTCGCAGCGAGGACGTGCACATCGAGCGGAATGGGGTGCGAGCCGCCCACGCGGGTGATCTCCTTCTGCTGCAAGACGCGCAGCAGCTTGACCTGCAAGTGCAGCGGCATCTCGCCGATCTCATCGAGGAAGATGGTGCCGGTATTTGCAGCCTCAAACAGACCTTTTTTACCCTTGCTGTCCGCACCGGTGAAGGCGCCTTTTTCGTAGCCGAACAGCTCGCTTTCGAGCAGATTTTCCGGGATGGCACCGCAGTTGATGCGGATGAAGGGCTTGCCCTTGCGCGGACTGTTTTCCACAATGGTTTCGGCGATCAGCTCTTTGCCGGTGCCCGATTCGCCCAGAATGAGCACGGTTGCGCCGTCGTAGGGGGCGACGCGGTGGGCGAGCTCGATGACCTTGCGGAACGACTGGCTGTGTGCGATGAGCTTGTCCAGTCCATAGCGGGAACGCATCTCGTCGATTTGCTTTTTCTGAATGCGGATGACCTCGTCGTAGTCGCGCAGGCTGTCGCGCATGCGGCTGAGTGCGGTTACGTCGCGCACGTTGTTGACAATGTATTGGATATTGCCGTCACGATCCAAGATGGGGGTTGCGGTTGCAAGCACGTCCAGACCCGTGCGATAGTTATGGCTGGTGTGGGTGGCGCGCTGTCCGGTTTTCAGGGTGCGCAGAATGACAGAATCCGAAAAAATGTGTTCATCAAGCAGTTCCTGTGTGGTTTTGCCTTCCAGATCGCGCTTGCTCACGCCGAGCAGAGCTGCGTTTGCCGTGTTGGCGTACAGGATACGGCCTTTGCCGTCGGTGATCCAAATTCCATCAAAGGAATGTTCGAGGATTTCCATTAAACTGTCATACGGAATGATCATTTTTCCCTCCTTGGTGTGATGCGGAATACCATTATATAAAGTATAACATATAGCCGAAGTTTTGACAAAATGCCTGCCGCAAAAATTTACGGCAGGCATTCATTTTCGAACTTATCCGAACTTATCCGAGCAGTCCCATCATCTGGGGCAGGAAGAGCGAGATTTGCGGGATGTAGGTAATGATGATCAGAACGACGATCATAGCGCCGATCCACGGCCAAATAGTTTTGGCGAGAGTCTCGAACTTAACACGCGAAATTTCGCTTGCCATGAAGAGGTTTGCGCCGAGCGGCGGGGTGATGAAGCCGATCGCAAGGTTCAGAATCATAATCATACCGAAGTGAATCGGGTTGATGCCGAGTGCGGTTACGATGGGCAGCAGGATGGGGGTCAGGATAATGATAGCAGCGTTGGTCTCCATGAACGTACCGACCAGCAGGAGCAACAGGTTAATCAGGATGAGCAGCAGGACGGAGTTCGAGGTGATGCCGAGGATGCCTTCTGCGATCATGCTGGGCATCTGGGTGATTGCCAGAACGCGGCCAAAACCGGTGGATACGCCGATGATGAACATGACCGGTGCGCTGATGATGACCGAGCGGAACGCCATGTAGGGGATATCGGACAGCTTCACTTCCTTGTAGACGAATACGCTGATGATGACGCCCAGCACACAGCCGGCAGCAGCGGCCTCGGTGGGGGTGAAGATACCGCCGTAGATACCGCCGAGGATGATGACTGGAACCAGGAAAGAGGGGATTGCCTCTACGATGGTCTTGACCCAGTCCTTTGCGGTATACTTGACATAAACCGGCTTGTAGCCGCGCTTACGGCAGGACAGTGCGCAGTAGATGCACAGGACCGCGCCGACCAGAATACCAACCGGGAAGCCGGCGGTGAACATTGCGGTAACCGAGCAGCCGGCAGCGATTGCATAGACGACCATGCAGATACTGGGCGGGATGATGGTACCGATGGTACCAGCGGTAGCGACCAGAGAAGCGGAGTATGCGCGGTCGTAGCCGGCTTTCAGCATCTCAGGAATCATAATCAGACCGATTGCAGCAACGGTTGCAGAACCGGTACCGGAGATTGCAGCGAAGATCATGCAGGCAACGATGGAAACGATGCCCAGACCGCCGGTGCGGTTGCCAAGCGAGAGTTTTGCAACGTTGATCAGACGCTTGGAGATACCGCCCTTACCCATGATGTCACCGGCGAAGGTGAACAGCGGGATAGCAACCAGGGTGAAGGAGCTGAAGCCGGACATGATGGCCTTGGTGAAGCTCTCGAGGGAGAGCGGTGCGTCGCCGAAGATCAGGAACATCGAGGCGAACGACTGGGAGACTGCAATCGGGAACGAGCAGGCCAGCAGTAAAATAAATGTGACAAACAGTGTAGCAATCATGCTTCCTTACCTCCTTCGTGGCTGTACTTCTTTTCCTCTTCGACCAGCTCAGCATTCATGTGCTGTTCCTCGTCGTCGCGGAAGTACTTGGGCATGAAGCAGATCTTGGTTGCGCCGGAGTACAGACCGCCGCGGTTTTCAAACAGCTCGTAGGAAGCGCCAAAGTGACGGATTTTCCAGACGATGGTCTGAAGCAGACGGATCATGGAAAGCTGCTCGACAACCGCTGCGGTGTAGCAGACATTGAGGGAGACCTGTACGGAAGCTGCCATGTCGTTGTACTTGGCTGCGGTCATCACATTCTGTACTGCGCCGTACAGGAACAGACCCATCAGCACGAGCATGGAAACGTCGATCAGCAGAACCAGAGCCTTGCGGGGCTTTTCAGGCAGCATGTTGCGCAGGAAATCTACGCTGATCTGGCGGTTGTTGCGGAAGGCATAGGAGATGCCCAGGAAGCACAGCCAGACGAACATGAAGGTGGCAAATTCTTCGCCCCAAGCAAAGCCGGAGCCCATGAAGAAACGAAGGATGACCTGCAGGCAGATCAGGCAGGTCATGGCGATGAAGATCACCATAATCAGCAAAGGCTCAAAGTTGATATCGAGCCATTTTAACGTTTTTTTCATATTGATTTCTCCCCTATCTCAATTCGATCAAAACCTTAGCGGGCTTCGTCTACGTAAGCCATGACCGTGTCAAAGGCTTCCTGACCGCAGATACCAACGATGCTTTCCTCGGTGATACCGCCCATGATTTCGCGCATCTCCTGGAAGGTCTCGGGCGGCAGCTCGTTAAACTGCGTGCCATGCTCTTCCTCGAGCTGCTTCATCAGTTCGTTGGTCTGACGGATCATCTCTTCCTGCTGGAACTGCTCGGCGATTTCTACTTCGCCCAGGATGAACTCACGATCCTCGGGATCGAGTCCTTCCAGCCATTCCTGATTTGCGACCAGGATATCGGTCGAGAAGGCGTGCTGAGTCAGGGTGACGTATTTCTGAACCTCGTAGAACTTGGACTCGGAGAAGCTGGTCAGTGCGCCTTCCTGACCGTCGATGAGCTTCTGCTGCATCGCGGTGAATAGCTCGTTCCAGGTGACCGAGCTCAGGTTACAGCCAACAGCTTCCCAGGCTGCGATCTGGATGGGGTTATAGCCACGGATCTTGAGGCCCTTCAGGTCGCTGAGCTCTTCAATCGGACCGCGGTTGTTGGTCAGATTGCGGAAGCCGAGCGGGAAGAAGGCCACGCCCTGCAGGCCCTGCTTGTTGTATGCGTCCAGAATGTACTGTCCGCCTTCACCGTTGCAGAAACGCAGCGCATGATCCATGTCATCAAACATGAAGTACTGGTCAAAGGTCGCCAGCGTGGGGATTGCGGTGTTGATGTTCATGGGGTTGGAAGTCGTCATGTGCACGTCGCCGATGCGGCACTGATCGATGCCGTCGGTTTCGTTGCCGAGCTGACCAGCCGGGAAGAGCTGTACTTCCATCTCACCATTGGACTTTTCTTCAATGTTCTGCTGAAGAAGTTTGAGCGCCTGAATGGTCGGACTGGTTTCACCAGAAATTGCGGTCGAGATACGGATGACCTGTTTGTCGTCTCCTCTGAGCCGCAGCCGGCCAGCAGAGTTGTGAGCGACACGGCCAACAGACCGGCGACAACCCTTTTCCAATCGATGTCATATTCAATTCCTCCTCAATTTTGTGGGTTTGGAAGTTCCGCCGGACGCAAACGGCGAACTTCATCCAAAATTCCTACAGCCCTGCAATTAGCCGAATTGATGCCAACATGTCATAAATTGAGGAAAGGAGACATTTTTTGTAGCAGGTGTCAATGCAGAGTCGGGGAGATTGTGCAATGTGTATATGAGAAATGCAGATTCTATACATAGAATTTACAATATGTGCAAGAGTGAAACAGCGGTGATGCATTGGTGCAACAGGATAGCACAAAAGGACATCTTTGAGAGATGTCCTTTTGCGCGTTAAAGATAGGTGTATGTGGTGAAGGAAGTAGAAAGCAATGTATGGAGTAGAGAGTGAGTAGCAATGAGGATTACTTGGAGATCTTGCGCTCGTCGGCGACGCGCATCATTGCGCGGATGTTCTCCAGCGGTACCTGGTTGATCGAACCAGCAGCGCTCAGCACGCAGCGAGGATTGCCCTGGAACGAGTCGATAACCTGGTTACATACATCGATGGTCTGCTCGACGGTGTAGCCTGCCAGCTCGACCGGATTCAGACCGCCCATAACCGTGACCTGATTGCCGCAGCCCTCGGCAGCCTCCAGCGGCTGGAGTACGGGACCGTACTGCCAAGCGGAGAATCCGCCCTTGGGGATCTGGGAAACGATGTGACGGGTGGTCGAGTCGTTGTGCAGCCAGCGCTGGGTGTTCGGGAAGTCCGCGAACAGACGGTCGTACAGCGGCAGAATCAGCTCCTCATACATCTGGGGATTGAGGAACGCGGACAGGTCATCACAGACCAGAACGTGATGCAGCGGTGCACCGAGGATCTTTTCCTGTGCGTGCAGGAAAGCGATCTGGGTTTGGATGACAACGTCGAGCAGGGCGTCGACCATTTCGGGCTCTGCGATGGTGTCGGCGCAGAAATCGCTGATGCCGCGCAGCTGTGCAGCAACGGTGAAGGGACCCATGATCGGATGAGCGTTGACCTTCATACCCTTGGGGCAATGCTGTACCATGTACTCGAGCTGTTCGAGTGCGATGCGCATGTAGTTATCGCCGTAGGGATCGGCGGGTTTAATCTTGATGACATCCTCGTACTCTTCGATTTCGGCCTCGTGTACCGAGATAAAGCCGTGCGAGTCGAAGCGAACCTTGCCGCCCAGACCGCTGCACTCAGCGACTGCGCCGACGTCGGGCATGAGGTTGCCGCAGTTGTCGATCTTGTCGAGTACCTCCAGCTGTGCTTCGAGCATCACAGCCGGATTGTGGAAGTATTCGTTGAGGGGAACATTGCTGTGCTTGTGGAAGAATGGATAGGTGTAGAAATTAAAAACAGCGTGGCTGTCGATGGGTGCGCCTGCGATGCTATTGCGCAGACGTTCAGCATTGCGCTCTCTTAATGTAGACATAAGGATACGTCCTTTCTCCGCTCTTTTCTCAAATTTTCTCAAATTCCGTATCATGTATCTTTGTTGGAACCGATCGATCTAAGACATCCGGAAAACGGTTTGTCTGTTCCCGAGATAACTTCTGCCTTTATTCTAGCACCGGAATTTCCCCTTGTCTTGTGCCATTTTTTGCCAAATACATGGAAATTTTGCTGAGCTGCTGTCGAAGTGATGCGTATACGCAACGATGTTGCAGCAAAGCAGCAACACCAGAGGAGAAATGGACGTGAAAGCCGACTGACCAAAGGAGAGACGCAGATTTGAAGGGGAGCGGTATGAGCAAGTTGACCGAGAATCAGAAACGAAATTCGTGTAGAAAGGAGAAAATAGCATGGAAAAGAAAAAATGATTGCGCTATCATATGGATGATAGTACAATGAAGAAAAAGAAGGAGGTCGGGCGATGGCGAGGAAGGCACAGCCTGCAGGCGGATATGCAACAGGCAAGGATGTAGCGCAGCGCGCGGGGGTTTCTACCATTACGGTTTCGCGCGTTTTCAACCCGGCATGGGAAGGAAAAATTCGACCGGAAACGGTAGAACGTGTGCGGCAGGTTGCGCAGGAACTCAATTATCGACCCAATGGCGTGGCGCGCAGTCTGGTCAATCGACGTACCAATATTATTGCGGTTGTCATCGGACAGAGCGCAGGATTCTTTTACTCGGAGATCCTGACCGATCTGGTGCGGCGCATTCAGAAGAGCGGCCGGCAGGCGCTGGTTTTCTCGCTCGATCTATATGATGATGTCGCCCGGATTTTGGAGCAGGTTGCCCAGCATCGTGTCGATGCGGTCGTGGTCACATCCTCGGCTTTGCGCACCGATGTCATGCGTCCGCTGGAAGATATGGGCATGCCGGTCATCCTGTTCAAGCGATCGGTCGAGCAGACCAACATCAGCGGGATTTGGTGCGACGAGCGCCAGGGCGCCTTGCTGGCAGCCGATTGTCTGCTGCGTACGGGATGCCGTCAGATCGGCATTGTCGCGCATCCGCACGGCGGAACCGGTCGCGCACAGGCGTTTGCCGAGGAGCTGGCGCGGCAGAATATCACCCCGGTACAGACGGTGTGGGGCGATTACAGTTATGAATCCGGCCAGCAGGCAGCGAGAAAGCTGCTGACCGATCATCAGCTGGATGCCATTTTTTGTGAAGAAGATACGATGGCGATGGCGTGTCTGGACGTTGCGCGTCAGGAATTCGGACTGCGCGTGCCGGATGATCTGGCCATCATTGGATTTGATAACAACACAGCGGCAGCCCTGCCGGCTTACAATATTACAACGGTTGCCCATCCCATCGTAGACATGCTCGATGCGCTGATGGAGGCCATTGAGCAGGTGACGTGCGATCCGCATACGCCGGTGCGCCGTCAGTTTGAAATGTCGCTGCTGGAGCGGTCAACCACAAAGTGACCGTTTGGGACAAACAGGAGCAGTCTTTCGTAGGGAAGATTGCTTTACGCAAAAATGATAACGCTATCATTTGGAGGTGAATGACGTGGAGATCGGATTGTGTGCGGATTTGCACGTCGGTTTGAATCAACAGCAGGTACAGTCGCTGCAAATGCTGGTACTCAGCACGACAGAGCTGGAAGCGATGCTGCGGGAAGAAGAGATGGACAATCCATTTTTTGAACTGCGGGAGAGCAGCGTAATCGAGCAGCAGGCAGCATGGCTGGACAGCAGCCGCCGTCCGCGCACAACGCTGGCAGCCGAGGACGAGACCCTGCGGCAGCTGGCCGCACCCGAGGATGACGCGCTGCGCAATCACCTGTGGGCACAGATTGATTGGGATGCACACACACCGGATGAGCAGAGATTGCTGCAAATCCTGCTTGAATGCTTGGACGAACAGGGCATGCTGACCGACTCGGCACAGGAGCTGGCAAAGAGCACCGGATACGCGGTGCAGATGGTCGAACGAGCACTGGAAGTTCTGCGCGGACTGGAACCGGCTGGTGTTGCAGCCGAGAGCGTGGGACATTGTTTGATGTTGCAGCTCGCTCGACAGGGAGAACAAGACCGCGCCAAGCTGGACGCGGTGCGCAACTGTCTGGAAGATCTGGCACGCGGCAGATTCGGCGTGGTGGCACAGAAATGCGGGGTGCAGCCGGCGCAGGCGCGCGACCTGCTGCGCCGCGTGAAACTGCTCGATCCCAACCCGACCGCAGCCTTTCAGACCCAGCAAAGTCGGTACATTTTGCCCGATGTCATCGCCGAACAGAACGAGGATGGCTGGACGATCGAGATTAACGATAAATGGATGGGCAGCGTTGGCCTGAGCGACTATTATTGCCGCATGGCGCATCAGTCGGATGACCCGCAGTTGCGTGAGTACGCGGTGAAAAAGATCGCCCATGCGAAATTTGTGATTTCGTGCGTGGAAAAACGGCGCAGTACGTTGGAACGCGTGGTACGCTGCATCGTACAAAAGCAGGAAGGCTACCTGACCGGTCAGGGAACGTTGCAGCCGTTCAGCATCCGCGACATCGCACACCAGCTGGACATGCACGAGTCCACGGTGGGACGCGCCATCCGCGGCAAATATCTGCAATGCCGGCGCGGCTGTTTCGCACTCTCCCGACTGCTGACCGCAGTGGCCGGAGAGAGCGGCAGCAAGACGCTTGGCAAGGCCGAAGTGCTCGAGCGCATGCGCCACATGATTCAGCAGGAAGATAAGAAAAACCCGATGAGCGACGAGACCATCTGCGCGGTGCTGACCGCACAGGGCGTGCGCATCTCGCGGCGCACGGTCGCCAAGTATCGCGAGATGATGGGCATTGCCGGTATGTTCCAGCGCAGAGTGGTCTGAGTTGGCACGAAAAATGCTGTCAAGTACGGTGAGAATATTTGCCGGGATACACAAGGAGGAATCGGTGTGGAAATCAAAAAAATTGGTGTAATCGGCACGGGAAACATCGGTGCGTGTCAGGCAACACTGATCGTCGGCAATGGCATTGCGTGCAGCGTGATTGCGCACTCGGAAGCGGGTGCCGAGCGATGCCGGGAAACCGTGCGGCGCAACTTTGAGACGTTCATCGAACATGGACTGGCAACCGAGCGCAACCGGGACGCAGCGATGGAGCTGCTGACCATCAGCCATTCGTATGATGCGCTGGCCGGTGCCGATCTTGTCTTTGAGGCGGCAGCCGAAGATCTGAATGTAAAGCATGCGATCTATGCGGCGGTTGAGGCGGTAGTCGATGCAGACACGCCGATCGCTTCGACGACCTCGTCCATTCCGGTCGACGACCTGTGTGCAGGCATGCAGCACCCCGAGCGTATGCTGGTCGCCCACCCGTTCCAGCCGGTACACATCCAGCCGCTGGTCGAGCTGGTCGGCGGCAGCTGCACGGCGCAGAGTGCACTGGAACGCACCTACGAACTACTCATCGCCCTCGATCGCAAGGTGGTACGGCTCAAAAAGAGCGTTCCGGGCTTTGTGGTCAACCGTCTGGCGCAGGCGATGTTCCGCGAATCGCTCTATATGATTGAGCAGGGCGTTGCGGATGCCGCAGATATCGACCTTGCCGTTCGCTATGCGGTTGGTATGCGCTACGCATCCATCGGTCTGCTGGAATATTTTGACGACGTTGGATTTGATTTGGAGAAGGCGATTGCACAGACCGTTTACCCCGATTTGTGCGCTGTTGACAGCGTGCAACAGATCGTGCAGGACGGTATCGCAGCCGGAAATACCGGTCGACGCGCCGGTCTTGGCCTGTATGACTGGTCGAAAAAGGACGACGCCGACTATTTACGCCGCAAAACGGCTCCGTTTTTGAATGATATTCACTGGAAGCTGCCCGAGTAAGAAGAGAAAATGCAAGCGCGTTGCATAAGCGCAACACCATGATGCGAGGATGCAGCGAATGCAGCAGGGGGACGGGAAAAAATCCCCGAAAAAACCGGAAAAATCCCCCAAAACAGACTTGGCACGAAAAATGCTGTAACACAGTAATGAAAACACCGTCCGAAAAAAAGATGGACGAGAGATGTAAGCCCTGAGGGGCGTGGAGGCGATACCATTGCGGGACAATTTACTCAAACAAAAAATTAAAAACGGCGAGAGCGCAATCGGCACATTTGTAAAGATGACCGATCCGTCGGTCGTCGAGGTGCTGGCGCTGGCCGGTTTCGATTTCTTTGTACTCGATACCGAGCATGTAGCCATCGACCGTGAGCAGCTGCTCGGCATCCTGCGTGCAGCGGAAGCGTTTAACATCACGCCGCTCGTTCGTGTCAGAGAGAACCAGCAGGTCGAGATTCTGCAGAATCTGGATCTGGGCTACATGGGCGTACAGGTGCCCAACGTAGACACGCCCGAGCAGGCAAAGCGCATGGTTGAGAGCGTCAAGTACACACCGCTCGGCGTGCGCGGACTGTCTCCGAGTGTACGCGCGTGCGGATACAGCACCTGCGGCGTACAGGAATATATTGATCATGCAAATGCACACACCATGGTTGTTTCGCACTGCGAGACCAAGGAGTGCGTAGATAATCTGGACGAGATCCTCAAGATCGACGGCATTGACGTCATCTTCATCGGCCCCATGGATCTGTCCCAGTCGCTCGGCGTACCCGGCCAGACCGGCAGCGAGCTGGTAAAGAGCACGATTGATACGATCTTTGAGAAGGTTGGCAAGTCGGACAAGGCCATCGGCACCACGGCAGGCACGCCTGAGGCAGCGCTGGCACTGATCGAGCGCGGCGTACAGTACATCCTGCTGAGCACCGACCAGGCAATGCTGCTCAAGTGGGGCAAGAGCGCGATCGATAAGATCCGCGGAAAGGAGTAACGCGCCGTGAAGATTTTTCTGACTGAAAAGATTCATGCGGATGCCGTTGCCATGATGGGGGAGCATGTGACCGTCGTACAGGGTACTTCGGTTGATCCCGATGAGATCGTCCGCCAGGCACAGGATTGCGACGCCATTCTGGTGCGCTCGGCACGCATTACCGCAGAGATGATGGACAAGCTGCCCAAGCTGCGCGCAGTTGCCAAGCACGGCATCGGCGTGGACAACATTGACGTCAGGGGCGCGACCGAGCGCGGTATTCTGGTCGTCAATGCACCGTTTGCAAACGTCAACGCGGTTGCAGAGCACGGTCTGGCACTGCTGATGGCAGCATCCAAGTTCATTCCGCAGCTCGACCGCATGACCCGTGAAGGCGGATTTGCTCGCCGCAACGAGTTCGTCACCACCGAGCTTGCAGGCAAGACCATCGGTCTGGTCGGCCTCGGCCGTATCTCCTCGCTGCTGGCCAAGAAACTGTCCGGTTTTTCGGTTCGCATTCTGGCATCCGACCCCTTTGTCACCGAGGAACGTGCAAAGGAGCTGGGCGTAGAGCTGGTAGATCTGGATACTGTGCTGGCTGAGAGTGATTTTGTCAGCCTGCACACGCCGCTGCTCGACTCCACTCGTCACATGATGGGCCGCGAACAGTTTGCCAAGATGAAGAGGACCGCATGGCTCATTAACGTTTCCCGTGGACCGGTCGTCGATGAGGAGGCGCTGATCGAGGCACTGAAGGCGAAGGAAATCGCTGGTGCAGCGCTTGATGTATTCGAGCAGGAGCCGCCCGCAGCAGACAACGCACTGTTTGCACTGGACAACGTTGTCCTGTCTCCGCACAATGCGGCGCTGAGCGACAACGCGCTGCGCGCAATGGCGATGGATAGCGCACAGGGACTGGTCGATTATCTGGAAGGCCGCCGTCCCGAGTTCCCGGTCAACCGCGAAGTGCTCGAAAAGTAAGTTAAATCAAAAAAAGAACATAATACGTTTCCAAAATACATGGAAGGAGAACAGAAAGATGTCTTTTACTAAGGTATATCGCTTTCAGGATCTGAACGGCTATGAGTCGGTCATTTCCAAGGGCAACTCTGAGATGAAGTTTATGGGCTTTGGCCGCATCCTGCTCAAGGCTGGCCAGACCTTTGAATACGAGGTAGTCGGCGAGGAGCATGCAGTCGTACTGCAGAGCGGTGACTTCACCGTAACCGTAGAGTACGACGGCAAGACCGTTATCGACGGCGAGAAGGGCGTTCGCGGCAACGTATACGACGATCTGCCGACCGCTTTCTATGCACCTCCGCGCGCACGCGTTCGCCTGTACTCGGAGAACGGCATGGAGGCACGCGTCTTCACCGCTTACTGCGAAGAGGGCAATGCACCGTACTTCTGCCCGCCGGAGAACGTCGAGGAAGGCGAGCCGGGCGAGTACATCTACAAGAGAAAGTACCGTTACATCTTCGGTCAGCCGGGTAAGCACAACGGCGACATCACCCGTCTGCTGATCGTCGGCGAGTCGGTTTCCGTACCGGGCGGCTGGATTGGTTTCCCCGCACATCGCCACGACTACCAGATCGAGGGCAAGGAGTGCGTACTCGACGAGATCTTCTCCTTCCAGGTGAAGTCCGGTTCGGAGAGCGGCCAGGGCGGCCTGATGCAGCATGGCTACGATCTGACCGCAGACAACGAGAAGATCTGGGACGAGGTCAACGTAATCGAGTCCGACAATACCGCAGTTGCGCTGCCGGTTGGCTATCACACCACGGTTGCGCTGCCCGGTTCGACTGCATACCTGCTGTGGGGTCTGGCTGGTCCGTGCAAGCAGTATAAGGTGCAGTTTGACGAGCGTTATTCCTGGCTCGAAGGCTGCCTGTATTGATTAAAAGTGCCGAACGGTACGGAGGGAGGAAAGGCAATGAGCCTCGCGGAAGAAATTCGTGCATGTCAAGTAAGAGAAGGTGAGCTGGCATTGTTCTGGCTGGGGCAGGCAGGCTTTCTGCTGGTCGACAGTCTGGGGCAGCAGCTCGCGATTGACCCCTACCTGACAAATTGCGGGGAACGCATCCGCGGCTTCAAGCGTATTTCGCCCATGATGCTTTCTCCTGAGGCGTTTCATCCCGATTATTACATTACGACCCATACGCATTTTGATCATTTCGATTACGATGCCATTCCGGTGATCGCGCGCAATGGGAAGACAATCTTTCTCGGGCCGGAAAGCTGCCAGCAGGAGATGGATAAGCTGGACATCGCTCACGATCACCGCAGAAAGCTGTGTGTCGGGGACACGGTCACCTTCCCCGGCATCACCATTACCGCTTGTCAGGCCGACCATGGTACCATGGCGCCCGATGCGATCGGACTGCTCGTTGAGATGGGCGGGCATCGCCTGTACTTCTCGGGCGACACCGCCTTCCATGCCGACCTGTGCAAAGAGGTTGCAGCCTTCGGGCCGGAAGTCGCAGCCCTGTCCATCAACGGTGCATTCGGCAACATGACAGCCTGGGAGGGCGCAGAGGCGGCCAATCTGGTCGGCGCATCCATCGCCATTCCCTGTCATTTCTGGACATTCACCGAGCATGGCGGTGCACCGTGGGTCTTCAGCGAATTTTTGAAGAAAATCGGAGATTGCGAGCCGGTTTGTATGCGGCAGGGAGAAATGCTGCTGCTTGCGCGAGAGGCCTGAGTTTCGTGTTGTGCAACACATAAGGAGGATTTTACAATGAAGGCGATTCGTTTTATGGCGCCGGAGACCATCGAGGTATCGGACATTCCGATGCCGGTATGCAAGGACGATGAGGTCATCGCAAAGATTGCCTATGCAGGCTTCTGCGCGACCGATATCGAACTGCTGACCGGTGAGATGGTACATATTAAAAACGGAAATACCACCTATCCGCTGGTACCCGGTCACGAGTGGGCTGGTACGATTGTTGCCGTTGGCAGCAAGGTTCGCGACCTGAAGGTCGGCGACCAGATCACCTCGGACGTCAGTCTGGGCTGCGGCGAGTGCGATTACTGCCGCGAGGGACGCTACAATCTGTGCCCCAACCGTGAGGTAGTTGGTTCTTACCGCAACCGTCAGGGCGCATTTGCTGAGTACATTGCGGTACCGCAGCGTCACGTCTACAAGGTTCCGGAAAACCTGAGTCTGGAAGAGGCAGCACTGGCTGAGCCGGCAGGCACGGCAGAGTACGCTGTCCGCCGCGCACGTATCCCGGCAGGTGCACAGGTTCTGGTCATTGGCGACGGCCCGATCGGCCAGCTGGCTGCACAGCTCGCCAACATCGAGGGTGCACGCCGTGTCATCATGGCAGGCAGCTGGGATGAAAAGCTGGCAATCGCAAAGGAATGCGGCGTCAGCGACGTCATCAACTACCATCGTGAGGACGTTGCAGAGCGTGCCAAGGAACTGACCGAGGGCGAGGGTCCGCTGATCATCATTGAGACTTCGGGCAACAAGACCGCACTCAATCAGGCCATCAAGGCACTCAAGCCGGGCGGCCGCATCGTCATGGTAAGCTGGTACAACGGTGATGAAGTTGCAGCCATGCTCAACGCGACGATTGCAAAGGATGCAGAGCTCATCGGCACCCTGGCAAGCCCCAACACCTTTGACACCGTCCTGGGCTACATGGCCGAGGGCAAGCTCAACGTCCGTCCGCTGATCACTCACATCAAGCCCCTTGAGGAGATGGAAGACGTGGTCAAGATGGTACGTGCAAAGAAGGAAATGCGGATTAAGATTCTTCTGAAGCCGTAATCCCATAAATCAAAGAATCCATACAAACATCTCCATTAAAAAAACATCTCAAAACCAAAGAACGCCGCGCAAGCGGCACAAAGAAAGGAACAACGATTATGAGCGAACTGAAGAAGCAGACCGAGTTCAAGCTGTATAAGAGAGATTCCGTGTTCTTCGATCAGAACACTGCACCGGTAAACATTGACTATGCAAGAGAAGTCAACGACGTAGCAATCTTGCCTCTGGGCGCAATCGAGCAGCACGGCCCGCACTGCCCCAACGGTCTGGACAGCTTCAACGCAATCTGCCTGGCACAGAAGGTTGCTGAGAAGTCCGGCGCAACCGTTCTGCCCTGCCCGATGTACGGCGGCCATCCCTACATGCACATGGGCATGCCTGCTACCATCGCACTCAACTATGAGACCAACATGGCTCTGATCCATGACATCATCGCTGGCGCTTCCAACGTAGGCTACAACAAGTTCATCCTGCTGGTTGCACACGGTCAGGACAGCTCCTTCATTCCGGCTGTTCATAAGCTGGGCATGGAGGGTTACTTCACCGTAGCTTCCACCTGGTACGACTTCCTGGGCGACAACAAGGACGTTCTGTCCGACTACATGTGGCATGCAGACGAGGCTGAGACCTCTATGGCACTGTCCCTGTACGGCGATCTGGTACACATGGATCTGGCAATCGACGGCGGCGGCACCACGCTGGTAGACGGCAAGTGGAAGAAGGCACCGGGCGAGATGTCTCATCCCTTCCAGTTCTATCATTTCGATGGTACCTTCGCTCTGATGGAGAAGGACGACCTGGATTACGGTGTCATCGGCAACCCGACCAAGGCAAGCAAGGAGAAGGGCGACGCTCTGGTAGAGAAGGTCGTAGAGGGCTACAGCGCATTCATTAAGGACCTGCTCGAGAAGCATCCGGTTGGCGTAAATCCGCTGGGCTTCCGCAACCCGCTCGGCTTCAACGGCTTCAACGGCGGCGCTTACCCCACCTTCGACAAGGATCACGACGCGAAGGGCCGTCCGCTGTACTACAACAAGTAAGTTTATTACCCCTTCATATTCACAAAACAACCCTTTTCTCTCCGTAAAGCAATGTGTTGCCGCACGGCAGCACATTGCTTTCTAACAATCCCTATGTAATGTGCCGGTGTCAAGTGACTGATTTGCACCGGCACATTATTTCATAACATTTGCGTCGAGGCTTATGGCATCAGGATGCACGCGAGATCAAACAGGAGGATGACAATGCAGGACAGAAAACCATTAAAGACCCGCACCTATGTGCATGAGCTGTCTTTATTTGCGCGGGAAAACCTGTTTTATGTCAAGATGGCGGGAGAATACCATCGCGTCAGCGATTATCGGATTGAGCGGGAACGGATGGAGAGCCTGCTGGTCATCTACGTGACAGAGGGCGAACTGACCGTATGCCTGGGCGGCAAACTGATGACAGCGCCGGCGGGATCGATCGTGTTGCTTGACTGCCGACGGCCGCACAGCTATTTTTCCAGACAGCCGGTGAGTCTGCGCTGGGTGCACATTCAGGGCAATGCGGTCTTTGCCTATGCGGCACAGCTCAGACGGAGAATGGAAAAATGCGTGATCGAGCAGCCGGACGGCCTGGCTTGTCAGGCATTTTTGGGACTGTTTGGCCTGCTGCAAGCCGATCATTATTTAGAGAACAGTGTCTCGGTCGCAGTGCACCGCTTTTTGGGTGACCTGCTCGAAGAACTGCAGGAGAAGGAATACAGACCGGCCAACCACATCATGCGCGCTGCCGCGTACATCCGCGAAAATTATATGAAGGACATTTCGGTCAACGATGTGGCAGAGCTGCACGGGATGAGTGTCTATCATTTTATTCGGATGTTCGGACGGCAATACGGCATGCCGCCGCACGAGTACCTGACCGTCCAGCGCATCGCCTGCGCCAAGAAGCTGCTGCTGTTCAGCAATCAATCGGTCAAGAATATCGCACAGACGTGCGGATACCAGACGGCTGCGGCGCTCAACCATGCCTTCCAGAAGCAGCTGGGTCTGTCACCGTCGGCATTTCGCGCACAACAGCGATGCCAAAATGCAACATTCAACTCCTGACAGCGTCGTTCTGCCCATGTGATCCAACGCGCGGATCGGAATGGGCAGAATTTTTTTATTTGTGTGGGCTTGCAGACCGGGGACAGACTGTTGCGCATACGCACAGGATGTTCCGAAATGCAGCGCACAGCGCGTCAAAGACCGTCGATCATACAGAAAAAAGGCAAAAAAGCAGGTCGTGTTTTGAGTTGGCATCTTTTCGGCTGATACTGGAACATGTATATGCTTTATGCAGAATTGGGTGAAATAGATGAACAAAGACATAAAGATGGAAAAACAAGCACAACGGCCGTACTGCCTGCTGAACTTCAATCAGGCAGAGCCTGCATACGAAAAGCAGATCAAATCAACCACCACACTGTATCAGCATTTGGACGAATTATTTCACGAACCCGAACTTGCCAGTCAGGCTCAGTTTGCCAAAGAGGTGGCAGAATGCCGGGAGGATGATAAGCGGGTAATCTGGAACGCGGGCTGCACCTATGCGATGCCGCTGGCCGTGCTGGGAGAGGATGAATTTTTCATCCGTGTCGTCACCGAACCCGAACTGATGCGCGAGCTGTGCGAGCGCTACGCCATCCGCAAGGCAGATGCCATTGTGCAGACCTTGCAGGTGATGCAGATTCGGCCTGAGGTGCTGCTGTTTTCCGATCCGTTTGGAAAGTCCGGCCTGCCGCCGCTTAGACCGGCAGTTTTTCGGACATTGCTCAAATCTGCACAGCAGTTTTTGGTCAGACGCATCAAGCGTGCCTACCCGGAGATCAAGATCTGGTATCGCTGCTGCGCGGCGTCCTATCCGCTGGCGGCGGACTTTGCCGAAATCGGGTTTGACGCATGGATTCCGAGTGGGAAGACCGAGCCGTTTGCACAGGAGCTGGAAGACTGCCGGCAGTTTATTCAGGATGAGCTGGAACTGCTGTCGGTGACCGAAGGCCAGTGGGACAGCCTGAAAAAAGGTACAACGACATGTGTGTGATGCGCAGCGCGGGAACGTGCTGGCAGGAACGAGAATAAAACATTGAAAGGAGATTGACCCCAATGAAGCGCATGGTGTGGATGCAGCATGTAGAGGAAGATGAATTGCTTACCGAGCAGGATGTCCTGCTGCGCAGCGAATCGGTTTTGCTGGAGGAGGAGCAGCAGCGGGAACGCTTTCAGCAGATTTTACTGTTCCAGGAAGATCAGGAGCAGGCTGAATGGATTGCCCAGTGGGAACAGCGGCAGAAAAAGCACTGGAAAACCTATCTGGAGCACTGTAAGCACAGAGTGATTGTCCGTCTGCTGGGCGAGCCGCTCAATACCTTCCTTCCGCATGTGGGTACCGAGTGCGGTGCACGGCGTGCGCGTCATTTTGGGGTCAGCGAGGCCGAGCTCGAGCAGAGAGTGCAGATGCTGCTCGAGTTTAATCCCAGACTGGGCATGCGCGGCTGCCGTATGGCCATCGAGTACGACGCGCTGCTGGATATGCAGCTGCGTGCACTGTTCGGCGCGGTCACCGAACGGGGCGGTGATCGCATTGACATCCTGATTCCCTTTGTCACCAGCGCGCAGGAGACCCGGACGATGAAGGACAGAATTGCCCGCGTGGCACAGGGTTATCCGGCACTTCAGGTCAAGATCGGCGCCGAGCTGTCCACACCGCGCGCAGCCTGCGTTGCCGGAGAGATTGCCGGATATGTGGACTTTGTCGTGTTTGATGCCATGGAGCTGACACAAATGCTGTACGGTATGGACTGGCAGGACACCCGACGGGTCATCAACCGCTATTTGGAGCTCAAACTCATCGAGCAGAGCCCGTTCCGTCAGTTGGACACCGTAGCTGTCGGCTCGCTGTTGTTGATGGGATTGGCCGATATCCGCAAAAAACATCCGAACTGTGAGGTAGGCGTGAGCGGACAGCCGGTCACCAATGAAAAGAGCTGCAAATACTGCGAGGAGAACGGCTTTGACTTCATTGTATTGCCCGCTGTGCTTCCAAACTGGCTGGATGATACCGAAGAGGCATCGGACGAGGATACGGTGAGCGAATAAAGCGCCAGCCAGGCAGCAAACCTCTGAGACCGAGACAATTTCAGACATGAAAAAGCACCGCGACTGCTTGACAATCGCGGTGCTTTTTTGGTGAAGAAGTAGCGTTTATTTTTTATATTTGATCACCGTAGAATGCTGATTCTGCGGTGAATTTTTTTGCACCAAAATCCGAGAGCGGAATGCGCGCTAGGCGATCTCAGTGTAGACTCAGCCGAGCGGAACTTCGCGGAAACGTCGGGGTGAAATACCGACTTTTTCGGTGAAAGCGTTGGTGAAACTGGATTCGGTTCGGTACCCGACTTCACGTGCAATGGCCTTGATGGGCTTAGAGGTGGTTTTGAGCAGATATTTGGCGTGATTCATGCGGGCAAGGATGACGTATTCGTGAGGAGAGTGCTGGAACTCCTGCTGGAACAGTCGGATGAGGTGGGAGGGACTCAGGTTTACAATTTGAGACAAGCGCTGTAAGCTCAAATCCTCGTTTAAATGGGACTCAATAAATTTTGCGGTCTGACGTGCCGGAGTATCGACCGGTGTGTTTTCCTGTGGGATAGCATCGGGCATGAGATTGCACAGGATTGCGTGCAGAATGCGGGAATGGTCGGAGTCTGAGAACGGCTGCTCGTTTTTGTATTCGGATAATAGATGACGAATCATGACGGCGTTTTTTTCGTTGTTTGCCGTGCGATGTACGACACCGCGCGCACGGGTCAGATGGTCGCATAACTCAAAGCTGTTGACACCCAGAATGTGCATCCAGAAAAATTCCACATAATCAGGCGTGTCGTAGTATTGGGGTAGGGTGCAGTCCATGAGAATGATGTCACCTGCATGCGCGTCATAGCTGCGTCCCTCGTATTCGACGTGCATGGTGCCCGATTCGATATACATGAGCAGCAGGTTTTCAATGCTTCCGCGGCGGATTTTGTACCCGCGTTCGCAGTAATAATGCCCGCAGGAATTGATGTAGTAGAACAGACGACGCGTTGTACTGCCGATGGTGGAGAAGAAGAGCTCGGAACCAGGCAGGACGCCGGTCTCATTTTGACAGAGCATAGATACAGCCTCCTTGCGCTGCGGCGCAGACCGTTTTTCTTACTATAACAGATTGCAGGACAATGTGCAATCGGCAGCGAGGTGGAAGAACAGATGGGATACAGGAGGATAAATTATTTATTATATGCCTTTCACAAACACAATACAATACCGGAAAATGGGAAATACTTGCGGAAAATGCGCAAGATTTTTGTTCAGAAAAAAATACATCGAACGGTGCAGACAAGTGCACGCAGAGCGTCATGGTCAGATTGCAAAAGTAAATTTCGGAATCTGCGCGAAATTAGATATTGTGTTTAAAAATATAGGAGAAAATTGGAGAATTGGCACAATCATAAAAGGAATTTGCACAGTGTGCACATTGCACAAAAGATCGCATCTCAAGAATTTGCGCCCGTTGCAATGCAAAAAATTCAGTGCTATGATGGGTGCACAAGATCCGAACGGAATCTGCAATTTGGCCAAATTGCGAAAAATATGCAAACATGTCCCAAAGTCTGGATGAGCAGCGGGGGAGCGGAGCGTTGGACGGCGTTCGACAAACCGAAAGGAGTTTACTTTTATGAGATTCGATCAGTGCACAAACGGAAATATCTTTATGCATGGCTGGACGCTGGAACAGTGCGTGATGAGCGAGCACGATAAAGCCATTCTGCGTGAGCTGGCAAAGAAAATGCGATCGTACGCAGAACAGCCGGAAGAGCAGCAGAAGTTCCAACTCTGGCGCGATCACAATGATCTGAAAGAAACGCGTCCGCTGATTTATCTGGACCTCGAGAATGGCTGGAACGAGCTGCTTCCGCAGGAGTTTACCTGCCAGTGCGAAGGTGAAATGGCACAGGAATGGGAGATGTGGCTGCATAAGGAGCTGATCTATGCAGAAAAAATTAAGTGCGATAAGCCGATTGAGGCCAAGTTCTACATTCCCTACATGGCGCATGACACCATGTGGGGAATTGACAAGAAAGTAATCGGCGATGCGCACAGCGGCGAGGCTTATACTTGGGAAAGCCCGATCACCGACGAGATGATGGAAGAAGACGTGGATATGTCTACCATCATTAAGACCCCGCAGATTACAATCGACTGGGAGGCAACCAACGCGTTTACCGCCATTGCACACGATGTTTTTGACGGAATCTTGGAAGTGGAGCGCCGCCATTGGTGGTGGTGGGGCATGGAACTGACCCATCCGTATGTTGATCTGCGCGGGTTTGAGAACATGCTCGTGGATTTCTACGACTATCCTGAGAAAATGCACGAAATTCTCGAGCTGTTTACCCGGGGTTATGAGGCAAAGCTGGATTTTCTGGAGCAAAACCACCTGCTGACACCCAATACCGGCAACTGCTATGTCGGTTCGGGTGGACTGGGCTTGACCAATGATCTGAACTCGGGTGCAGCCGTACCGAATTCCGCGATGGACATTTGGGGTTTCCACGAGAGTCAGGAGACCGGCGAAGTTTCGCCCGAAATGTTCAAGGAATTCATTTTGCCTTATCAGCTGCGGCTTGCCAAGCGGTTTGGTCTGAATTATTACGGCTGCTGCGAAGGTCTGGATCGTCGGTTTGAGTACGTCAAGCAAATCCCGCGTCTGCGTCGTGTTTCGGTGTCTCAGTGGGCGAATATTCCGCTGATGAGCGAGATGCTGGGCGGCGATTACGTGTTCTGTCACAAGGTCAGTCCGACCGATATTGCCGTGCCGCAGATCGATGAGGCGTACATTCGCAGCCGCCTGCATGAGGTTTTGGTCAAGTGCAAGGCCTGCGGCAACCATGTAGAACTGATTATGAAGGATAATCATACCATTGCTAATACGCCGTATAACGCTTACCGTTGGGTAGAGCTGGCACGGGAAGAAGTTGCCCGTGTATATGGCTGAGGCGAATCATTTGTGAATTTGAGAGATGGAAAAGAGAGTCAATGAAACGGGAGACCGTTTGGAAAGGAGCACGTTTATATGAAGTATCAGCACGTATGGAAACGCATCAGTGCGATGATTTTGGCGGGTATTCTGGCAGGAACAATGACTGCATGCGGCGGTCAGACTGCGGATGAGAGTGAAACCGCACAGCAGGCGCAGACCAACGAGGCATCGGACAAGGAATATCAGGTCGGCGTGATTGTTAAGACCACGGCTTCGGAATATTGGAGTTATGTAGTAGCCGGTGCCGAAGCGGCAGCAGAAGATCTGGGCAATGTGGATGCACAAATTTACGGTGCAACAGCTGATACCGATTATGAAGGTCAGCTCAATTTAGCAGAAACCATTTTAACTTCGGGCACCAAGCAGGCGATTGCCATTGCACCGCTGAACTCCGGTATGGCGGAGACCGTGCTCAGTCAGGCAACCATCCCGGTTTTGGCGGTTGATACCAATTTCGAGGGCGCTGAGACGTTTATCGGCACGGCACACGAAGATGCTGCATATCTGGGCGGACAGTATGTTGCCGAACAGATTGGCCAGGGCGGCAAGGTTGTCATTTTGGCGAATATTCAGGGTGAATCCACTTCGGAAGCCCGTGTCAGCGGCTATAAGAGAGCGCTGGAAGAAGGCGGCTGTGAAATCGTTGAGATTTTGTACACCGATGGCGTAGGTGATAAGGCAGTCAATGTCATGGAAGGTGCGCTGCAAACCCATCCGGATATGGATGCTGTGGTCTGCTGTGCAGATGACGTTGCACTGGGTGCAGCACGTGCGATCGAGGCTGCAGGCCGACAAGATGACGGCATCATTGTCTGTGGATTTGATGGTATTTCCTCCGGTGTACAGGCGGTTGTAGACGGAAAGATTTCGTGCACGGTTGCACAGGACCCGTATAATATGGGATATCAGGCGGTTGAGAGCATGATCGATGCTATCAATGGCGAGGAGCTGCCGGAGTTCATTGATACCGGCTGTCAGATCATTACACCGGATAATGCACAGGAATATCTGGATAAGCTCAACAGTCTGGTATAAATATATCTGAACTTCTTCTTTTTCTCACATGAACAGGGAGCGTGGCATGCAAAGGCTGCGCTCTCTGTTTGTCTGTTGGGGATAAAGGTAGTAAGAAAGCCCCCGAATATTTTTCGGAGGCTTTAATAGCGGAGTTATAATATTTTATGCCTTATGGTAGCAATCACAGAAGACCTTGAGCTTATCCCGCAGCAGCTGCTTGGTCTCTGCATCGCAGAAGCTTGCGCGGATGGCATTTTCCTGCAAGCGGATGAGGTCAGATGCACCCCAACCGAACGCGTTGGCGGACTTTTCAAGTTCGGTGCACAGATCGATGCTCATAAGCATGGGATCGTCGGTGCTGACCGTGACCGGAATGCCGAGTTCGTACAGCTTTCCGAGCGGGTGTTCTTCCAGACTGGGGTACAGTTCCATCAGGTTGGAAGTCGGGGTGATGTTAAGGGGGATGCGCTCGTCGGCCAGACGGCGCAGCAGGACAGGATCGGTGATGGAGCGCACGCCGTGATCGATGCGCATCGCACCCAAAATATCAAGGGCTTCCCAGACGCCCTCGGCCGGGGAGGACTCACCGGCATGTACGGTGATGGCAAAACCGGCGTGCTTGGCTTCCAGAAAGGCGTCGCACAGTACGCGATTGGACTGCTTGGAAACTGCTTCGTTGCCGTCTACCGACAGACCCATCAGACGCGGGTGACGATGGGAGGTCATCCAGCGCACCAGTGCCAGAGATTCCTGCTTGGTCTGCGAGCGCAGCAGGGAGACGAGCAAGCGGCAGTCGGTGTAGCCGTCCTCGTAAGCCTGATCGAAGCCTTCCAGAATGCCGGGAATCAGCTGCTGATAAGAGAGCGCTTTCCAGTGTGTGGGATTGGTGATTACTTCGGCGTACATGATGTTCTGCGAAGCGGCGTAGCGTGCGTAGTCGTATGCCAGACGCTTGACATCCTCGGGATTTCTGACCAGCGAACAAATCCAATCCAGTCGATCGAGGAAATCGGCCAGACCGGTAAAGGAAAAGAGTTCATCGGCCGGCTTGGGCAGCGGCGTCTGTGTTTTCTCTGCAAGTTCCTGAATCAGTTCCAGCTGGACGGTGTCCTCCAGATGAATGTGCAGCTCCACCTTGGGCAGTTTTTCGATGAATGCGCGTTCCATAATCTAAATAACCTGCTGTCAGCGACGGGTATCATATCTCAAATCAGTCTGTCTTTTTATTGTAATGGATTTTTTGCGAAAAGTCTTGGGATAAAATGAAGAAATTCGTTTCGGGGACAAGGGCATAACAAGATGCGCGATTGAGGTGCAGTCTAATTTGCCGTTTAAAATTCTCTCGATGCTCGATTTTCGACACTTTTTGGACGAATTACGCGTTCTTTTGCGATATATCAAAGGAGAACAGGATAGAATTGTAAATTATTTGAGGGTATGATATACTCACTACAAGACAGGATGCGGGAAAGAGGGCGAAGATTGTGTTGTTGGTGCAGCTGAAAGAGATGAAGAACTTCACAAATCACGAAAAGGATGTTGCAAACTATATTCTGACGCACATGGATGAAATTCCGGATATTTCAGCCGGAGAGCTTGCCAAGGCATCGCTGACCAGCAAGGCAACTGTGGTTCGCCTGAGTCAGAAGCTGGGGCTGTCCGGGTATCAGGAATTGAAGCTCAAATTGATTGCGGAAGTCAATCAGAATGAGCGCATCGGGCAGATTCTGGCCAATGAACCGATCACGCCGCAAAGTTCGTATTCGGATATCATCCACACCATTCCGGGACTGTATGACAAGGCGGTCACCAATACGCGGCTGACGCTGAACAAGACCGACATGCTGCGCATCAACCACTTTTTGCAGGAAGCCGAGTGCATTGATATCTACGGTACGGGCATCAGCTATACGCTGGCACAGGCTGCGGCGTTTAAGTTTGCAACGCTCGGGGTGGAGAGCTCGGCCTATGAGAGCATCAACGGTCACTATCTTGCCGCCCGAAAGCACAAAAAGACGGTCGCCTTCGTCATCAGCTTTACGGGAGCCAATCGCACGGTGGAAACTATGGCCAAGTATCTGCGCACGGCTACGCACAATCATGTGGTTGGCATTCTGGGACCGCACAATCAGAGAACCCGTCCATGGTGCCATGAGGTCGTGGAAATTCCCAATCGTGACTCTATTCTGAGCCTGGATGTCATCACATCGTTTGCCGCAAGCAATTACGTGTTTGATATCTTTTTCTCTCTGCTGCTCTCGCGCTGTCAGGAACAGCACGTGCAGTCTTCGCTCGAAATGGTTCGGCACAGGAACCTCCTGCTCAACGAAAGCTTTGATGCGTAATCGCGTTTTGAACCGATGTTTCACCAGCATCGGTTCTTTTTTTATCTATTTTGAACCGACGGACCGAAATGCATTTTGCACATTGTATTCGGTGAAAATATGTATTATTTTAGTGTTACCGCACAGAAAGACGGAAATAGAAACAGGAGGTAAGACATGGGAAAGTATGATGGATTGGCCAAAGACATTGTAAAAAATGTCGGCGGAAAGGAAAATGTAGCAGGACTTGTCCACTGCATTACGAGACTTCGTTTCACGCTCAAGGATGAAGGAAAGGCCAACGACGAAGTGCTCAAGGCGATGAATGGTGTTGTCACGGTTATGAAGAGCAGTGGACAGTATCAGGTCGTCATCGGCAATCATGTAGCCGAGGTGTACGACGATGTGTGCGCGGTGCTGGGCATGAAGGAAGACAGCGCGGCACCGGCAGAGCCCAAGAAGGGCAAGCTGCTCGACCGTGCGATTGACGTCGTATCGGGTATCTTCCAGCCGATCTTGGGCATTATGGCTGCTTGCGGTATGCTCAAGGGCTTTAACACCCTCTTTGCGACGCTGGGACTGTACGAAACGACCAGCGGTGTCTACTTAATCATCAACGCGGCGGGTGATGCACTGTTTAACTTCCTGCCGCTGTTCCTGGGCTATACAGCCGCGAAAAAATTTAATTTGAAACCGATGCTGGGTCTGGCGATTGGCGCTGCACTGTGCTATCCGGCCATTCAGTCAAGCGCACTCGCTGCGGCAGGCGAACCACTCTATACACTGTTTGAAGGCACGATGTTTGCTTCGCCGGTGTACATTGACTTCTTGGGTCTGCCGGTGATTGCGGTCGATTATACCGGCACAGTCATTCCGGTTATTCTCTCGGTCTGGTTTGCATCCAAGTGCGAAAAATTCTTTAACCGCATTGTACCGGAGCTGGTCAAGTTCTTCTTTGTCCCCATGCTCACCCTGCTGATTACGCTCCCGGTTACGCTCATGCTGCTCGGACCGATTGCAACCTTCGGCTCTACGCTCATCCCCGAGTTCACTCTGACCATCCGCAGCTTCAGCCCGCTGGTTGCCGGTGCAATCGTCGGTCTGACCTGGCAGATTCTGGTTATCTTCGGTATGCACTGGGGCTTTATCCCGGTTTACATCAATAACGTGATGACCCTGGGCTACGATAACGTTATGATGCCGTTCTTTGCCTGCACTTTTGCAACTTCTGCGGTTGTTCTGGCGATCTTCTTTAAGACCAAGGACAAGAAGCTCAAGGAAATGGCAATCCCGAACTTTATTTCCGGTATTTTCGGTGTCACAGAGCCGGCGATTTACGGTATTCTGCTGCCGCTCAAGAAGCCGTTCATTATCAGCTGTATTGCAGGCGGTATCGGCGGTGCATTTTATGGACACTTCAACTTCCGTAAGTTCATCCTGGGCGGTATGGGTATCTTCGAGCTGCCCAACATGATGAATCCGGACGGTTCGATGGGCAACATCATCGTTGCGCTGGTTGGTATTGCAATCTCGATGGCAGTCGGCTTTGTGCTGACCATGGTATTCTATCGCGACCCGGAAAAGGCCGTGGAGACTGCACAGCCGACCCCGGTAGCATCTGAGCAGACTGCGGTAATCGAGGCCGAAAAAATGGTCATCGCAAGCCCGGTCAAGGGCAAGGCCATTGCCCTCAGCGAGGTGCAGGACGAGGCGTTCTCCACCGGTGTACTGGGTCAGGGCGCTGCGGTCATCCCCGAGGATGACACCATCTATGCCCCGGCAGACGGCACGATCGCCAATATGTTCCCGACCGGTCATGCCATCGGCATGCTGACCGATACCGGCGTGGAAATTCTGATTCATGTCGGTATGGACACCGTTCAGCTGGACGGCAAGGGATTCGAACCGCTGGTACAGTCGGGCGATACGGTCAAGAAGGGACAGAAGCTTCTGAAGTTTGACCGCAAGCTCATCCAAGAGGCTGGATACTCTCTGGTGACGCCGGTTATCATCACAAATTCCGATGATTACGCCGCAGTTATGCCTGCAAACATCGGAGCTGTCGACGCGGGCGATCCGCTGCTGACACTTTCCTAAACAACGGTCGGAGGACAACTATGCGAAAAGATTTTTTATGGGGTGGTGCGACTGCTGCCAATCAGTGTGAGGGCGGCTGGCAGGCAGATGGCCGCGGCATGGCGATTGTAGACGTACTGCCTCAGGGAGAAAATCGTTTGCCGGTGATGCAGGGGGTGATGGATTATCGCACCCTGCCCGAAGGCACACGCTATCCCGGACGGGATGGCATCGATTTGTACGGTCATTACAAGCAGGATATCGCACTGTTTGCCGAGATGGGCTTCCGCTGCTATCGCTTTTCCTTCTCCTGGTCGCGTATTTTTCCGACCGGTGAGGAAGAGCAGCCCAATGAAGCTGGTTTGAAATTCTACGAAGACTTCATCGATGAATTGCTGCGTTATGGCATTGAGCCGATCGTTACCATCTGCCATTTCGATCTGCCGATGCATCTGGTGGAAAAATACGGTTCCTGGCGCAGCCGCGCAGTGATTGATGCCTATTTGCGCTACTGTGAGGTTATTTTCCGCAGATTCCGCAATAAGGTTCGTTACTGGATTACCTTTAACGAAATCAATATGCTCATGCACCTGCCGTTTATGGGCGCAGGCATCCGGTTTGAAGCGGGAGAAAATCCCCTCGCAGTCAAGTATCAGGCAGCGCACCATGAGCTGGTTGCATCCGCACTGGCAACCAAGCTCGCGCACGAGATCAATCCCGAGTGCCAAGTAGGCTGCATGATCGCAGCCGGCAGCGTGTATCCGTACAGCTGCCGCCCGGAAGACGTGTGGGAGAGCATGCAGAAGGATCGCGAAGCCTATTTCTTTATCGATGTGCAGGCGCGCGGCGCGTACCCGAACTATGCGAAAAAGCTGTGGGAGCGCGAAGGCATTACGGTTGATGTGACCGAGGAAGACGAACACATTCTGAAGGCAAACACGGCAGACTTTATCGCACTTTCTTACTATAACAGCCGGTGTGTGCGCACTGACGGACAGGGTGAGGCCTCGGGCGGCAATGTGTTCGCGTCGGCAAAGAACCCGTATCTGACTTGCAGCCAGTGGGGCTGGCCGATTGACCCGATGGGCTTCCGCATTACACTCAATGCCCTGTATGATCGGTACGAGAAGCCGCTCTTTGTAGTGGAAAACGGTCTGGGCGCAGTTGACGTACTCACGCCCGAGCGCACAGTGGCAGATGATTACCGAATCGACTATTTGCGCACCCATATTCAGGCGATGATGCAGGCTGCCGACGAGGACGGCGTGGATATTATGGGATATACACCGTGGGGCTGCATCGATCTGGTCAGCGCCACCACGGGTGAAATGTCCAAGCGATATGGCATGATTTACGTGGATCAGGACAATGACGGTCACGGTACGGGCGAGCGCATTCGCAAGAAATCGTTCTATTGGTATCGCGATGTGATCGCCAACAATGGCGCAAACCTGTGACTTTCTGTCAGTTTTTCAAATCCATAAAGGAAAAGCACTGACTGATTTCTGAACAGGTCCAGTAAAACCGGACAACAGACAAAAGGCCCCCTAATGTAGGAAAATAGAACTACATTAGGGGGGCTTAGTATGTCTGGGAAAAAAGGGATGAAAAAGTATCCTGTCGAGATACGGGAAGAAGTTATGTCACGAATTCGTGCAGGAGAAAGCCAATATACGTTGAGTCGGGAGTATGGAATCTGGTGCCGGACACCATTCGCCTGGCCATGAAGCAAGCGAAAAAGAGGGTCGCACCTCCACAGCGACCAGGGGGTTCAGTACACCCCGCAAGCATACTTTGACCTGACAAAATCTTATGGAATTATACCCTCAATGTCAAGACGAGGAAATTGTTACGACAACGCTATGGCGGAAAATTTCTTTTCTATCCTCAAGACAGAGTGTATCTATCGCCGTAAATCAGACTCATTCTGTGAGGCCAATGAAATACTTGACCGTTATATTCATTTTTACAACGATGAGCGCATTCAGCTTAAAACTGGAGTGGCGCCGCTTATGCTGCGCCACTCCAGTTAAAACTTCATATTTTTCTACATAGCGGCCTTTTTGTACTGTCCGCACAATCTGGAGCAGTTTAAAATCCTTCGGCTTTTATGTTATCTGCTTAGCAGCCAACCGATACCCGCAGCGGTGCGCTCGGTCGCATGATTGTAGTGATTGCCAGAATTTTGCTGAAATACGGTAGTGATACCTTTTTCCTGATAAAAAGTTTGAATTTCCTCGGTGTTTGATTGCACGCTTTGCAGAATAGGATTGCGCGTTTTGCTCTCTTTATCGCCCAAAGAAAAATACATATAATCCGGTTGGCATTTCGGCTTGTGGGAAAAGATGTACTCTTTTATGCCCGGAAACCATAGAGAGCCGGACATACTGCCCACGCGGGAAAACAGGTCTGTCTGATAGATCGCGTACACGGCGAACAATCCTGCCAGAGAATATCCGGCGATGCCGCGCCAGCAGGGCGTTCCGGCAAGATTATTTTCTACGGTGGGGACAATGATTTCGGTTAACAGTTTGAGATAATCGTCTGCACCACCTGTACAGGGCGGTGTGTTTTTAAAGATTGGCGGGCAGTCCCACGGAGCCATATCGTGATCCCAGTCCAAGTCGCTGATTGCGATTAATGTAAACGATGGATAATGGGCATCTTGTGCCGCTTGAAAGATTTTCTGTCCTTCGCCGGAAAAGGTGTTGAGGTAAATCACGGGAGCGTTTGGCACAGAACTTGCAAAAACGGATATGGTTTTATTGGCGATGGAAAATGTGCGCATTTGACTTCACCTGCTTCTGTTTTTGATCATAGATGCAAATATCGCCTTTATTGCAACACTTACGCGCCTAACGTATCGATCAGCTCCTGCAATTCATTGATGAAGCGGCTGGTGTGGAATCCATCACAGACCGCATGGTGCACCTGTACAGACAGCGGAATATAATATTTCCCGTTGTCTTGCTGATATTTTCCAAAGGTGAAAATCGGCAGAAGATAGTCATATCCGTTTTTCAGATTCAGATTAAACCCTTCAAAGGTAGTCCAGGGAATCATGGAGACCGGGAAGGTGTTCTCTGGGGCATTTGGCTTTGCCATCATCCCTTCTGTATTGCCGTAACGCTCCATATCTTCCTGATATCGCGCGCAGAACTCGGTATAGTCAGTCGTATACGCCGTCCAGAGGTTGGAAAAGGTTTGTGAGTCTTTGTGGAAAATCGTATAGCACGGCATCATTTCGGAAAATACGCCGACCTGCCCGTTTTCATTCATCGAGGTGCGGAACTCCTCGTGTCGATTGACGATCGTAGTGAGTCCGTACAAAAGGGTAGGATACAGCTTTTTATCTTTCAAAGCGGTAATATCCAGTTTTACCGTTATGCTATACGTGCAGGGAACGTGTTTAAAGTAATGATCAAAATATTCTTTTCGCTTCCAAGCTTCCTGTTCAATCAACTGAAAGTCCATTGTATCCTTCTGTTTGGAACAAATCAATAAGTATCGACGTTTTGTATTCAGTACCTCTTCTATTATAGAAGTTTTGTGAAGCTGAAACAATATATGCGGGAAAGAACATGCGTTCGTCAAGCAGGGTTGAGAAATTGCAAGATTGTCACTATAATGAATACAAAATCTGTGAGTACCTCGTGCTGTGGGAAATAAGAGATGGAGATTGATATGCGGATTTTAGTGATTGAGGATGAAAAAGAATTATTACAGGATATTGCCAAAGGCTTGAGCTTAAAAGGATATGCGGTAGATCAGGCTGACAATGGCAGGACAGGCTGCCAGATGGCGATTGATGAAGCGTACGACCTTGTCGTATTGGATTTGAATTTACCGGAAATGGACGGTTTTTCTATTTTGAAGGAACTTCGCCGGGAAAATCCGCAGACGAAGGTCTTGATTTTATCAGCCAATTCGGAATTGGACAGCAAACTGTCTGGTTTTGAACTGGGCGCCAGTGATTATCTGACAAAACCGTTCCATTTTGCCGAGCTGGAAGCGCGTATCCGTGTCTTATTAAACCGCAAATTCGTTCAGCAGTCCAACTGCCTGACCTATGAGGCGATTGTACTGGATACTTTGAATCGAACCATAGAAATCCATGGGGTACCGGTTGGTCTTACCACAAAAGAATTCGCTATTTTAGAGTATTTTCTTTTGAATCAGGGACGTTTGATTACCCAACAAGAGCTGATCGATCACGTTTGGAACGGAGATTCCGACCCGTTCAGCAACTCCATTCGGGTACATCTGTCCGCTCTGCGGAAAAAGCTGAAGAGTGCACTGGGACATGATCCCATTCAGACAAAAATCGGAGAGGGGTATCGTTTGTGCTGAAAAAGATTCCGCTGCGCATCCGCTTTACGCTGGTTGCCAGTTTGTTCTTGCTGATTTCCTGCGTCACATTGATGCTGCTGTCCAATGTATCGGCAGTACAGATGGTAGAAGCGGTCGCAACGACACCGGCGCTGGAAGACGGCTCGATGCCGATCTTATCGTTGGAACCCGCGATGTCGGTTGAGGAACCGTACTATGAGATGTTCCAGCAGAAAACAGCGATTGCTACGGTTTTGATCGTTTTGGTTGGAAGCGTAGCCACTTATTTTGCGGCAGGATATGTGCTGAAACCGATTCGTGATTTGTCCAGCGAGGTACAGAAGCGCAGTATCGAAAACCTGGGAGAGCCGATCGAACTGCCGCAGAGTGCCGATGAAATCCGGCAGCTGACGGTGTCATTTAACCAGATGATGGCAGATTTACGGCGTTCTTTTCTCTTGCAGAAAGAGTTTTCCGCCAATGCTGCACATGAGCTCCGAACACCGTTGGCCGTCATGCGGGCGAAGTTGGATGTTTTTTCATTGTCAGAACAGGTCGATCACGGGACGCAGGAAATGGTAGATTCCATCAGCTAACAGCTGGAACGCCTGTCCGTCTTGATTGAAGATTTGCTGTGGTTCAGCAAGGATTTACCGCTGGAAGAAATGACGCCCGTTCCGCTGTATCCGCTGCTCTGTGATGTAGCAGAAGAGCTGTCCAGTGTCGCCGACGAGAAAACAATCGAAATTCAGATTGAGCAGACAGATTGTTATGTTTTGGGACAAGATCGACTGTTAGAGCGGGTGTTTTATAATCTTTTGGAAAATGCGGTGAAATACAGTCCGGCGGGCAAACAGGTTCGTATTACGACTCAAAAGGAACAAGATTGCGTGCGGGTACAGGTTGCCGATCAAGGCGAAGGCATTCCAGAGGATTGCCGGAGTGCGATTTTTGAACCGTTCTTTCGCGTAGACAAATCCAGAAGCCGTGCCGTCGGTGGGAGTGGTTTGGGACTTGCGGTGTGTAAGAAGACACTAGAGCGCCATCACGCGCAAATTTCGGTTTTGCCCAATCATCCCAACGGCAGTATATTTGAAATTACCTTTCGATCTTAACAGCAGCTTTATATGAGATGTGCTATACTCCTTCTGCAAATCAAACAGCAGAAGGAGTTATTTTTATGAAACGATTGGCAGCAATTCTTTTGGCGATGGTCTGCGCATTTTCTCTGGCAGCCTGCGGCAATCAGACACCTGGTTTGGATGAAGTTGAGCAGGCGATTGAGAGTGGAAGCCTGACTCTGGAGGATGCAGTGGATAAGGGTTGGGTTACGCAGGAATGGGCAGACACGTACGTGGAACAGCGGAGCGTCCCGGCCAGCAGTAAGACAGAAGCTGGTGCCATTGGCGCGTTCACGACCACGACGCTGTCTGGGGAAGAGTTCACCCGCGAGAACATGGGAGGTGTTACCCTGTTTGCGTTTGTAGACCCGAACGACCCGGATGCAGCAGCTTTTTATCAGGCTTTGGTCAATGGATATGAGGGTATCAAGAAAAACGGTGCGGAAATTCTGGTATGCACCAAAAGCGAAGATGGAAATGAATTGTTTGAGGACGCGCCGTTTCCTGTGATTCGCTACAATGATTCGCTGAAAAGTGCCACGGAAAATCACACTGGGATGATAGAGGGACTGCCCAACACGGCTTGCTGGTGTGTCAATACGTCGTTCTATTCGGCATGGTTCTCTGCTGTGGAAGCTGAGGAGCTTGCAAACTCCGCGGCGAGCTTTGCGGACATGCAGAAGGAAATGACCGGTGAGAGCAGCGACGAAGGAAATGCGATGGCGGTGATGGGATCAGTCTGCGAAAAGCACCGCTGGTCTTTCTGGCAGCTGCCATTGTGATGATTGGAATTGGTGTCTTGCGAGGTGAAGCGGATACGGTTTTCAGCAAGGGAATCAATCTGTGTTTGGAGTGTGTCGGCATTGGCTAAGAATCAACATAGGTGGAAAATCCAACTGGCGGCAACCCTTGCTTCCAATCCGTTTTTTCTGAATTTTTTCCGGGGAAAAATTTATAAAGGAAGTCTCAAAGGTGTCTGTGTACCGGGATTGAACTGTTATTCCTGTCCCGCAGCCTCTGCATCCTGTCCTATCGGCTCTTTGCAGGCCGTGATCGGCTCGTCGAAATTTCATTTTGCCTATTACATTGTGGGCATTTTGATTTTCATCGGCGTACTGCTCGGGCGAGTCGTGTGTGGTTTTCTGTGCCCGTTTGGATGGTTTCAGGAGCTGCTACACAAGATTCCCACCAAAAAGTTCAGCACCAAAAAGCTGCACGTGCTCACCTATCTCAAGTATGGCATTTTGTTGGTGTTTGTGATCGTCCTTCCCATGACAATCGTGAATGAGGTAGGATTGGGTGATCCGTTTTTCTGTAAACATATCTGTCCCGCCGGCATTCTCGAAGGCGGTATCCCGCTGTCCCTCGCAAACGAGAGTATTCGTGCCAGCCTGGGAGAATTATTTACCTGGAAAAGCTGCATTCTGTTGGGAGTTATTATGCTCGCGGTATTTTTCTATCGTCCGTTTTGCAAGTGGATTTGTCCGTTGGGAGCATTTTATGCACTGTTTAACAAGGTATCCCTTTATAGATTCCACATCAATGCAGATCGGTGCACATCCTGTGGAGCTTGCAGCAGGGTGTGCAAAATGGACGTGGATGTGTTTCGTACACCAAACCACGCAGAGTGCATTCGGTGCGGAGACTGTATTCGAGCCTGTCCGCACCAGGCAATTGCAAAAACATTTTCTATGAAGTCGGACACTGAAAGAAGGTAAAAAATATGCGAAAAATTATTTGTCTCTTTCTGGTTTTGGTGATGAGTACCGCCTTATTTGCGGGCTGTGGTTCACAAGAGCAGGAGTTGGTTTCAAAAACGCCATTCCCTGAATTTACAGAGACCGATATGGAAGGCAATACCATAACCAATGATATTTTTGCAGAGTATGATGTCACCATCGTCAATTTCTGGAACAATGGATGCGGAACGTGTATTGCAGAAATGCCGGAATTGGAAGAGATGTACCAAGATTTTAAAGAAGATAATATCAATTTGATTGGTGTGGGAGCAGATTCTGGAGAGAGTCAGGAACAGTTGGACCTTGCTCGGAGCATTTTAAAGGAAAAAGGCGTGACCTATCAAAATATCTCGCCCAATCCGGACAATGATTTTTATAAAGAATTTATTGCCGATATTGCCGGATATCCGACCACTTACATTGTAGATCGGGAAGGGAATATCATTGGTGCACCTTTGATTGGCAATGTGAAAGAACAAATGGACACGCTGCAAAATCGGATTGACCAGATTCGAGGAACTGAGAAAGAATAAAAAGAAAAAGCTGCGACATTGCTGCAGCGATAAAATAAAGGTTTCGATATCAAGGGAAATCTCTTAAAAAGAACACCGGACACAGAATATATAGCTCTGTGTCCGGTTTTGTGCTTCGGTTTGGATAAAAACAATAGAATGATAGCAACAGTCTCTGTAATATTGGAAAATAGATTGCAGCCGAGAGGATTTTTATAGAAAAACGCGGCATAGGATTTTGTTTGTGCGTAAGCTTTTTTGGATTCGCATAGATTTGCTCAAGACCACTCATCTCCCTGATGTTGGACACGAAACTCCTGAGGTGTACAGCCGACACGGTCGGTAAACTGTACAATGAGGTTGCTGCTGTTGGCGTAGCCAACCTGTTTGGCGATTTGCGGCAATGTTAGAGATGTACTGGACAAAAGTGATTTTGCCTGATCAATGCGTGAGTATGTGATAAAGTTGCTCGGTGATAATCCGGTAATATCTTTAAAAATATGCGAAAAATAGTAATCGCTTAACCCACATAGCTCGGCCAGCTCGTGTAGGGTTATTTTTTTGCCCACATTAGACCGAATATATCGCACGGCTTCGTTGATCGCATCGCCATGCTTTTGCAGCTGCGGAGACATCACCGGATTGTCCAACAATGTCAAAACCCGATAAATGCGTCCTGAGCTTGCCATTACACTTTCGCTGTTATTGTCCTCATAGAACTGGATCAGATCGCGCAGCTCATCGTGCACCTTTTCATTGTTCGGTCCGTCTATGACCAGACCGCTCGTACGATTGATATATCGGCACAATTCATGTGCCTGTGCTCCGTCGAAATGCAGAAAATAAAACTCCAATGCATCGGTTGCATAGTAGTGATGCGGCTGTGTACAGTCAAATAGCAGAATCTGACCATCACTGGCCTGATACTTTTTTTCTGATAATTCCAGGTAGAGCGTACCGCTGCACACATAGACAAGCAGCAGCCTGGGGAAATGCTTTCGCTTGATATAGTATTCCGCAGTGCAGAAGTAATGTCCGCACATGGTTGGATACAGAAAGATTTCCTTTGCTTCGGTGTTTGGTGAAAAAGAAAAACAGGTGGATTCCGGTAAGATACCGATTTCAAAGTTTCTCATAACATACCCTCCTGATTGGGAATCGACTTAAAATAACGAGGTGGATAACCAGTCACTTTTTTGAATAGTCTCGAAAAATAATTTGCATCATAGATTCCTACACGACTGGCGATTTCTGATATCGATAGATTGGTGACCTGAAGCAGTTCAAGCGCTTTTGAAATCCGCACATGATTTAGATAATCGATTGGTGACATATTGACAATGGATTTGAAAATTGAGCGAAAGTAGGTCGGCGTAATGCCTTGACTCTGCGCAAAGGCGTTAAAATCAAATGGAATAGTGATATCTGCCTCAATCTGACTCAAAACTGAATTGACCATATCTTCCTTCCATGAGTGATAGTCCATCGTGCTTTTAGACTGTCCCTCAAGAATGCGGTTTAACGTAATCAGTAGTTGTTCCAAGTAGCACTGCTTCATGCCTAGATATCCCACGTCCTGCGTGTTCTGTTCGGCTTCAAGTGCCTGCAAAATTGAAAGAATGTGATCTTTATCGGTGCCGAGCAGTTGGACTCGGTGACTGTATTTCGATTGCCTCTGGCTATCAGGCGGCGAATCTCCGTCTGTCCATGATAACATATACTCTGGATGATGTTCGGTTAGAGAGATCGGAGCACGATCTTCGAGCAATCGGTTGAGCTTTTCTGATGTTGCATTCCGATCAAAGTGGCAGGTATAAGCTTCGCATCCTGTTCGAAGAGATACTGCGTGTGCTTCTTCTGGTGCGATAAATACCAGACTTCCCGCCAGCAGCACAATATGTTCTCTGCAATAAAA
Organism: Butyricicoccus pullicaecorum; assembly: GCF_002160355.1. NCBI lineage: Bacteria > Bacillati > Bacillota > Clostridia > Eubacteriales > Butyricicoccaceae > Butyricicoccus > Butyricicoccus pullicaecorum. The sequence continues at coordinate 42,700 of NZ_NFKK01000021.1, forward strand.
AAGCTCGCCGTATCCCTGTGATATAAAAATAATCTCACAAAATTTATGCCGATGCAATGATGCCATACGATCTGGTAAGACAGGTCCTGTGTACTGTGCGATCGTTATGTCTGACGAATCCGCCTTCACACGTTCTTGGTATGCAATCACAAGATCACCTCAAAAAACAAAATAAATTATTCATGGTCATACAACACAAGCGGGAGAAAGCAAAATTATAAGTATTGCACAATGAGAATAAAGAATGTTTTGGATTGTGCTAGTTTATGATGTTTCTATTCTAACATATTTTGTTTAAAAATGATATAATAATTTCACAAAATACATGATTTTTAGAAAAGCTTCTAAATTTAATGCTTTTCGCATGGGATTTTAAAGCTTATACACATTGCGCAAAATAAATTATACTTGCGGAACGGCATTGCAAAAATAAAAGCAATATAAATTATTTTACTGCTAGAGAAAAGGAGTGGCACATGATTACAGAAAAAGAAAAAGCCGTCATTCGAGATCTTGCTAAGCGGCTGGCAGAGTTGGCAAACCTTCCAATTATGGAAGAGCGCAGAAAATTATGGTACGCGCACAACGACCTCAAGACCGATCAGCCGGTGATCGATTGCTCGCCTGAGGGTGCATGGCGCGAGGTGATCCGTCCGGACAGTCTGGAGTGTCAGGATGCAGCGGCCAGAGAAATCGAGTGGGAACTGCGTGCACGTATCTATCGTGCCGAGGTCATCAACGACGATGTACCGGCTGAACTGCGCTGGGACTGCCGCAAACTGATGTCCGACACCGGCTGGACGCTAGACGGACAGGCAGCACACAACGCCTTTACCAACGAATCGGTACACGTCCCGACGATTTCCACCATCAACCCCTTCTGGCGCCCCGACTACACATTCGACGAGACCGCAGCGCACTTTGAGCCGCTCATCAGCGATGATGACATGGAAGATGAAGATATCGCTTCTCGTCTGATTGCGCCTCGGGTGATTTATGATGAAGCTGGCTCCAAGGAAAAATTGGAGATTCACCAGGAGCTGCTTGGAGACATTTTGGATGTACACTGGACGGGCAACACCTACATTGCATTTTCCTGGATGGAGACTTACACCAAAATCCGCGGCTATGAAAATGCCCTGTACGACCTCTATGATTATCCCGAGCAGATGCACAAAATCCTTGCTGTGCTGGAAAAGGGATATCTCAACCTGTATCAGCAGCAGCTCGATCTGGGTCTTCTGGATATGAACCATGGTTGTCAGTATAATGGAACGGGCGGCTATGGCTACACCCACGATCTGAGTGCTCCGGCGCCGGGTGAAAAGCTGACCTTTAAAAATCTGTGGGCGTATGCCGAGTCGCAGGAATTTGTTTCGGTCTCTCCCGAGATGACTAAGGAATTCGCCATCGATTATGAAAAGCGTCTGCTGTCGAATTTCGGACTTTCGGCGTACGGATGCTGCGACAATCTGGAAAACAAGCTCAAAGATGTTTTGACCATTCCCAACATTCGCAGAATCTCGGTTTCCCCGTGGGCAGATGTCCGTTCCATGCGTGACCAGATTGGCATGAAGGCTATTTTCTCGTGCAAGCCCAATCCCTCTTATGTTACAAGTGGCTGGGACGAGGATTTCATGCGGGATTACACCATGAAGCTGATGCAGGACGGTAAGGGTACGGCCTTTGAGATCATCCTCAAGGACACCCATACCATCCAGAACGACCCCAGCCGCCTTAGAAAATGGACCGATCTTTGCCGTGAGTGTGCAGCTAAGGTATTTGGTTGATGCATTCATTATCTTCAACCAGCAGGTATAAACCAAATATGCGCGGCTGCAAGTCGTGGATATGCTTGGTTGTCTGAAATATTAACACCCAAAAGGTGGTATAAAGGAGAAAGAGAAATGAAACAGAGCAAAAAAAGAGTCCTCGCAGCAGTCCTCAGTGGTATGTTTATGATCGGCTCTTTCGCTGGATGCGGCGGAGGAACCACCACAGATTCCACAGCCGATTCCCAAAACACGACAGCCACCGAAACGACGACTAAAGATCGTTCGGACATGACGATCAAGGTTGTGCTGAAAACGCTTGCCTCTGAGTATTGGCAGTATGTCCAGACCGGCTGCAAAGCGGCTGGCCGTGATCTCGGCGTAAACGTTGAAGTTTTGGGTGCAACCTCCGAAACTGCTTACGAAGAGCAGATTCAGATCATCGAAACCACGCTCAATGCCTCTGATACCGACGCAATGGTCGTGGCTCCGTTACAGGCCGACAGTGTAGCAAATCAGATCGCAAACACATCGATTCCTGTTGCAGCAATCGATACGCAGGTTGATTCCGATAAGGTTTTGAGCTTTGTTGGTTTCGATAACGAAGAGATGGCTGAACTCGGCGGTAAGGCTGCGGTAGAAGCTGCTAAGGAAGCTGGATGGACGGAGATCACGGCAATTGGTATTGCAGGCGTACAAGGCGACTCCACATCTGAAGCACGTATGAAGGGTTATCAAGCTGGTATTGAAGCAAGTGGCGGCACTTTCCTGATGGACGAGCTGCAATATGCGAACTCCACCGCCGATCAGGCTGTAACTTGCATGGAAGCCATCGTACAGAATCACCCTGAAGGTGTCTCGATTATCTTTGCCAACAACGATGACATGGCAATCGCAGCGAAGCGCGTTGTCGAAGGAAACCCCGCTTACGAAAACACTATTTTCTGCGGATGTGGTGGTAATACCGCTGCAATGGAAGCAATCCTCAACGGTGAAGAAACCATGACGGTTGCAGTTGACGGTTATGACGTTGGCTACCGTGGCGTGCAGGCAGCGGTCGAAGCACTGGAAGGCAAGACTCCTGAGAAGTTCATCGCATCTCCCGCAACGATTGTTACGATTGAGAATGCAGAAGAGCATCTCGCAGAAGTACAAAAGAAGGAAAACGATACCGTATAAACCCATATAATCTTTTTTCAGGAACAGCATACTCTCTCTTTATCCACATAAAAATGTAAACTCTCTCTTTCTTAATGCAAACGAACTCCGATGTCGTGCGATTGTGCGGCATCGGAGTTTTTTTGTGCATAAGATCTGCTGGATTGGAACAAAAAGAGGGATAAAAAATCACTCCGCCCATGTAGAATGCGCAGACGGGGTGGTGAAAGGATGGATTGGTATTTGAATCCGATTAAAAATGAGAGAAATGATGAGTGCAACCACAAAACCAGTGGTACCAACAATGGTTTCCATCATCGTCCAGGTCTTGAAGGTGGCCTTTTCATCCAGGCTGCACAATGACTTAACCAGCCAGAAGATAGAGTCATTGAAGTACGAGAATACCAGTTGGATCGGATTAGATGATTCGAACGGCTGGATTATGACCTTTTCCGGTTTTTCTCGAATAATGAGATCGACTTACAGATGCTTGTCTTCATCTTTGATTAATACATGGAGGCCTTTATATGGGGACTCTTCTTTTTTGAAATAGGACGACCGATATGGGTTGCGCACGGTCGGTGATATCGGATGACGTGGTGCTGATGGATAATATCAATTGCGGTGAACCCATGTGCATTGGTACACCGGAGGATGTGCGTCGTCAAGTGCAGTCCATTATTCAGGCGACCAAGGGACGCGGAATTATCCTCAGTTCAGGCTGTACACTCGGTGCCAATACCAAGCCGGAAAATATGGAAGCCCTGATTCAGGCGGCACGTGAGTTCGGCACAGAAGAACGACTAAAAACTATGTAATATAGCCAAATTTAATGGCCTTGCAATTGTAACATAAAAAGGGTATTCTAAGGGAAAATAAGGCCATAAACAGGGCATATACGGTATTTGTTTATATAATTTGTTTCACGTGCGTATTGCATGTATCGGTCTACTGAAACTACCTGGATAAAGGAGAATTTTCTATGAAACGTTCGGAGATCAACAAGGCATTGAAAGAGCTGGAAGCAATGTGCGAGAAGTATTGCCGCAAGCTGCCGCCGTTCTGCCATTTCACGCCCGAGCAGTGGCAGGACATCGGCCATGAATATGACGAAGTCAGAGATTGCATGCTGGGCTGGGACATCACCGACTACGGCATGGGTGACTTTGACAAGATTGGCTTTTCGCTGATTACCATTCGAAACGGCAACCAGCACATGAAAGACAAGTACCCTAAGGTATATGCAGAGAAGCTGCTGTATCTGAAGGAAGGCCAGTATTCGCCCAACCATTTCCATTGGTATAAAACCGAGGATATCATCAACTGCGGCGGCGGAAATGTACTGATTAAGGTTTATAACAGTCTGCCTGACGAGGAGATTGACTACGAATCCGATGTCACCGTACATACGGATGGCCGTACTTATACGGTGCCGGCTGGCAGCGTCATTCGTTTGACGCCTGGCGAGTCCATCCACATCCAGCAGTACATGTACCATGACTTTAACGTAGAGCCGGGTACTGGCAGTGTGCTGCTGGCCGAGGTGAGCCAGTGCAACGACGATAATACGGACAATCGCTTCAATCCGCCGGTTGGACGCTTCCCTGCAATCGAGGAGGACGAGCCGCCGTATCGTCTGCTGTGCAATGAGTATCCCGCAGCTAAGTAAAGGGGACTGCTATGCTTTATGCCATTCAAAATAGCAAGCTGCTTTTAGCGGTAGATTCTCTGGGCGTCCAGATGATGCACTTGCAGACTGTGGACGGACGGGAATATCTGTGGCAGGGCGATGCGGCGTATTGGCCTGACCGTGCACCGGTGCTGTTTCCGTTCATTGGACGACTGACTCACAATCGTTATCGGTATGAGGGACAGGAGTACCCGATGGGCATTCACGGCTTTGCGGCACAGCAGGAATTTGCTTGCCGCACCCATGACCCTGACCGGCTTGTGCTGGAATTGACCGATAACCCGGAAACACATAAGCAGTATCCCTTTTCTTTTTCGCTTGCCATTACTTATCAGCTGGTCGAAGACCGTGTTGAGATTTCGTATCAGGTCGAAAATCACAGTGAGAAAGTGATGTGCTTTGGCATCGGTGGGCACCCGGGATTTCGTGTACCGCTGGAGGAAGGTGAGCAGTTCACCGATTATGTACTGGAATTTACCGGTAGCTGCCAGCCCGATCGAGTCGGCTTTACGCCCGAAGTTTACCTGAGCGGTCACGATCAGGCATATCCGCTGGTCGAAGGCAAACTGCTTCCTCTGCGGCATGATTTGTTTGACGAAGACGCGATTATTTTGAAAAACATGTCCAGAGAAGTGACGCTGCGCTCTCGCACCTCTGTACATGGCGTTCGGGTGACTTATCCGGACATGCCCTATCTGGGAATCTGGCATTGGCCCAAGACAGATGCGCCTTATGTCTGCATTGAGCCGTGGACATCCTTGCCGGCACGACAGGATGTCATTGAAGATTTTGAATGCAAAAGTGATATGATTCATCTCATGCCCGGAAAGACGTACACAAATTGCTGGTGCATTCGTATCTTTTAAACGATGGACGTGATTGCATTGTGTGAGCTGCTAAAGATTGGGAAGTCGATGGAATGTCAGGGTAATCAGAACTGAAGCAGATTGTTCGGTTGCAGCTAGTTTGTCTACAGAAAAATCCGGTGATGTTCTATCCACCCCTGAATATGAAGAAGTTATCCGTACAGGGAAAATTTGATTTATCCGTGCGAAAGTGAGTCTAAATGTGATATGCAGAGGACTGGGAGCAAAAAAGAGAGCATTAGCTCTCTTTTTTTGTTTGTCTGATAAAACGTTATATCACAATTTTTCAAATTTTACGTGAATCTCTTCGGTGTGAATTAGGAGTAGGCTGTTGCTGCGTGTAAAATATAAGGTTGTCGTTGCGGTTACAGGGGGCGAAAGAGTCAACTGACTACGGATAGTTGTTAAAACTATCTATCGATGTGCAATAACTAATACGGTGCGCTCTGACAATATCAACCTTGTTAGACGTGTTCAACTTGAGTTTATGAGCAGAGGGCACTTGAACATTTTGATGCTATTGCTAAAGTTATAACGATACTAGTCGTATTTACGCTGCGTACTTTGCATTTCTTTTGATAAATATTTACAAATGTCTTTCACCGCGTTATCAGTGCATTTTGATAGTCGATCAATCTTAGCGGGATGAATATTTGCTCGCTTTCTCATACATCACAAGGTGCAATGGTATTTTGGACTTGTAAGAGGGTATAAGAAATAGAACCCGGAGAACTTTCCTTTGGGCTCACTATCATAGTATGCGCGCAGATTGAATTGGACTTTAATATATAACAATGTATTTGAAATACTGCATGAGCTCGATTTTTTTAATAAAATGGATATAATAAGTTCATATTTATGAAACAGGAGAGATCGTCATGCGAGATAGAGAAAATCAATTGTTAGCTTTTGTTGACCACCTTCGAGAAGAGGAACGCAGCGAGGGGACAACGCAAAAATATTTACGCGATGTGCGCAAGTTTCTAAGCTGGCTGCAACAGAGAACGCTGAATAAAAATGAGGTTTCAGATTGGAAAGCGCAACTTTTATCTGATGGCTATGCGCCGGAAACTGTTAATTCGATGGTTGTTGCCCTCAATCGCTTTTTGAGCTTTATCGATCGAGCTGATTGCCGTGTACGAACTTTGCGCATTCAAAGGAAGTTGTTCCGTCGTCAGGAACGCGAGCTGACCCGGTCGGAGTACGAGCGATTGGTAGAGACTGCCGGAGGAACAGGGAAAGAGCGACTTGCCCTGTTGTTGGAATCGATCGCGGCAACCGGAATCCGTGTGTCTGAGGTGCAGTATTTGACAGTGGAGGCTGCTAAGACAGGACGGACAGAAATCTCGCTCAAAGGGAAAATTCGCGTCATTTTACTGCCGCATAAACTATGCCGTAAGCTGTTAAAGTATGCCAGAAAGCAAAAAACCGTTTCGGGACAGATTTTTCTGACCAGAAACGGAAAGTCGATGTCGCGAAAGCAGATTTGGGCGGAGATGAAAGCACTGTGTAAAGCTGCGGGGATTGCAGCAGACAAGGTGTTTCCACACAATTTGCGTCATTTATTTGCAAGAGAGTTCTATAAAATATGCCGAGATGTGGTAAAACTTGCCGATATTCTGGGCCATAGCAGTATAGAAACAACTCGCATTTATCTGCTCTCTACGGGTGAGGAACATGTAAAGCAGTTATCTCAATTAAGACTGATTTCATAAGTATATAAGACAAAATCTATATTTTGTCT